>NZ_JBSXNZ010000074.1:0-110526 GCF_056857895.1 Marinobacter sp. B-21
CAATCAAGGACTACCTTGCAACGTATAATGACGATCCCAAACCGTTTGTCTGGCGTAAAACCGCCGATCAAATCATTGAGTCAATCGCGCGCCTATCTGACAAGCTCAATAATAAGACGAACTTTTGTTAAGGGACACTAGATCACTGACTGGTCAGGACGCCCAGTTTTGTCAGCACGGTTTCGCCGGGATAACCGTCGGCGATCAGCCCGCTGGATGCCTGGAACTGGCGGATGGCAGAGCGGGTTGCCGGTCCCATAATGCCATCGGGCTTGCCAGGCTCATAACCCCGTTGCTGCAGAGCCTCCTGAAGGCTGATGATGTTGTCACGGGACAGCGCCGGCGCATCCTCCGGCGGCGGGTTCTGGAGCATCCCTGCTCCGGCAATCCGGTCTGCCAGGTAACCAACCGCGATGGCGTAGAATTCCGATCGGTTCCAGCCCATGATCACCCGGAAGTTGTCGTAGGCGAGAAAGGCAGGGCCCCGGTGCCCGGCGGGCACCACCAGGGCCGCATCAATGGGTTCCCGGGCCAGTGCATTGCCGAACGCATCGGTAATGCCCATCTCCCGCCACTGTGCCAGGGGCAGTCGCCGTCCGTCTGCCAGGGAGTAGTCGAAGTTGTCGGGCAGAAGTACTTCCCGGCCCCAACGGTAGTCGCCGTTCCAGTTCATGGATTGCAGGAACCTGCCGGCGGACATCATGGCATCCGGCAGGCTGTTCCAGAGGTCCCGGCGCCCGTCACCATCGGCATCCACTGCGTGCTGCAGAAACACCGTGGGCATGAATTGCACATGGCCCATGGCGCCGGCCCAGGAGCCTTCCATCTGATCTGCCGGTATGGCGCCTTCATCGATGATGCGCAGGGCGGCTATCAGCTGTTCGGTGAAGAAGGTGCTGCGGCGGGGATCGCAGGCCAGGGTGGTCAGGGAGCTTGGCACCGGCATTTTGCCGAAATAGCTGCCAAAGTTGGTTTCCAGTCCCCAGAAGGCAACCAGATAGGGCGCCGGCACGCCGGTTTCCCGGGTCACACGGTCCAGCAGCTCCCGGTGTTCCTCCAGCAATTCACGGCCCTTGCTGACCCGGGCATCGTTAACCCGCCGGTTCAGATAATCGGCAAAGGTGGTAGTGAATTCCGGTTGCCGGCGGTCCAGTTCAATTACCCGGTCCAGGTGTTCAGCCCTGGCCATCACTTCGCTGGCGGTCTTGCTGTTGACTCCGGCGGCAATGGCCTGTTCCTGCAGCCGGGCCTTGCATTCGGAAAAACCGGCCGGTGCTGATGCCGCGCTGTCCTGGGCGATGGTGGGCAGTGACAGAAGTGATAAAAAACCGGAAACCAGTAAGCCGCGGGTAAGGCCGCGAGGGTGCAGAATCCTTGCAGGTGTGGTCAGCACACAGAACCTCTATCAGGGTAATGATGGTGTGAAAATTCCGGACCCCATGGTAGCGCGTTTTCACGCCGGAGAAACATTGTGTGGGGCCAGGAGGGGTGACAATTCTTTAACCTGCCGGTTCCCGGCAAACCGCATTTGTCGTCTTTTTGTTGCAGGCAGGTTTCCGGCGTTGGCCTTTGTTCTATAGTTGGACCATTAACCCGGGCGGTGGAGAGCGGAAGGTCGCAATTATGGTAATGCTGAAAGCGCTGGTGGTGGACGACGCCAGCTTTGTACGTGATTTGGTCAAGCGAACAGTGCGCCAGCGCTTTCCGGTATTCGAGACAATCGATGCCCAGAACGGCCGGCGGGCTCAGTCACTGATGTCCCGGACGGCATTTGATCTGGTGCTATGCGACTGGGAGATGCCGGAAATGTCCGGGCTGGAGCTGTTGCAGTGGATGCGTGAGCAGCCCCAGTACGAGAAAGTGCCGTTTATCATGATCACCAGCCGGGGGGACAAGAATCATGTGATTGAAGCGGTCAAGGGAGGGGTTTCCGAATACCTCGGCAAGCCGTTCAGCCCGGATGGCCTTAGCAGGAAAATTATCAAGGTCATGGGGCGAAAACTGCAGGACGCCATGGATCACAGCGGCAAGTCCATGGCCAGTCCCGCGGACGCATTCAAGGAATCTGCGGCCTTGCTGACCCGCAAGCAGGAGCCGGCCACGGCGCCGGTAACTCCTGAGAAATCGGCCCCGTCGTCGCCCTTGATGCCGGCGAGTCCGGCAACCCCGAGACAGGCCCAGGCCCGGGGTGCGATGAGTCTTGCCTCTATCCGCTTTGCCGGAAGTACCCTGAAATCCGTGGTCAAGGACATCAACCTGACGGAAGTCCGGGTGATCGCCAAACGGGATCAGGTATTTCCCGGTATTCTTGATCAGGCCGTGGTTGATATTGAGACAGGTGAGGGCCAGATGGCCCGGCTGAATGGCTACGTGCATCAGTTACAGGCGGTAGACAAGCGCCAGGACACCGATTTCGTCAGCGTGACCATCCGCTTTGTCGACGAGGACCCGAAAAAGCTGGAAGATCTGTCCCGGTTTGTCGCCCGCTTCCGTGCCGGTAAGCGCTAGTTTTCGGTCTTCTCCGGTACGCGCTCTGCCAGCCTGTCCCTGGGGAAGTGGCAGATGAATTCGCTGCCATCGCCAATGCGGCTGCGTATTTCCAGATTGCCATCGTGATTGAGCAGCACGTGTTTGACGATCGCCAGACCAAGCCCGGTGCCTCCGGTGTCCTTGTGCCGGCTTGGATCAGCCCGGTAAAAGCGTTCCGTCAGACGAGGGATGTGCACCGGATCAATGCCGATTCCGGTGTCTTTGACCGACAGGTGCGCGCCTTCCCGGTTGGTGGACCAGGATACGGTAATTTTTCCCCCGGCTGGCGTGTACTTGACGGCATTGAAGATCAGGTTTGAGAAGGCGCTGCGCAACTGGCTTTCATCACCTTTCAGTAACCGGTGGTCACCGACCTGAACCCTTATCTCGTGCTGCTTGTCGCCACTGAGCGCCCGGGCATCGTGGCTGATCTGGCTGATCAACTGGTCCACGTCCGTGAGGGTGTCATTCACCGTCTGTTCACCGGTTTCAATCTTCGACAGCAGGATCAGATCCGTAATCAGGGCTTCCATCCGGGACGACTGGGCGGCCATGGTGTTAATGGCCCGGCGCCACTTTGGCGGCAGGTCATCGGCGTTGTCGACCAGGGTTTCCAGGTAACCACTGATCACCGTCAGTGGCGTGCGCATCTCATGGGACACGTTTCCGACGAAGTCCCGGCGCATCTGCTCCAGCTGGAACAGACGGGTGACGTCCTTGGCGACGATCAGACGGTCGTCGTCACCGAACAGGCTGATCTGTATCTGCAGGTGAATATGGGGTTTGGCCGGGGAGTGGATCTCCAGCGGCTCCCGGTAGTTCCGGGAATCGAAGTAGGTCTTGAAGGCGGGTGTGCGGATCAGGTTGTGGATGTACTGGCCGCGGTCCGTGTTGCGCCGGAAGCCCAGCAGGTATTCGGCTGATCCGTTCCACCACTCCATGGCACCCCCGGAGTCGGTCATGATCACACCATCGCGCATGGCGTTGGTGGACTCCTGCACCCGGTTTATCTGGGCCCGCAAGCGATCCTGGGTTCTCAGATGAGTCTGATGCAGTTTGTGGAGATTGTCGAAGATGTCGCCCCACAGCCCGATGCTCTGAGGCGCTTCGTCCGTGGCGCTGGGGTTGGCCAGCCACTGGTACAGGCGCCGGGCCTGAACAAGCGTCCACCAGAGATAGATGACCAGTCCGAAAGTGAGCCCGTAATAAGGCTCGCCGAAGTAGAGGCCGACCAGAGTGGAGCCGAGCAGTCCGCCGAGGATGTAGCGCAGGTACCGAGACCAGTTGTGTTGCATCAAAAACTGCCTTGTGTCCGATCCGGGGCTGACGCTCAGCTGGCCGGAGTTACTTACGCGGCTTTGGTCGAGAAGCGGTAACCGGTTCCCCGAACCGTCTGGATCAGATGGTCGTAGTCGTCGCCAAGGGCCTTGCGCAGCCGGCGGATGTGGACATCAACCGTCCGTTCCTCGACATAGACATTACCGCCCCAGACCTGGTCCAGAAGCTGGGAGCGAGTATATACCCGTTCCTGGTGGGTCATGAAGAACTGCAACAGCCGGTACTCGGTCGGGCCCATGGTGAGGGCGCCCTCGTTGGTGGTGACCCGGTGGCCGATCGGGTCCAGGGTCAGGCCTTCCACTTCAATGGGGTTGTCCACGCCGGGCGGTGTCGCGCGCCGCAGGACCGCTTTCAGGCGGGCAACCAGTTCCCTCGGGCTGAACGGCTTGGTGATGTAGTCATCAGCACCGACTTCCAGACCCTGAATCTTGTTGTCTTCCTCCACCTTGGCGGTGAGCATGATGATGGGAATATCGGCGGTCGCCTCTTCCTTTTTCAGGCGACGGGCCAGCTCCACGCCACTGGTGCCGGGGAGCATCCAGTCCAGGAGCACGAGATCCGGGTGTTTGTCGACAATCAGGGCATGGGCTTCCCGGGCGTCCGCTGCCTCCAGATAGTCATAATCCGCCATTTCGAGGGCCACGGCGATCATCTCGCGGATCGGCGCCTCATCATCGACGATCAGGACAGTTTTTCCAGTCATGAGCTTTAACCTGTGTCAGACCTTGATTTGTTGCTACCCCATTACAACGTCCAAGTGTTACAAGTATATGACAGGATCAGCGCATCAGCAGATCGATGGCCAGGCCAGTAAACACCGCGAACCCGGCCCAGCTGTTATTGAGAAACGCCTTGAAGCAGCCCTCACGCTCCCGTTCCCGGGCCAGGAACTGGTGGTACACGAACAGGCAGGCCATGACCACCACGCCCAGATAATAAAATGTGCCCAGTTCGGCGCGCTGGCCCACGATGACCAGGATCAGCACAACCATACCCTGCAGGGTGGCAATGATCGCTTTATCGGCATCACCGAACAGGATGGCCGTGGACTTGATGCCCACTTTCAGGTCGTCGTCCCGGTCCACCATGGCATAGAGGGTGTCGTAGGCCACCGTCCAGAGTACGTTGGCGGTGAATAGCAGCCAGGTGAGCTGGCTGAGTTCGCCGGCCTCTGCCGCCCAGGCCATGGGAATGGCCCATGAGAAGGCAGCTCCCAGAAAGAGCTGGGGCAGGTGGGTGTACCGCTTCATGAACGGGTAAATGAGCGCCAGCAGCGCACCACCGAAGGACAGGTAAAGGGTCAGGGGGTTGGTGAACAGTACGACCATCAGGAATGAAATCAGGCACAAGCCGGCAAAAAGCGCAACCGCTTCCCAGGGCTTCACCCGGCCGGCCGTGAGCGGGCGGTCCCTGGTCCGTTTTACATGCCGGTCCCAGTCCCGGTCGGCGAAATCGTTGATGGCGCAACCGGCGGCGCGCATGAAGAAAACGCCCAGTGTGAAAATGATGACATTGCCAAATCCGGGGCTGCCTTCTCCGGCCAGCCAGAGAGCCCAGTAGGTAGGCCAGAGCAGGAGCAATGTCCCGATCGGGCGGTCGATTCTGAGCAGGCTGGCGTAGTCGGCCAACCGGCGCTGGATAGGGTCTGGCATGGCATCGGGCAACATGGGGTGCGTCCGTCTGGTGTTCTGCGAATTCAGCAAGTGCAGGGGATTATAGCCAGTGGCAGGCGGTCGGTTAAAGCGTGTTCCGGTGAAGCAGGGCGGGCAGGAAATATTCACCCACCAGCAGGGAGCTGTTATGGCCACTGAACAGGGAGCGCCGGGCCAGCTCTGGCTGGCCGGGAATGACAGGATTGCAGAGGCCGGTTTCCAGCGGGCCCCGTTCCCAATGAGGGCTGGTGAACAAATAGGCCCCCAGTGGCCTGTTGCCCAGGTGCAGCAGGCGGCGCCCTTCACCTTCCAGGCAGTTCAGGGGGATGACGGTCCGTGCCAGCACCCAGGGCTCGCCATCACCGCACAGCCGGACTTCCCGTATCCAGGCGTGTTGCCTGGGGGGAATTGCCAGGCGCCGGGATTCTTCCAGGCTCGGCGAGTCGAAGCCCTCCCGCCGAACCTCGACATGGAATGACCGGGTGCAATGTTTCTGCAGGGCCCGGGTAAACGAGCCTTCCACCTGCAGCCAGTACCGGGCGCGGCCGTGCACCGCGGGATTGCGCAGCCCGGCCGCTGTGAGAGAGCGATACCAGCTCGTCGGGGGGATAGTCAGGTGGCTGTTGATATCGCTCAGTTGGCTTTTGATATCAGAGTCCCTTGACCGCATAGATGCCGGGCGCGTTGCGCCAGTAGCCCTTGTAGTCCATGCCGTAACCGAACAGGAAACGGTCTTCCACGTCCAGGCCGGTAAAATCCGCCTTCAGATCCGGGCGGGCTTTCCGGTCGTGTTTCTTGTCGACCAGTACCGCGGTGAGCACTTCCCTGGCACCGTGGGCCCGGCAGTAATCGGCAATGGCGCACAGGGTTGTGCCTTCATCCAGGATGTCATCCACAATCAGGATGGTGCGGCCGTTGATGTCGGCTTCGGGTTGCAGCTTCCACTCCAGGATGCCGCCGGTGGTTTCCTGGCGGTAACGGGTGGCGTGCAGGTACTCGGCCTGGACCGGGAACCGGAGCCGGGGCAGTAACTGCCCGGTGAGGATCAGCCCGCCATTCATCACGCAGAACAACAGCGGATTGCTGTCTTTCAGGCGGTCGGCAATATCGTCGGCCAGCTTGCCAATTGCAGTCTGTACCTGCTGTTCATCGACCAGGCAGTCGGCTTCGGCCATTACCTGGTTCATCTCGGCGACGGTATCGGTCATATCGGTCGGTCCTGTCGTAAAACGGGCGATTATACCGGAGAGGGGCGCCGGAAGGGAGGGGCGGTCAGTTCTCGCGGGCCGGTATGTGTGGCTACTGGCGGAAAACTCCGGAACCGAGTGTCGGCATTGGCATTGGTCAATTCCGGGGCGATGGGTATGATGGCCTGATTCAACCGTTGTTCGTATCTGTTAACAAGGGTAATACACTTGCGCGAAAGATTGTCGGACAATTATCATTGCGCCCGAAAGACATGGGGAGACGTTCTATGAAGAAGTGGCAGTGCGTGGTTTGCGGTCTGATTTACGATGAGGCGGAAGGCTGGCCCGAGGATGGCATTGAGCCCGGCACCAAGTGGGAAGACGTGCCGGAAGACTGGGTCTGCCCCGACTGCGGTGTCGGCAAGGAAGACTTTGAGATGATCGAGATTGGCTGATACCAGCCGGCGCGGTTGGTTAAACAAGGAACGCGGTTATGACTGAACAGGCCCCCATCGTTATCGTTGGCACCGGGTTGTCCGGCTACTCACTGGCGCGGGAAATCCGCAAGCAGGACAAAGAGACCCCGGTCATCATGGTGACGGCCGATGACGGCGTAAGCTACTCCAAGCCCATGCTTTCCACCGGCTTTACCAAGGGCAAGGATGCCGGGGGGCTGGCTCAGGCTTCAACGGAGGCCATGGCGGAGCAACTGAATGTGCGGGTCAGGACCTTCACCACCGTCACCGGAATTGATACCCAAGGCCACGAACTGGTGCTGGGCGACGAGCGCCTCGTCTACCGCAAGCTGGTTCTGGCCTGGGGCGCCGATGTCATTCGGCTGAGCCTGGAGGGCGATGGTCAGGAGCGCGTGTTCTCCATCAATGACCTGATGGACTACCGCGAGTTTCGCAAGGCCCTTGGCGACGGCAAGCGGGTCGCAATTATGGGTGCCGGCCTGATCGGTTGTGAGTTCGCCAATGATCTGCGCAACGGCGGCTACGAGGTGGACGTGATTGCGCCCTCGGAAGTGGTGATGCCTGGCCTGTTGCCGGACGTTGCCGCCAATGCGGTTCAGCAGGAGCTGGAAAACCTGGGCGTCCGCTTCCACCTCGGCACCGTGGTGGACCGGATCGACCGGCAAGGCGGTGGCGTAGCCCTGAGCCTGGCCAATGGCGAGACTCTGGATGCCGATCTGGTGCTGTCTGCCGTGGGCTTGCGGCCCCGGATCGGGCTGGCCGAGGCGGCAGGCATTGCCACCGGTCGTGGCATTACCGTCAACCGTGCTCTGGAAACCTCGGCGCCGGACGTCTATGCCCTCGGGGACTGTGCCGAGGTGGATGGCCACGTTCTGCTCTATGTCCTGCCCCTGATGGCCTGTGCCCGGGCCCTCGCCAAAACGCTGACCGGCGAGCGAACCGAGGTGCGCTATGGCACCATGCCTGTGATGATCAAGACCCCCTGTTGCCCTACTGCCGTCTGCCCGCCGGCTCCGGATGCCCGGGGCAGCTGGGATGTGGAGCAGGACGGCACTGACGTCAAGGCGCTGTTCAAGAGTCCGGATGGTGAGGTCCTCGGGTTTGCAGTAACAGGTCGCTTTGCGTTGGAGAAACAGGCATTGTCCCGGGAAGTGCCGCCGATACACGGGTAACCCTCCGAAATGACTGAACGGCCCCCGGTTTTCTGGGGCCGTTTTTATCTGCCGTTCGCGGCTTTTCATTGCGAAATCTCCCCGCTTGCGGTAGAAAACTCCGTCGTGTGCTAACGAAATCACAGGAGCAGGCATGCTTGAGGTAACCAGGAAGCTGGTGGAATTGCTGGACCTTTCGCCCATTGGCGATGATCACTTTCAGGGCGATAGCGAGGATCTGGGCTTTCCCAACGTGTTCGGCGGACAGGTTATCGGCCAGGCGCTGATGGCTGCCAGCCGCACCGTTGAGGGGCGTCTGTGCCACTCCCTGCATGCCTATTTTCTGCGCCCCGGCAATCACAGCATGCCCATCGATTACGAAGTCCAGCGGGTCCGGGATGGTGGCAGTTTCTCCGTTCGCAGGGTGATTGCTCGCCAGGATGGCAAGGAAATCCTGACCGGCTCCATGTCGTTCCAGGTGGCTGAAGAGGGCTTTGAGCATCAGTTAAAGATGCCTGACGCGCCGGGCCCGGAATCACTTCGTTCGGAACAGGAATGGGGCAAGATCCTGGCACCCCAGGTGCCGGAAAGAGTGCGCGAAACCCTGACCCGTGATCGCCCGATCGAGATCCGGCCCGTTAACCCGGTAAATCCGCTAAAGCCCGAAAAACGTCCGCCCCACAAGCAGAGCTGGTTCCGCGCTCAGGGGCCGTTGCCGGATGATCCGGTGCTGCACCGCTGCCTGCTGACTTACGCGTCCGATTTCCAGTTTCTCGGGACCTCCCTGAACCCCCACGGCCTGACTTTCATGAGCAAAAACCTTCAGGTCGCCAGTCTTGATCACGCCATCTGGTTCCATCGGGATTTCCGGATGGATGAATGGCTGCTGTACGACAAGGACAGCCCCAGCGCCTCGGCGGGTCGTGGTTTTAACCGCGGCAACTTCTTCAGTGAGGAGGGTTTGCTGGTGGCTTCCACCACCCAGGAGGCGCTGATCCGTCAGCGTTGACAGGGTGCTCAGCCGAGTTTTCGCTGGTCCGGTTGGTGGTGGTTTCGGCTCAGCCAGTCCAGCAATTCATCGAAGGGGAGCGGTGGTGTGATCAGGTAACCCTGGATCATGTCACACCCCATCTCCCGCAGCAGATCCGCCGTGCCGTGATCCTCCACGCCTTCTGCAACTACCCGGTAGCCCAGACTGTGGCACATATCGATGGTGGTCTGCACAATGACCCGGTCTTCGGCCTCGGTGGCAAGATCCGTGACCAACGACCGGTCAATCTTGACCTCGCTGGCCGGTAACTGCTTGATGTAGGACAGAGATGAGTAGCCGGACCCGAAGTCGTCGATGGAGATCGGAATGCCGGTGGCGCTCAGGGAGTTGAGGGCTCTCAGGGAATTGCCCGGGTCCTGCATCATGGAGGTCTCGGTGACTTCAAGGATGATGGCGCCCTGGTGGCTGTGAAAACTGCTCATCAGCTTCTGAACGAAGGCCGGAAAATCCGGCTCGCGCAGGTTGTTGGGCGAGATGTTGACGGAGATGGTCAGTGGCCAGCCCTGATCCAGCAGCCGGGAGCGAAGCTTGAGGGACTCCTCGAGAACCCAGCGGGTAAGGGGTTTGATCAGGCCGCTCTGCTCCGCCAGCGTAACCAGTTCGTCGGCCCGGAGAGGCTGGGAGCGTCCCGGCCAGCGAATCAGTGCCTCGAGGCCGACGATCCGGTTGGTCCTCAGCGACTGTTTGGGCTGCATGAAAAGCGCCAGCCCATCATTTTCCAGTGCCTGCCGCAGCTCCGAAACCATGGTAAGCCGGTCAGCGCTGTAGGAATCCCTTGCCGGCTTGTAATAGGCGATGCCCCGTTCCCGGGCCGAGTCCGAGCCCTCGGCGATCACCGCCCGGCGGATCAGCGTGTTCGCATCCAGGCCATGCTCCGGGAAAATCGCCACACCCAGTCGCGGGTCCAGAGGCACCTGCATGCCAAGGTACTCGATAGGGTACCGAATGCCGTCCAGGCCCTTGAGAATCGACCGGGGAACGGAGCCGGTGGCATCGGCATCGACGATAAACGCAAAGGTCTGTGGATCCAGTGAGGCCAGGAAAAAGTTGCGCAGATCGCTCTGTTCCACTGGCATGGCGCCCGGCAGCTCCCGGATAACGGCATTGTAGTGTTTCGACGCCAGCTCCAGGATCCGGTCGCTGTTGCGGTGGCCCAGAGTCTTGGTAACGGACTGCAGGTTGTTCAGGTGAATGATCGCAACGCCATAGCGCTTATCCGGGCCGCGCATCATCAGGTCATTCAGCATCATCTCGAAACTGCTGCGGTTGGGGAGACCGGTCAGCGGGTTATGCAGGGCGTGGTCCATCAGTTTGAGCTCTGCCGAGCGTCGCGCTGCCATGGCTCTGAGTTCGGCCTCCCGGGCTTCCACCTTCTCCTGCCGTTGCTGATACAGCCGCGCCGCCAGAGCCAGTGTGAGCAGGATGGCCTCCAGCGCCGAGCCAATCTGCATCCCGTAGGTGGTCAGGAAGGTAGTGGGTAGCAGCCCGTATTTGTTGGCCGCGGTGACGGCACTGCCGAGCGTCAATGCGCCCCAGGCCAGGGTGTAGTAACTGGCCTGGGGGTTACCCTTGGCCCACTGCAGGGGGCCAAGGGTTGTCAGCAGCAGGAAGCTGGGAATGGCCAGTGCAACGGTCAGACGGCTCCCGGTGCTGTAATCGGCGAAGAACGTGATTGCGGCCGCTACGGCATTCAGGGCGATGGCAATTACGACCAGGCGGTCCAGGGTAGGGCCGGTATCTTGCAGTTTCAGAAACGAGCGGGAGAACAGCAGGGTGAACAGCATGGCGAAGGGCACCGAGAGCAGCATCATCTGGTTCTGTATGGCAGGGTTGTCCGGCCATATAAGCTGAAAGGAGGTGCCATTGAGGCTGCCGATCACCAGCAGATAGCCGAGCGTGGACAGCACATAGAGCAGGTACATCGGTTCCCGCAAGGCGGAAAAAATGAACAGATTAAAGAAGATAACGGTGATCAGGATGCCGTAATAGACTGCGTGCAGCTGATCTTCGATGGATGCGTGCTCGAAGAATGCCTGCGCGTTCCAGAGTCTGAGTGGTATCTGCATGGCTCCCTGAGTGCTCACTTCGAGCAGAATCTGGTACTCACTGGCAATGCTCTGTTCAAAGGGAAACAGGAAATGGCGGTATAATATGGGCCGTTGCGCAAAGGGAGCCCGGTCTCCGGTTTCTACCCGGTTTGCAATGCGACCGTTTTCCAGCAGATAGAAAGTGAGCCTGTCGAGCTGGGAATAGCGGACTTCCAGAAGATTGATCGTTGCCGGGCGGCTAACGGGAAACCGGAGCCAGACCGTGTCCCTGATGTAGCCGAAATTCGGGCTTTCCTCTTTCAGGGTTTGCCAGTCGTCGGACGCCAGCGCTTCAGTGGCGGTGAGGGTGCTGTCCGGGTCAACGCGGAGGTACTCAATCTGCGGGATATACGATGTTTCAGCCCCCTGGGAAGGGGCTGCCAGGCCTGACAACAGAGTCAGTGCTATCAGCAAACGGAGCCATTGTGTCGATGCCACGGTGTACCGCTTTATATCGTTGTCTTTCCGAGTATGGCGTGTCGCCATTAATGGCTCAAGTCGGTGGCAGGACCGGTTACGCAAATTTGTGTAATCCGGTCAGATCTGGCTAAGCCAGTCCCGGGCCCAGGGCAGTGCGTCTGCTTCAGGCTCCATGGTTTCCAGGGAGTCAATGCGCAGGGTATCACCAACCTTGCGGGCCGAAGTCTCGTACAGCGCTTCCTCCATCAGTTCACCGGCGCCGCAGAAGGTGTCGCCGTAGGAGCTGTCGCCCAGAACGATCACGCCGAAGGGTCGGCCCGGTTGCTGTGGCAGCTGATCCCGCAAATCCAGATAGAACGGCAGCAGGTTCGGTGGCAGCTCGCCCTGCCCGGTGGTGGATGTGCAAACCAGAAGCGGGTCATGGTTCGAGGTGATGTCTTCCAGCGCCGCGCTTTCCAGCAAGGTGACCTGATGTCCGTCGGTTTCCAGATCCTTCTTGATTGCCCGGGCTGTCAGTAGCGCGCCGCCGTAGACGCTGCCCACCAGAATACGGATGGCTGTCATTGGTTTACCTGTTCAGTGTACTGGGTTCAGACCATAGGGTCCCGTGGTGGCGCACGATCATAACGGGAGCGTTTGGCGGGCTCAACTCACGGGCTCAACTCACGGGCTTAACTGGTGGGTCAGTCTCCTGACTGCGCACTCGTGGCGCGATTCGGTTGCGGCCGGATTCCTTGGCACTGTACAGGTTTACATCGGCTTGTTTAAGCAGGTCGTCCAGGGATCCGGCCTTGGCAATAGAACAGACGCCGGCACTGATGGTGACCGGCAGGCTCTGCCCCCTGAACCGAAACGGCTGCCTGGCTACCCTGGAGCGAAGCCTTTCTGCCAGGGTCAGTGCCTGGAGCAGGGAAGTGTCGGGGAGGAGTACCAGAAATTCTTCGCCACCCCACCGGGCCGCCACATCGGTTTGCCGGATTACTGTTCTCATCAGCGCAGAAAATTCACGGAGCACTTCGTCACCGGCATCGTGCCCGAACTGATCGTTGATGGTCTTGAACAGGTCAAGATCAATCAGGGCAATGGAGAAGTGGTGCCCGGAGCGCAGGTAGCGGGAAAACTCCATGGCCAGGCGGTTTTGCATGTCCCGGCGGTTGGACAGCCCGGTGAGCTCGTCGGTTCTCGCCGCATACTCGTGGGTTTCGGCAAGCGCCACCAGCTCATTGCGGGCCTTGAGACGGCTGGCTTCAAGGACAAAACAGAAAATTGATTCGAAGGTGAGGGTGGCAAAGAAGCGGATCTTGAAGTCCATGCTGTATTCCGCGGCCACCAGTGGCAGGCCGGGAAACTGGAACACCACAACGGCAATGAGGTAACAAAACAGCAAAACCGCCGTGCCGGTTTTCAGGTCGGTGAGGTAGAACAGCAGGGGCGGAAATACATAGAACCAGAGGGGGCCGGTATTGCTCTCGCCGCCAGAGGCCATCAGATAGGTAAACAGCAGGCCGACAATGACAATCAGCCCGCCTTTCTGCCTTGTCTGGTCGCCGGTGCGGGCAAAATACAGCATGTTCAGGCCGATCAGCCCGATAAACGACCAGAGCACCCAGGCGTGGGTTGTGTGGCCTGCGAACCAGGCCTTGGCGCCGATTCCGACGAGAAAGGCTATGGCAGTGACCGACAGCCAGGTGAGCAGGCGCGAGACCTGGAAGTCTTCCCGTTCGCCGGCGGCGATCTGGCCGGAGGAGGTTGGTTGGGACATGCAAGCCTTATTCTTGGTGTTTTTGTAATTTAGACGCTTTTAGCCCGGATTATGAGTGAAGTTAGTGAAATTTTGCAGTCCCGTCTGTGATGTGTTTAGCCTGATTGAAATATGACCGTTTTATTTCAATTTCATGTCAAAGATTTTATAGTTGCGGCGCGGCAAAGCTCGCTCCCCTTTTTTCACAGACTAAACGAGACCTGATCTGTTATGGCCCGTTCGAGCGGATTCCTGGATACCCTCCTTACCAGCCCTACCACGGAACGATACAGGGTCGGCATCAGCCTGCTTTTCCTGCTTGGAATATGGCTGACTGTCGGATCATTCAGCCAGGGAATGCCGAACAGCATGTTGCTGATGGCCGCCGCGGTTATTGGCGGGTACATGGCGATCAACATCGGCGCCAATGACGTTGCCAACAACGTTGGTCCGGCGGTGGGGTCCGGGGCCCTTTCACTGGGCGCGGCGGTTGTGATTGCTGCTGTTTTTGAAGCGGGCGGTGCGATCATTGCCGGTGGCGATGTGGTCTCTACCATCAAAGGCGGCATTATTGATCCCTCAACCCTGGAAGATGGCCGGGCCTTTGTCTGGCTGATGACAGCGGCCCTGCTGGCCGGCGCGCTCTGGCTGAATCTGGCCACCTGGATGGGCGCGCCGGTATCGACGACCCACTCCATTGTTGGCGGCGTGCTTGGTGCCGGCATTGCTGCCGGCGGCTGGGACATTGCTGACTGGGCGGTGATGGGCAAGATTGCCGCGAGCTGGGTTATCTCACCGGTGCTGGGTGGTGCCCTGGCGGCGCTGTTCCTGTTCGTGATCAAGAAGACGGTGCTGTATCGCAAGGATGTCATCCCGGCGGCGCGCACTTTCGTGCCCTGGCTGGTGGCTATTATGGCCTGGGCGTTCGGTACCTATCTGATGGTCAAAGGGGTGAAGAAAGTCGTCAAGGTAGACTTTCTTGAGGCTACGCTGATCGGTCTTGCGGCAGCGGCTGTGGTGTTCTTCGTGATGCGTGCACTGGTGGGACGACTGGCATCAACCATGGAGAACAGCTCGACCGGAGTGAACACACTGTTTATCTGGCCGCTGATCTTTGCAGCTGCGCTGCTGAGCTTTGCCCATGGTGCCAATGACGTGGCAAACGCCATCGGTCCGCTGGCAGCCATTAACGATGCCCTGTCGACCGGAACGGTGATCACCTCGGCCAGTATTCCGCTATGGGTCATGATGGTAGGTGCTCTCGGCCTTGCCGTTGGCCTGATGCTGTTTGGCCCGCGCCTGATCAAGACGGTTGGCAGCGAAATTACCGAACTGGACAAGACCCGGGCCTTCTGTATCGCGCTGTCTGCCGCACTCACCGTTATTCTCGCTTCCCAGCTGGGCCTGCCGGTCAGTTCCACCCATATCGCGATTGGTGGTGTATTCGGCGTTGGATTCCTCCGGGAATACCTGAAATCCAACTATGTGACTCAGCTGCACAAGATCATGGAGCACCACGATCCTGCCGAGCAGGAGCGCCTCAAGCCGTTCCTCGACGACTTTCGCAACGCCTCTGTCGAGGAAATGGAAAACCTGCTGAAGCAGGCCAAGAAGAAAAAACAGGTGCCGCTGTCCAAATCCGAACGCAAGCGGCTGAAAAAGATTTACCGGGAAGAAATGGTCAAGCGCTCCCACCTGGTGCGGATTGCGGCGGCCTGGATCATCACCGTGCCCGCCTCGGCCATTATGGCGGCCATCCTGTTCTTCACCCTGCGCGGCCTGCTGGTCTGATGCGTCGGGCTGGTTGTAACAGACCAGTTTGGCCATACTATGCAGAAAGTACGGGGGCTATGCCCCCGAGCATCCATTTGTCCGGGGAGTGAAGTATGAGTACATCGAGTGAGAGCCGTCAGGCGAAGATGATTGATGAGCTTCGGGTATTCATCAAGAAGGTGTTGAGCGATCCGACCATTGCGGTCAAATCCATGGAGATTGCCCGCAAGCATCGGGGTGAGCCGAATGCCGAGGAGATCATTGCCCGGGAAATCAGTGCCAACACCACCATCCGGATTCCCGAGAACTGGAGTGAGGCGGACCGCATGTTCCTGGATATCATCCACGATGTTCTGGATGATGAAGAGGCGCTTTACTGACCCGGCCCCGAACTCAGAGCGATTGGGCCAGAGCCCTGGCCCAATTGCGGTCTAGGACTGAACCCACCTCCATGGCTCCGCACAGCTTTTGAAACGTCCCCCAGCCGGCTCACCTGGCATTTACAGTCGCCTTCATGCTTGCCGGGCGTTGGGAGTTACCTGTTTCAATACTGCATCCGCCATCTGATGCAGTATGTTTATTTCGTCCTGGATTCCCTCATCCGCTGACAGTTCCCGTTGTTCAGCCAATATGTCCGCCAGGATGTCCTTTGTGGTCAACGGGTTTGCCAATACCACCCGGAACACGATGCAGGGGAAGTTGAAATAACGGGCGGGTTCCAGTCGGGTCCGTGAGACGAACGCCTTGCCCCGTTCCCGCTGGGTTTTCTGGATGAACTTGGTGATCCGGTTCAGGCAGGTGTTAAGCTTTTCCGCCTGCAATGGATCGGCACATGCCAGTGCTTCCTGAACGTTCCCCGGGCAATAGCGATAAGTCAGGATGTTCAGTTCCGGTCGGGTGACCAGCTCGAAATCCGGCTCTGCTTCGATCATTTCCGCAAAGGTTTTGGCCTTGTCGATGCCCTGGTCGATCAGGATCTCGTAGCCCTCTCTGGCCAGGATTTTCAGGCCGGAGTGGATGAGCATGGACATGCCGGGCCGGGAGCCTTCGAGGGTGGTGCTGCCGAGGTCCCGGGATCCTTTCCGGATGATGTACTGGGCGTGGTGTTCGACCGCGCTGGCCAGGCTTGGGTCCCGGAACACGACCAGGCCCACGCCCATGGGTACATAGAGCTGTTTGTGGGCGTCGAAGGTGACGGAGTCCGCTTTTTCGATGCCTCGCAGCAGGTGTTTGTAGGTGCGTGAGAACAGGGTCGGCCCGCCCCAGGCGGCGTCTACATGGAAGTGGGCGCCGAATTCCCGGGCGATGTCAGCCATGGCATCCAGTGGGTCGACGTTGCCGGTTTCGGTGGTGCCGGCGACGCCGCAGATGGCCATGACCTTGATCTTCTGACGCTGCAGTTCCAGGCATTTGTCCCGCAGGGCGTCGGTCTGGATTCGGTTTTCGTCGTCAGTATCCACCGGAATCAGGGATTCCCGGCCCAGACCGAGGACGTCGGCGGCCTTGCGCAGGGAGTAATGGCCGCGACGGGAGGTCACGACGGCAGCGCCCTCGTAACCGTAGTATTTCAGGGCCCGGAACAGGCCTTCCTGGTGCAGGCCACGGAAGCTGCCTTCGGCGGGGAAGGCGCGGTTGCGGGCTACCCAGAGGGCGGTCAGGTTGGCTACGGTGCCGCCGGAGCACATGGCGCCCAGGGCATGGCGGGGATCGTGCATCCACTTGCGATAGAAGGCGCCGTCCTCCTGGTAGACCAGTCGGTGAATCATGCCGAGGACTTGGCGCTCCATGGGGGTGAACGCCTTGGAGGTTTCGGTTTTGACCAGGTTCTGGTTCAGGGCAATCATGATCTTGGACAGCGGCAGCATAAAATAGGGCAGCGCTGAGGTCATGTGCCCGATAAAGGCCGGGGAGGCGGTGTGAACGGAGTTGGCGACCAGTTTGTCCAGGAGGAACTGGGCCTGTTCAGACACGAAGACGGGTTTTTCGGGGATGCTGTAATCGGAAAAGTCTTTCTCCACATCCGACAGGTCCCGTTCAACCGCAACAATGTGCTCCTGCAGGAAGCCTGTAAGGTTGCGGGAGATGTTCTGGTCAATCCGGCTCAGCGTGGATTCCGGCGCCTCGGGCACCGTGAATACGCGATACATGGCCTCAACCGAGGCCTGGGCGGATTTTTTCTTTCCGGTCATAGGCGCCACTCACACTCAGTGGTCATCCGGAGGGCCGGTTCCGGATGCCCTGCGGATACGGCCGGCATTCATGTCCGGCATTGGTTTCTGGTCACCTGCCCCTGGCAGGCGCACTGGCATCCCTGAGGGGCCGTAGTATACGACCTGGCGACAGGTTACGCCACATATGGCCCCTGCCCGGGGTGTTGTGTTCCGGTCAGAGTATTTCCCGGTGTATGTCCAGTATGGCAGCATCCACCCGTTCCTGGATGGCTTTTTCGACTTGGTCGAGGCGTTGGGTGATCTGCCGGGAGGAGGTGCCCAGGGCGGCGATGGTCCAGGTGGCGCGATCCAGGGCATCCTGATCGGCGGTTTCGGCCACGGCCAGGTCGGGTTCTTTGCCCCAGACGGCCTTCAAGGCGGTGAAGACTTTGCGCTTGGCTTTGAGATCTTCGCAGCCGTAGAGTTGGAAATGTAGTGTCAGGACGCCTACGTGGGGCGTGATTACTGGCTGTTGGGGCTTTTGGCCTTCCCTCAGGAGTTTTCTCAGGGCTTCTGACATGGTTGGTTCCGACTTTGGTGCCTGAACCGGCGGGGGTTGGCTTTCCAAAACACGCTCCTTACGGCACATCCCTGTGACGCTTGGGCTCCGCCATCCATGGCTCCGCACAGTTTTGGAAAGCCAACCCCCACCGGTTCGCATAGTTCTCAGTAGGCTTCTGTTGCCTTGGCCGTCGTTCGTTATAGCGCCGACAACAAATACATTAGCCTACTACAGGCGTTGCCCGTTTGATAATGGCTGCCGGGTCGGTGCCGGAGGGCAGGTTGCCGTAGTTCATGCCACCGCCGGACTGCAGGCGGGAGGCGCAGAAGGCGTCGGCTACGGCTCTGTCGGAGTGGCGCAGAAGCAGGGACGCCTGCATGACCAGGGCCATCCGGTCGACCAGGTTGCGGGCGCGGTACTGGAAGTCGCTGATGTCGGCGAAGTCGTGTTGCAGTTGCGCCAGGAACTGGTCGAAGCGTCGGTCGGCGCCTTTGGCTTCGGCGGCTTCTTTGAAAAAGGCGTCGAGGGTTTCGGGTTCTTTTTGCAGGGCGCGGAGGGTGTCCAGGCACTGGACGTTGCCGCTGCCTTCCCAGATGGCGTTGACGGGGGATTCCCGGAACAGGCGGGGCATGATGCAGTCTTCCATCACGCCGCTGCCGCCGATGCATTCCATGGCTTCGTAGGCATGGTTCGGGGTGCGTTTGCAGATCCAGTATTTGCCGACCGGTGTCGCCAGGCGGGCCAGGAGGCGTTCGTGTTCCTTGTCCTGGTTGTCCAGGGCGCGGGCGATTCGCATGGTGTAGGTCAGTGCGGCTTCGCTTTCCAGGGCCAGGTCGGCGAGCACGTTCTGCATCAGCGGTTGTTCGATCAGGCGGTTGCCGAAGGCGCTGCGGTGGCGGCAGTGGTGAGTGGCCTGGGCCACCGCCTGGCGCATACCGGCGGAGCTGCCGATCATGCAGTCGAAGCGGGTCATGGCGACCATTTCGATGATGGTGGCTACGCCACGGCCTTCTTCGCCCACCATCCAGGCGAGGGCGCCGCGCAGTTCGGCTTCGCTGGAGGCGTTGGCGATATTGCCCATCTTGTTTTTCAGGCGCTGGACCTGCCAGGGGTTCTTGGTGCCGTCCGGGCGCCAGCGGGGCATCAGGAAGCAGGATAGTCCACCCGGTGCCTGGGCCAGCACCAGGAAGGCGTCGCACATGGGGGCGGAGACGAACCATTTATGGCCCACCAGTTCATAGGCCTGGCCGGGGCCTTCGGCACCCACCGGGTAGGCTCTGGTGCTGTTGGCCCGGACATCGCTGCCGCCCTGTTTTTCGGTCATGGCCATGCCGATGGTGACGGAGGTTTTCTGGCTGTCCGGCAGGTTGCGTGGGTCATAGCGGTTGGCGAGGATCCGGGCTTCCCAGTCCGCCGCCAGTTCCGGCTGTTTCCGGATGGACGGGATGGCGGCAAAGGTCATGGTCACCGGGCAGCAATGGGCCGCTTCCACCTGGGAGTGCATGTAGTATTTGGCGGCGCGGGCCACGTGAGCGCCCTGGCCGGGCTGGCTCCAGGGGCTGCTGTGCAGGCCGTTTTCGAAGGCAATCCGCATCAGTTCATGGTAGGCCGGGTGGAAGTCCACTTCGTCTATGCGGTGGCCGAAACGGTCGTGGGTATTGAACACCGGCTTGTTGGCGTTGGCGCGAAAGCCCAGGTCGATGGTTTCGGCGGCGCCGGCCAGGGCGCCGAATGCCTTGAGGTCTTCGGTTGCGCTTCCGGCACCCTCTCGGAGAGCGGCTTCCTGCAAAGCAGTGTCCTGCTCAAACAGGTTATAGTTCTCCAGAGCCGGGGGCTGGTTGAAGACCTCGTGGGTGGTGGCCAGGTAGCGATCCTCCTGGTCGGTTGTTGGCATCTGGGGTCTGGGTTGCCGCGCGTTCATTGCTACCTCCTGGTGCCGGTCAATCCCTGTATGCAGAAGCGGATGATGGAATCGACCAGCGGGTCGTTGTTGTCAGTTGTTGCGCAGGCAGTCTGGCTGGTCTGGGTTGGCGACAGCGGGCCAACCAGGCTTTCTGCAATGGCACCGACCAGGCAGGTACTGCTCTGGCGTGCGTCCTGATCCGGTATGCACTTTTCTGCGATGCCTTCCCGGATCGCTTTCTCAAACAGGCTGGCGTAGGCCTTACGGTACGCCAGCCGCTCCTCTTCAACTTTCGGATCCACCGGCTCGGCAATCAGTGACCAAGCCATCATCGGGCCTTTCAGGGCCCGTTCGGCGAACTGTCTCAGGGCCCGCTCAAGCCGTTCGGCTGCGTTTCCTGTGGTGGCCAGTGCTTCGGCAACCTTGTCCACTTCCCGCTGGGTTGCCAGCCGGAATATTTCCGCAAACAGGTCTTCCCTTGACTCGAAGTGCCGGTAGATGGTTCCCGTGGCGACGCCCGCCAGGTCAGCAATACGGGTAACTCTCGCGCTTCGGAAACCACCCTCGGCAACGCACCGGTAGGTGCATTCCACAATCCGCTTTCGCGCCTCGGCCTTACGCTGGCGCATTTTCTCCGTTTCCCGATAGGCCATTCCGGCTCCCTATAAGTAGTGAATCATCATTCATTCTTTGTGTCAATTCTTCAGGCTCTGGATAGATAATAAATTAAACCTTTTAATTCATTGCCTTATTAATGGTTACAAAAAATTACAAAAAAGTCGTTGCCGGTCAATGGCGTGGTCACAAAAAGCAGATTATAAAGACGCCAAGACGAGGCCGCAGGCGGTCGTTCGTCGATACGGAGTGAGGTTCCCTGCGGGGTCGCAGCACTCGACCATCTGTTTTCGTTGATGGAGAAAAGATGATGAGTGAATTCGACGAAAGCAACCTGGAGCAGTCCGGAAGCTGGACCAGCGACAGTGATGACAACCATTCCATTGCCGGCCGTGCACGGATTCGCGCACAGTTGCAGGCAGACATTGATGCTTTCCTGAGCCAGGGCGGCAGGATACAGGAAGTCGATACAACCTTTCGTTCTGATTGCCCGCGCAAGGTGGACGTCGGGTTCAACAACCGCTCCCTCTGAACGCCGGTCAGGCAAGCCGGGGCACTGCCCCGGCTCTGTTTTTGATCCCTGTCTCGGTACGACCTGCCAGCCTGGTTTATCCTCGCCCGATACCATCCTGTCCTGTTAAACCGGGGCAAGGCGCCAGTCACCCGATGATTCCGGATCCGCCCTTGGCCATGAAACCCCTTATCCGATTCTGCGTTGCATTGTCAGTGATAATAGCAGTTGTTGTCGCATTCTGGCTGTTCACCACCGATTCACAGGAAACCACCCCACCCGCCAATTCTTTCAATCAGGGTGGGCAAACGGTCGTGGTGGCGGAACAAGGGGCTTCCGGCGGGCAGAATGCCCCCTCGAAGCTGGTTGGCGGGTCGTCGGCAGTTACTGTCCCGGAAACCTTGCCGGCTTCCCTGGCAGGTACGTCTGTTCCGGGCGGATGGGCCAGAACGGACCGGTTAGGCAATTTGATACCCACCCCGCATTTGCGCCAGATGTTCGAGTATTTTCTTTCCGCCCTGGGAGAGGAGTCACTGCACCAGCTGGTGGCCCGTATCGAGTCCGCCCTGGCGGCGCTTGAGGAACCAGCGAGATCCCAGGCCCTGGCAACCCTCGGCGCTTATCTCGATTACAAGCTGGCCGTTTCGGAACTTGAGCAGGCCTATGGCGATGCGACTGGCCTTGGCCTGGATGAGACGCTGCGACGGATGTCTGAGGTCCATGCCCTGCGCCGAACCTGGCTGGATGCCGCTACCGCAGAGGCCTTTTTCGCCGATGATGAAGCGGTAGACCGTTTTCAGATGGAGAAACGCCAAATTGCCCGGGACGGGAGCTTGACGGCTGAAGAGAAGGCCGAAGCCCTGCGCAAGGCCGAATCATCGTTGCCGGAACCGCTCCGCGAGGCCAGGGAAGAAACCCGTCAGTTCGCCGAGTATGAACAGGTGCGCCAGCAGCTGGCAGGCGATCCCCGGGCACTGCAGGCCTGGCGGCAGGAGGTGTTCGGCGCGGAAGCGGCGGACCGGCTGGCGCAGCTTGAAAAGGAACAACAGGAGTGGGACCAGCGTTGGCAGGTGTACTCCGTGGAACGGAACCGTCTGATGTCGTCCGGGTTGGCGGCACAGGAGCGGGAAGAGGCGCTGGATCGCCTCAGGGCCCGCCACTTCAATGAAACCGAACGGATCCGTGCCGAGGCGCTGGATTCCATCCGGTAATCGCCCTGTCATCAAATCGGATTAACCTGCTGGGCGAGCCTGCAACCGGCGGCGCTGGCCGTGTATGATGGTGCAGAGGGCGCCGGACCGGCGCCGGGAATATTCATCAGACGTTTTGTTCAGTCATTCAGGAGGTTGTCCGTGCCGATTCCGACTCCCCGTGCTTTCCCCGCTGCCCGCCTGCGCCGCAACCGGGCCAGCGATTTTTCCCGCCGGCTGGTTCGGGAAAACCAGCTGACACCGGGCAACCTCATTTATCCGGTGTTCGTGCTGGAAGGCGAGGGCCAGCGTGAGCCGGTGCCGTCCATGCCGGGGGTTGAGCGCCTGAGTATCGATCTTCTGGTCGATCAGGCAGCGGAGCTGGCAGAGCTGGGAATTCCTGCCGTTGCCCTGTTTCCGGTGGTGCCCGCGGAGAAAAAGAACCTGTCCGGTTCCGGCGCCTGGGATTCTGACGGCCTGGCCCAGCGGGCTGTCAGGGCCCTGAAAAAAGCGCAGCCGGAGTTGGGCGTGATCACCGATGTGGCGCTGGACCCGTTTACCACCCACGGCCAGGACGGCATCATTGATAACGAGGGTTATGTGCTCAACGATGTGACCGTCGAAGCGCTGGTCAATCAGGCGCTTTCCCATGCCGATGCCGGTGCCGATGTGGTCGCCCCCTCGGACATGATGGACGGCCGGGTTGGCGCCATTCGGCAAGCGCTGGAAAATGCCGGCTATGTGAACACCCGAATCCTGGCCTATTCTGCCAAGTATGCATCCAGCTATTACGGCCCCTTCCGTGACGCGGTGGGTTCGGCCGCCAACCTCGGCAAAGGCAACAAGTCCACTTACCAGATGGATCCGGCCAACAGCGACGAGGCATTGCACGAGGTGGCGATGGATCTGTCCGAAGGTGCCGACATGGTGATGATCAAGCCCGGTATGCCGTACCTGGATATTGTGTACCGGGTGAAAACGGAACTGCGGGTGCCCACATTTGTGTACCAGGTCAGCGGTGAATACGCCATGCACATGGCGGCGGCACAGAATGGCTGGCTGGACGAAGAGGCGGTGATGATGGAAAGCCTGATGTCGATGCGTCGGGCTGGCGCCGACGGGATCCTGACCTATTTTGCCGTGCGTGCCGCCCGCCTGATGCGGGACCGGCAACGCTGACAATCGATACAAACCAATCGCCGGCGTGCAACACAGCGGCGGTGAGCAACACTGAAACCGAGGAAACATGACAGCGGAAACGGTCAAGAATCAGACAAAGGGTGGTGAGCTGAGTGTGCCTGCGCCGGTGGAAGTTCCCCCGGTGGGCGAAGAGGTCAACCTGGACGCCAGTGAAAATTACTTCAACCGGGAGCTGAGCCAGCTCCAGTTTAACTACCGGGTGCTCAAACAGGCTCTGGATACTACCCACCCGCTGATCAATCGTCTGATTTTCTGCTGTATTTTCAGCAGCAACATGGATGAATTTTTCGAGATTCGTGTCGCGGGCCTGCGTCAGCAGATGAAGTATGGCCGCGAGACCATTGGCGCCGATGGCATGATGCCGGACCAGGCACTGGCGGAAATCAGCCGCGTTGCCCATGACTATATCCATGAACAGTATGACATTCTCAATAACGTACTCATTCCTGAAATGGAACAGCAGAACATCCATTTCGTGCGTCGCCGGGAGTGGACCCCGCAGCAGGCCGAATGGGTTCGTAACTATTTTGAGGAGGAAATTCTGCCGGTTGTCAGCCCCATCGGGCTGGACCCCTCGCACCCCTTTCCGCGCCTGGTCAACAAGAGCCTGAACTTTATCGTGGAACTGGACGGCAAGGATGCTTTTGGCCGTGAAACCGGTATGGCGATTGTCCCGGCCCCCCGGTCGCTGCCGCGCCTGGTGCGACTGCCGGATGATGTATGCGACGGCGGAGAAAACCTGGTGTTCCTGTCCTCCATGATCCACGCCCATACCGACGAGCTGTTCCCTGGCATGGAAGTGAAAGGCTGCTACCAGTTCCGGCTCACCCGTAACGCCGACCTTGAGCTTGAGGACGACCTGGAAGACCTGGCTTCGGCCCTGCGAGGGGAGCTGCTCAGCCGGCGTTTTGGTGATGGCGTGCGCCTGGAGGTGGCGGATAACTGCCCGCAGGAACTGGTGCAGTTCCTGCTGACCGAGTTTGGCCTCACCGAACGGGATCTGTACCAGGTCCATGGCCCGGTGAACCTGACTCGGCTGATGGCCGTGGGTGGTCTGGTGGATCGGCCGGACCTGACCTATTCCGGCTTCTCGCCATCGATTCCCAGGCAGATCCGAAGCAAGGACTCGATGTTTGACGCCATCCGCAAGCAGCCGATACTGCTTCTGCATCCCTATGAAAATTTCAGCCCGGTGGTGGATTTGCTGCGCCAGGCGGCCAAGGATCCCCAGGTACTGGCCATTCGCCAGACTCTCTACCGGACCGGGGCGGATTCCGAAATTGTCGAAGCGCTGGCCGATGCCGCCCGGCGCGGCAAGGAAGTGACCGCCGTTATTGAGTTGCGGGCCCGTTTCAGTGAGGCAGAAAATCTGGAACTGGCGAGCCGGCTTCAGGAAGCCGGGGTGATCGTGGTTTATGGCGTTGTCGGCTACAAGACCCACGCCAAGATGATCCTGATCGTACGCCGGGAGGAAGGCCGGCTGCGGCGCTATGTGCACCTGGGCACGGGTAACTATCACGCTGGCAACGCCCGCCTGTACACCGATTACAGTTTCATGACCTGTGACGAATCCATCAGCGATGACGTCAATAAGCTGTTTCAGCAACTGACAGGCATGGGCAAGGCCCTGAAGATCAAGAAACTGTTTCATTCCCCGTTTACCCTGCACTCGCGTTTGCTCAGCCTGATCGAGCGGGAAGCCGGCTATGGCGAGAAGGGCCGGATTATCATCAAGTTCAATGCCCTGACCGAGATCCAGATGATCAAGGCCCTGTACCGGGCGTCCCAGGCGGGCGTGAAAATTGATCTGATCATCCGCGGCATCTGTTGTCTGCGCCCCGAGGTACCGGGCCTTTCCGATAACATTCGGGTAAGATCCATCATTGGTCGCTTCCTCGAACACACCCGGGTCTATTACTTCGGTAACAACGGCCGGCCCGATGTTTACTGCTCAAGCGCGGATGGTATGGAGCGTAACCTGCTGAGCCGCGTGGAAACCGCGTTTCCCCTGGACGACCCGGCCCTGGCGGCCCGTGTTCGCGAAGACCTGGATACCTATCTGGCGGATAACTGCCAGTCCTGGGTGTTGCAATCGGACGGCAGTTACATCCAGAACCAGCCCGCCGAAGGTGAGGAGCGCCTGGCGTCCCAGCTGGTGTTGCTGGAACGGTTGACTGGAAAAAACTGATGTCCCGGACGGAGAGCGCATTTTGAATGCCAAATGGATGATTGCCGGCGCCGGAGTGCTGGTTGTGGCCGGTGGCCTGCCGTGGGTGGTGGGTTATGTCACCGAACAGCAGTGGCAGCGGGCAACGGCAGAGGTCAACAGTACTCAGCCGTTCCTGAAGTTAGAGACAGAAGATTATCGCCGGGGCATTCTCGGTTCAGAGCTGAGCGGCTCAGTCAGCCTGTTGAATCCTGAAACCGGTGAGTCCAATCGGGTGGCTTTCCGGGCGGATGTTACCCATGGGGTGACAGGCAGCCTGATGAACTTTGAGCCGGCCGACGGTTGGTCCGCACCGGGTATGGACTGGTTTCCCGTGGAAGACCCCAGGCTGACCCTGGAGACTCGGCTCTGGGGTACCGCGACCCTTGAGCTCGAAGTGCCGGGTATGTCTGTTACTGACGCCGGGACAGGCGAGTCCCTTGACACCAGCGGCGGGCTGGCGAGGATCGAAATCAGTGACGCGGGCTCCAGTGCAGAGGCACTGGTGGTCTGGCCCGCGCTGAGGTTGTCTGGCCCGGAGATGGATGTCCGTGTCAGCGACTTCCGGATGGAGCAAACCATGAATCACCTTTCCGGTGAGATCTGGACTGGCTCCGGAGAGGTTGTGGTCGAATCGGTGTCTGTCACGCCCGATCAGGAGCAGCCGGTTGCTCTGAACGGCATCTCTGTTCAGAGCAGCAGTGAGTCGGTCAACAATGGTGGGCGACTGGATTCGCGTGTGGCCTTCGAGGTTGCCGATATTGCGCTTTCCGAGGAAGCTTATGGCCCCCAACGGCTGGTATTCGCCTTGGAGGGGCTGGATGTGGCAGCCTGGAGTGCCCTGACAGAAAGTCTGTCGGCGATGCAGGCACTGGCTGTTACTCAGGCTTCGGGCGATCAGGACCGGTTTGACCAGCAGATGGCCGCCATGGAGCAGATGAATGCCGCCGTACGGGATTTGGCCGCGGCCGGCTTTTCCGTGGGTTTTCCGGAGTTGTATATAACAACGCCGGAAGGCGCGGTAACGGGAAGCGCCCGGATTTCCCATCCGGAGCTGACGGCGGATCAGAAAACCGAGATGCTGATGGTGATGCAGCGCCTGACCGGCGACATGAATCTGAGCCTGCCCCTGGCCCTGGCAGAGACGTATCCGGAGCTGCGGCTGCAGCTGGCGCCCCTGATCAAGCAGGGTATACTGGTTCAGGAGGGCGACAGGCTGGTGCTGGATGCGCAGGTTAAGGATCTGATGGTTGATGTGAACGGCGTGGAAATTCCATTACCACCGCTGCTCTGAATCGTGGGTCAGGAACAAAAAAGCCCCGTTGTCGGGGCTTTTTTGTTCCCTCAGGCCCGTTCAAACTTCTGTTTCAGGGCAGCCTCTACCACTGGATCGACGAATTCAGACACATCGCCGCCCAGGGATGCGATTTCCCGGATCAGGGTGGAGGAGATGTAGGACAGGTGGTTCGCGGGTGTCAGGAATACGCTTTCCACCTCCGGGGCAAGCCGGCGGTTCATGTCTGCCAACTGGAATTCATACTCGAAATCGGAGACGGCGCGCAGGCCGCGCAGGATCACGGTGGCGCCCTGCTCACGGACAAAGTCCGCCAGCAGGTTGCTGAAGCCGGTGACGCTGACATTGGGGAGATGCGCGGTTGCCCGGCGGACCAGTTCACAGCGCTCTTCGAGGTTCAGAAGCGGCTGTTTCTTGGGGTTGTAGGCGACGGCAACGACGATTTCGTCAAACATGCGGCCGGCCCGTTCGATCAGGTCGGTGTGGCCGTTGGTGATTGGGTCGAAGGTGCCCGGGTAGACGACTTTAGGCATGCACAGCTCCTTTCTTTGCAAGGGCCTAGGATAGCAGAATTTTTCGCCATCTGTAGGTGGCTTCCAGGGCTTTGGGAGGTGCGTGTTGGTTATGCGGGTATGGCCGGCAGGAAGGGCTTATCCGGGAAACGCTACAAGCACATCCATGTGCGCTTGAGCGAAGCCATCCCTGGCTTCTCACATTCCCGGATAAGCCCTTCCTGCCGACCTGTCGATCTCCGTGCTGGCATCCCCGATGGAAACTAGGCGCTCATTGGCCAGCAATGCCAGCAGCCTGTCGGACTTAAGGCTGATCTACTGTGCCGGTGGGGAAGATCGAGGCGTCGTGGATGCTGAGATTTCTTACGTGGTGGTGTTCGCCAAAGCCGTTGCGGAAGTTGAATTCGTCCGAGTAGACGGATTGGGGCGCGCCGTAGAACGGGTCCACCTGCTGGGGCATCTGGGCGACGGTGGCGTTAACGGGGTGGATGAAGGAACCTTTGCCAATGCGCTGGTGGGGATCCGGGATATAGGACCTCAACAAGAGACCTGGCGAGCCGATGGCACTCGCCGCGACCACGAAGTGCCGGGCCCTGAGGGTCACGTTCACGCCGGTTGGGGTGACCCCATCGGCGGCCAGGGCAGCAGCCTGGAGGTGGCTGATCCGGTCCTGGTTCATCACCAGTTTGTCGGCCCTCAGGCTGTGGAACAGCCGGGCGTTGTTGTCCAGGGTGCCGACCGCACTCAAGCGGCCGGCCGGCCCCGAGGAACGCAGACTAAGGTTTTAGCGGATAAACAACTTATAAACCATCTTGTGTGTCGCCGTGCCATGGGGCGCATAAACAAACTTGCCGCTGTTGAACTTCTGCTTGGTGAAAATGGCCCGGTGATGGGAGAAGGTCAGGAAGCCTTCGCGGCCATGGTAATGGCCCATCCCGGAATCCCCGACGCCACCAAACGGCAGATCATCCTGAGCCACATGCATCAGCGAATCGTTGATGCACATGCCGCCCGAGTGGGTGTTATCCACAACATGCTGCTGCTCGGTCTTGTCATAGCCGAAGAAATACAGCGCCAGCGGCCGCGGCCGGTCATTGATGTAATGGATGGCTTCATCCAGGCTGCCGTAACTGACCACCGGCAGAATCGGGCCGAAAATCTCATCCTGCATTAGTTTCATGTCCGGCGTGGTTTTCAGAGCCAGCGTCAGCGGAATCTTGCGGGTACCGTCCTTCATGTTTTCCCGGGCCGGATTGACCTCCAACAGCTCGGCACCCTTTTCCCGGGCATCATCCAGGTAGCCCTGCAGCCGATCGTACTGGCGTTCATTGATGATGGCCGTGTAATCATCGTTGTCCCGCAGGCTCGGATACATTTCCGAGAAGCGGGCCCGGAATTCATCGACAAAGGCCTGAACCCGGTCTGCCGGGCAGAGCACGTAATCCGGCGCCACGCAGGTCTGCCCTGCGTTGAACGCCTTGCCGAAAGCAATGCGCTGGGCGGCATCTTCCATCGGCACATCCGGTGACACCACAGCCGGCGATTTGCCACCCAGCTCCAGGGTGACCGGGGTCAGATTTTCCGCAGCCGCCCGCATGACCAGCTTGCCCACGGTGGTGGAGCCGGTAAACAGCAGGTGATCAAACGGACGCGACGAGAAGTCCGCCGCCACATCCGCCTCGCCATTGATAACCGAAACCAGGTCCCCGGGGAGGCTGGCCTCAATCAGCTCCCTGAACAGCGCCGAGGTGTGCGGCGTGTATTCCGACATCTTGATCATGGTGCGATTGCCCGCTGCCAGGGAAGCGACCAGAGGCCCCACAGCCAGATACAGTGGATAGTTCCAGGGCACGATCACACCGACAACCCCTTTTGGCTGGTAGTGAACCTTGTTGCTGGCCGGTTGGAACAGCACGGATACGTGTCGTTTGGAGGGTTTCATCCAGCCACTGAGGTGCTTCAGGGTGTAATTGATGCCCTGAATGGAGGGCATGACCTCGGCGATGAGTGATTCGTCCTTTGAGCGGCAGCTGAAGTCGCGGTCGATGGCGTCCAACAAACGGTCCTGGTTGCTCAGCAGTACCCGCTTGAGGCGTTTCAGGTTCTCCTGACGTTCGGTCAGGGAAGGCATGGGATTGTTGCGGAACGCCTTTTTCTGCTCCTCGAACACCCGGTGGGTGTGCTGGATCTGTTTCTTGCTCTCGGTGAGCTGAACGACAGTGGCTCCCATGATGATCTCTCCTCTGTGGTGCCGCCCTGAATCAGTCGGCAGCCGGTTATTCCTGGCATTGCACGATTGGCGAAAAATTGTGCGATTTGCGTCTGGAGCTATTATTAGAGTATATACTCTAGTGAGTCAAGCGAAGGCAGGTGGCGAATCGGGCCATCTGTGAGCTGCACAACAACAAACGCCGACGGGCCTATGAAGACAAGAGACAAGATACTGCTCTCCAGCCTGGAGCTGTTCAACGAGCGAGGTGAGCGCAATATCACCACCAACCATATTGCTGCGCACCTGGCTATTTCGCCGGGCAACCTTTATTACCACTTCCGCAACAAGTCGGACATCATTTACGAGATCTTCCTGGAATACGAAAAGCTGGTGGATTTCTATCTGGATATTCCGGAAGACCGGGCCATGACGCTCGAGGATATGACTTTCTACCTGGAGTCGGTTTTCGACGGCCTCTGGAGTTACCGGTTTTTTCACCGGGACCTGGAGTACTTGCTGGATAGCGATCAGCGCCTGCGAAAGGACTACCGGGAGTTTACCAATCGATGTCTGGTGTCGATCAGTCGGATCTTCGAAAAGCTGGCAGAGGCCGGAATCATTGAGCCTCAGGAAGAAGATCTGCGGTCGGCCATGTCCCTGAACGTGTGGCTGGTGATCACTAACTGGATGGCATTCCTGAAAACGGCCCATGCGGAGGAGGAGTCGGCCAGCCTGACGCTCACTGAACTCAAACAGGGTATCTACCAGGTGCTGACCCTCGAGATTCCTTACCTGACCCCGGCCTACCGGGACCGGGTGATGGCGCTGAGGGAGAAATACCGGCCGGCACTTCACGACAGGGATGATCTGGGTGTGGACGAGGCACTGTGTAAGTGAAACCCGGAGGTCTGGTCAAAAAATGATCTGGCCTGGAACTTTCGTCGAATACCATACTCAAAGGAAAAGACGTTGGGAATTCGGACATTCCTTGCGTCTCCTGAGTGCGATCTCAGGTTTTAGCACGTCGCAAACCCTGACGTTTCACCGGTCTGCTTTCTGGCAGGCCGGTTTTTTTATGTCCTGTTTCAGGCCGTTACATCATCATCGGTGCCATTATCTTCCAGCCAGTCAGTCAGTGCCTCCTGGCATTCGTCGACGCCTCGTTTTGAGGTTGCCGAGAACATGATCAGGTGTTCCACACACTGAAACCCTGAAAGCTTTTTGGCGATGCCCATCATGCTGGTTTTGGCCTGGCCAAACTTCAGTTTGTCGGCCTTGGTGGCCAGAATCATCAGCGGAAGGTTGTTATGCTCGCACCATTCCACCATCATTTGGTCAAAATCGGTCAGCGGGTGGCGGATGTCCATCACCAAAACCAGCCCACGCAGGCAGCGACGGTCGTTCAGGTAGTGCCCCAGATGCTGTTGCCAGTCATCCTTCATGTCTCTGGAGACCTTGGCATAACCATACCCGGGCAGGTCCACCAGGCGGCACTGCTCCCGGTTGAGGGAGAAGAAGTTGATCAGGCGGGTGCGGCCAGGGGTTTTGCTGGTTCTCGCCAGTTTGCCGTTTACTGTAATGGCGTTGAGTGCGCTGGATTTGCCGGCGTTGGAACGGCCGGCGAAGGCGACTTCCGCACCGATATCCGGTGGGCACTCATCCAGACGGGAGGCGCTGACCAGGAAACGGGCGCTGTTAAAAGAGACGGTTTTTTGAGTCAGATCAGGGTCCACAGTGGTTGGCTTTCCTTTGCATTTCAGTTATCAGGGATTAATGTATAATGCTACACCAATTCCGGGCGGCGCGCTGTGCGTGACCGCTGGCAGCCCCGGTTTTGAGCCTGAGTGCTCAGCGCCTGCTGGCTGCATAGCGAAGAATACCCTTAAAAAGATGAGAGAAGCGGAGCGGGCATGAAAAAACTGATCGCAGGAGTTGTTCTTGGCGTTGGCCTCGTAGCGATGGCGCACGGGGCAGGAGATTCTCAGGCAGGCGAACAAAACGCAGCGGTATGTGCTGGCTGTCATGGCCAGGGCGGTGCCAAGCCGGTAATGGGCGTTTACCCGAAGCTGTCTGGTCTGGGCGAAAAGTACCTGTATAACCAGTTGGTGGCTATCAAGGAAGGCGAGAGGGTCATTCCTGAGATGACCGGTCTGCTGGGCAGCATGTCCGATCAGGATCTGCAGGACCTGGCGGCGTACTTTAACGAACAGGACATGGTTGTCAGCCAGGCGGACCCCGAGCTGGCTGACAAGGGGGCGGCACTATACCGCGGCGGTAACATGGCCACGGGTGTGCCGGCCTGTGCCGGTTGTCATAATCCTCGGGGCAACGGCAACGAGCCGGCCGGTTATCCGGCTCTGGGTGGCCAGAACGCTGAGTACGTGACGAAGCAGCTCAAGGCCTACCGTGAAGGTGCCCGCAGCACCGGTGCCAATGCGGCCATTATGATGGATGTAGCGTCAAAGCTGACTGATGCTGAAATCGAAGCGGTCTCCAGCTACATTTCCGGTCTTAACTGATCTGTTGGGTTTGCGACAAAAAACCCCGCCTCGTGCGGGGTTTTTTGTCCCTTTCGATTTCGTAACCGCGGGCGTGTGGAACTTATCAGGTTCGCTGGGTCATAATTCTTTTATTGGCGACATTCAAATAACCGGAGATTCCCCATGTTTCGATCTTTCAGAGCGGTTTTCCTGCTGCTATTGGCTATGTCTGTCCCTGGCCTCGCCAGTGCCGCAGAGTGGAAGGAGGGTACGCATTACGAGCGCCTGGATACGCCTGTGGCTACAAACAGTCAGTCAGGGGTCGAGGTGGCGGAGGTGTTCTGGTACGGCTGTCCGCACTGCTACAACTTCAAGCCGCTGATTGAGAACTGGGAGGCCAATGCACCGGAATACGTCAATTTTGTCAAAATTCCGGCCGCCCTCGGACGGAACTGGGAACCCCACGCCTATGCGTTTTATGCCCTGCAGGCCATGGGGGAGCTGGACAAGGTGCACGATGCCCTGTTTGATGCCCTCGCCGGCGAGCGCCGTCCGCTGAATACCCCGGAAGCCCTGGCTGATTTTGTCGCAGGGTACGGTGTGGATCGGGACGAGTTTCTTGCCAATTACAAAAGCTTTGGCGTGAATGCGCTGATGCAGAAGGCCCAGGCCAAAATCCGTGGTGCGCGGGTTACCGGAACACCGACTATGCTGGTAAATGGCAAGTACAGGGTCACTGCGTCCATGGCTGGCAGCCATGAAGCTGTTCTGGAAGTGCTGGACTACCTTGTTGCCAAAGAGCACGACAACGCCGAATAGGTGTCTCATTATTGAGAGTTGAGACTGAAGCCCGAATACCGGGAACAGCTGGCCGGTTGAGACCGCCATTATGTACAAGCATATCCGAAAGCAGTTGAATGGCATTCTGGGGCGGGCCGGCGGCCCCAGGGGTGCCTGCTCCGGAACCGAACATGTGCCGGAATTCGAACCACACCGACACATTCGCCTGCTGACGTTCAATATTCAGGTGGGTATCAATACCTCCTCTTATCGCCATTACCTCACACGGAGCTGGCAGCACTTCCTGCCTCACCGCAACCGTATCGGGAACCTGGATCACATTGCGTCGCTGTTGTGCAACTACGATGTGGTCGCCTTGCAGGAATGCGACGGTGGCAGTTTGCGCAGTGGCTACATCAATCAGGTGCAGTATCTGGCAGAGGCCGCGGGCATTCCCTACTGGTACCAGCAACTGAACCGCAATCTCGGCCAGATCGCCCAGCACAGTAATGGTCTGCTAAGCCGATACCGGCCGCTGGATGTGACCGAGCACAGGCTGCCGGGGCTGATTCCCGGCCGTGGGGCCATCATTGCCCGCTATGGAACCGAACATGACCCGCTGGTACTGGTGTTAATGCACCTTTCCCTGAGTAAGGCAGCCCAGCAGCGACAACTGGGTTATATCCGGGAGCTGATTGCGGACTACCAGCATGTGGTTCTGATGGGGGACATGAACGCCCACGCTGAACAGTTGCTGACCCAGACGCCTCTGAAAGAGACCAATCTGGTGCCTCTGCCGGATACCGCCCACAGTTTTCCCAGTTGGCGACCCGAGAAGGCCCTGGATCATATTCTGGTGAGCCCGTCCCTGGAAATCCGGCGCTCGGAGGTGGTGAGCTATCCGATGTCGGATCACCTGCCTATCGCCATGGACGTGGCGTTACCCGAGGGTTACCTGAAGAAGTTCTGAGCGGGGTTGGTCCACAAAAAAAGCCCGGCACATTGGCCGGGCTTTTCTGGATGCCGGATCAGGAGTTACTTGATCTTGGCTTCCTTGTACGCAACGTGCTTACGGACAACCGGATCGTACTTTTTGATCTCGATTTTTTCCGGCGTGTTACGCTTGTTCTTCTTGGTCGTGTAGAAGTGACCAGTGCCTGCTGAAGATACCAGCTTGATTTTCTCGCGCATGATGCGGCTCCTTAAAATTTCTCGCCGCGGGCGCGAAGATCGGCCAGCACAGCGTCAATGCCTTTTTTGTCGATGATGCGCATGCCCTTGGTGGATACGCGCAGCTTCACGAAGCGCTTCTCGGACTCAACCCAGAAACGATGGTTCTGCAGATTCGGCAGAAAACGACGACGAGTGTGGTTCATCGCGTGGGAAACGTTGTTACCGGACAGCGGACGCTTACCGGTAACCTGACAAACTCTGGACATACTTGCCTCCGACCTGAGCAATGGTCTCAAAAATACGAATTCGTTTTAAATGCGTCTCTGGTTGCTAAGGAGCCGTTACGCTCCCATTCGCGCCTCTAAACTGAACGCTGCTCGCCAGACGCCGCCAGAAAGGGACGCTTTTATACCAGAACTGACCCCCCAACGCAAAAAATTGTTGGGAATTTGGCCGGTTTTCCGGTATTCGCGCTCACTGTTCTTACATCAGCCCCCGTTCAGCCAGTGATATTACCTCACCGTGGCCAACAACCATATGGTCAAGAACCCTGATATCCACCAGGCCGAGGGCCTCCTTCAGGCGACGGGTCAGAGAAATGTCAGCCTGGCTGGGCTCTGCTACGCCGGATGGATGGTTGTGTGCGAAAATAACCGCCGCTGCGTTGTCCTCCAGGGCCTGTCGCACCACCTCTCTGGGATACACGGCAGCGCCGTCGATAGTGCCCCGGAACAGTTCCCGGTATTGGATGACCCGGTGCCGGTTATCCAGGAACAGACCGGCAAATACCTCGTGGGGGTAGGTGCCCAGGCGACTGGTCAGGAACCGGCGGGTGTCTTCCGGTGAGCGCAGGGGGTCCCCCTGGCGAAGTGGCTCGTCCATGACCCGGCGGGCCATTTCCATGGCAGCCTGAACCTGGGCGTATTTGGCGGTTCCCAGGCCTTTTACCTCACAGAACTGGCGGCGGGATGCGGCCAACAGGCCCCGAAGCCCGGAGAATTCATCAACAAGGTGGCGGGCCAGCGCCATAACCGGCATGCCGGTGGTCCCGGTGCGCAAAAAAATAGCGAGCAGTTCGGCGTCGGAGAGGGTTTGCGCGCCATGGGCGAGCAGACGTTCCCTCGGGCGTTCGTCCGTGGGCCAGGTGGGATCTGTCATAGGGGCTTCCTTGCGTTGGGTTTTGTGATCGGGTGCTTCCTGCACCGAGACGGCGGTCTCAGGGTTACAAAGGTTACTTTAAAAAGTAACAATCGGTAAACGTATGTTCATTGTCTGTGGGCTGTCGGTGCCGCCGGAGCATGCTATCTTAGTAAGCCTTTCTTTTTATGTGGAAACGGAGCCTCTATGGCCGCCAGACGAATCCTTCTGGGAGTGACCGGTGGTATTGCCGCCTACAAGAGTGCCGAACTGGTGCGCCTGTTCAGGAAAGCGGGCCATGAGGTCAGGGTGGTGATGACCCGCGGTGCGGAAGCCTTTGTAACACCGCTAACGTTCCAGGCGCTCAGTGGCGAGCCGGTGCGCACCTCCCTGCTGGATCCAGAGGCAGAAGCGGGCATGGGCCATATTGAGCTGGCCAAATGGGCCGATCAGGTGATCATCGCCCCGGCGTCCGCGGATTTCATTGCCCGGTTTGCCCAGGGTATGGCAGATGACCTGCTCACCACCGTGTGTTGCGCAACCGAGGCCCCCATCGCGGTGGTGCCGGCCATGAATCAGGCCATGTGGAGCAATACGCGTACCCAGAGAAATGTCCGGTTGCTCGAGGAGGACCCGCAGGTTGCATTGTGGGGGCCAGACCAGGGGGAACAAGCCTGTGGCGATACCGGTCCCGGGCGGATGCTGGAGCCGGAGGCTATCCTTGGTTTTTTGGATGCCGGTAACGGTACGGCACTGACCGGCAAGCGGGTGGTAATCACTGCAGGCCCCACTCGCGAACCCATTGATCCGGTCCGGTACATCAGTAACCACAGTTCCGGGAAAATGGGCTATGCCCTGGCCAACGCGGCCCGCGCGGCGGGTGCCCATGTGGTCCTGATCAGCGGTCCGGTCACCCTTCCGGCACCTGCCGGAGTTGAGGTGCGCCGTGTGTTAACGGCAGAGGATATGTTGCGGGAAGCCTCCGGGGCGGTGGATGAGGGGTGTGACCTGTTCATTGCCACCGCGGCGGTGGCCGACTACCGGCCGGAAAAGTGCGCCGGTGACAAGATCAAGAAATCCAGTGACACCATGTCGCTCTCGCTGGTGCGCAATCCCGATACCCTGGCGACGATTGCCGGGCGTACCGATGCGCCGTTTACCGTGGGCTTTGCCGCGGAAACAACCGATGTGGAACGCTACGCCACCGATAAAATGCAACGCAAAAAGCTCAATATGATCGTGGCCAATGATGTGGCGGCCCCCGGCCTGGGGTTCAACAGTGAGAATAATGCGGTCACCGTGTTCTGGCCCGACGGTCATGAGTCGATCGGGCCGGACAGCAAAACGAACATTGCCCGGCGTCTGGTGGCGATGATTGGCGACCATCTTAACCAACAGGATCCTTCATGAGCAGGAAAAATCTTCAGGTACGCATTCTGGACGATCGCATCGGCAACCAGATTCCCTTTCCAGAGTATGCAACCGCAGGCTCTGCAGGCCTTGATCTGCGTGCCTGTCTTGATAAACCGCTGACTCTGGAGCCCGGGGATACGCAACTGATAGGAACGGGGCTGTCCATTCATATCGCCGATCCGTCCCTGGCGGCAATGATCCTGCCGCGAAGCGGTCTTGGCCACAAGCACGGTATTGTTCTGGGCAACCTGGTAGGGCTGATTGACTCGGATTACCAGGGCGAGTTGATGGTCTCCTGCTGGAATCGTGGGCACAGTTGTTTCACCGTGGACGTGGGCGAGCGTCTGGCGCAACTGGTGCTCGTGCCAGTGGTTCAGGCGGATTTTGAGGTGGTCACCGAATTTGATGAAAGTGTGCGGGGTGAGGGCGGTTTTGGTTCCACCGGTACGCGGTGACAGGGAGGCCGGCCACGCAGAGTCAGGCGCCGGCGTCTATACTTTGCGGATAATGCCCTGTCCAGGACGAAAAAATCATAATTGCAGGATGGACTATGAAGCTGGGTAAGAAGAAGGCTACCGACGCGTCCGTTGATGAAAAGCCGGCAAGAAAAACGGAGAAAAAGGAGAAAGGCAAGGCTGCGGGGCCGAAACTCAAGCGGCTCAGTTCGGTGGCGGTGACGCAATCAGTTATCGTGGTTCTGGCGGGTGTGATCGCGGCGGCATTGGTTCATTTTCTGGTGGTCCAGCCCTCTGCCACGGATCGCTTTACCTCGCTGAAGACGCTGGAAGCCGACGGGGCAGCCCTGCGCCTGAATCAATACTTCGATCAGTTACAAAAGAGCGTTAATGGCCTCGCCACGCAACCGCATGTGATCCAGGCTGTCATTGGCAGAAACGAAATTGCCGAAACCGAAGTGGCGTTGGCGGATTCCCTGCCCGGAATCGAAGCCGTACATCTGTTTCCCTATCGCATGGTTCCCCGTACCGCAAACGGTGACGGGTTGCTGGGCTTTTCGGGCCTGGAACTTGCCCGGCGAGCCGAGACAGGCCAGAGGTTGTATCCGGATGCGTTCCCCCGGGATAACCGGTGGTTTGTTCAGATGGCGACACCGGTTCGTAACCCCAGGAGCAGTGCCATTGTCGGAAGCCTTCTGATGATCTTCGACATCGGCCAGATTCAGCCGTTGCTGACGGTGGTCAACTCAGATCTCGGTGGCAAGTTGGCCCTGATTCAGACAGTGTCCGGGGCATCCCGCACGCTGGTCAGTAACGGCAGTGGGTCCGGCAATAGCGAATCCCGTACGCTTATTAACCCGGACTGGACGGTGGCCTACACTCCGGCGAAAGCGCCGGCGGCTCCGGTCAGCAGCGTGATGATCGTAACGCTCGTGGGTGTCCCCGTGTTGCTTGCGGCCATAATTGTCTGGGTGCTGCTCGGTGGTGCCCAGAAGGGTCTGCGTCAGGATGTGACGGCCCTGATTCAGTGGGCCCACAAGGTGTTTGGCGGTGAGCGGGTCAAGCTCCCGGCATTTCGCTGGGACATGGTGGCGTCCACGGGTGAAGTGCTTTATCGGCTGTCCCAGGTTGTCGACAAACGGGTCGGAAAGGCCGGCGAAGCCGCGAAGCCCAAGCCCGCCAAAGCTGGAAAATCGGGCTCCGGAGCATCGCACAGTGCCGACGAGCCGTTGTTTCAGGACAAAGATATGCCGGATATCGATATGCTGGACGGCGATGAGGATGTTCTGGGCTTTGGCAGCGGCGACGATACCGCCTTTGGCTCTGACGACACCCCCGAAGTTGAGGAGGTGGCTCTGCCGCAGGTGGACATTTCCCGGGATATTTTCCGTGCCTACGACATACGGGGCATTGTCGGTGACACGCTGACGGCGGATATTGTCCAGGTCATTGGCCGTGCCATTGGTTCGCAAGCCCGGGAGCGTGGCGTCGGTAGCTTGTGTATCGGTTACGACGGCCGCCATTCAAGCCCGGATCTTGCCGATGCGCTTGCCCGGGGCGTCATGGCGGCTGGCTGCGACGTGATTCACGTGGGTGCCGTGCCTACTCCGGTGCTCTATTTTGCCACTCATGAGCTTCAGACCGGCTCGGGCGTGATGGTGACAGGAAGCCACAATCCGGCTAACTACAATGGCCTGAAAATCATGCTGGGCGGGGAAGCCCTGTCTGGTGAGGCGATACAAAAACTGTATCAGCGTATTCAGACCGGCGACTTCGCCAGCGGTCAGGGCAGCCAGTCCTCAGAGGATGTGCGTCGTGCCTACCTGGACCGGATTGTCGGTGACATCGCGGTGGCCGCGCCGCTCAAGGTGGTGGTGGATGCCGGTAACGGCATCGCCGGTGAGCTCGGGCCCATTCTGATTGAAGAGCTGGGCTGCGAGGTGGTTCCGCTGTATTGCGATGTGGACGGGGACTTCCCGAATCACCATCCGGATCCCGGTAAGCCGGCGAACCTGGTGGATCTGATCGCCCGGGTGAAATCGGAAGGGGCCGATATCGGGCTGGCCTTCGACGGTGATGGCGACCGTATCGGTGTGGTGACCAATTCCGGCAAGATCATCTGGCCGGACCGCCTGATGATGCTGTTTGCCCGGGATGTGGTGTCCCGGAATCCCGGTGCCGACGTGCTCTATGACGTGAAGTGCAGCCGCAGGCTGGCGGGTGTGATTTCCGAAGCCGGCGGCCGGCCGATCATGTGGAAATCCGGCCATTCGCTGATGAAAGCCAAAATGAAAGAGACCGGTGCCCTGCTGGCCGGTGAAATGAGCGGCCATATCTTCTTCGGGGAACGCTGGTACGGTTTCGATGACGGCCTCTACTCGGCCGCTCGCCTGCTTGAAATTCTGGGTATCGAAGACCGTCACAGTGATGAAGTCTTCGAGGAATTTCCGGAAGATGTCAGTACCCCCGAGCTGAATGTCGAGGTGACGGAGAGCACCAAGTTCGAGATTATTGCGCGTCTCGGTGAAGCGGGAGACTTTGGTGACGGCAACATCAGTACCATTGACGGCATTCGGGTGGATTACGCCGACGGCTGGGGCTTGTGCCGGGCATCGAATACCACGCCGGTTCTGGTCCTGCGCTTTGAGGCAGAGACCGAGGACGCCCTCGAACGCATCAAGGCTGTCTTCCGGGAACAGCTGCGGAAGGCGGCGCCGGATCTGGTGGCAGACTTCTGAACAACTGCCCCGGCGGGTTTTCGCAGGTCATTTTAACTCAGGATTAGCAAGGCATACACATGACGCTGGATCGTGAAACAGCAATGCAGGTGGCTTCGGTACTCAGCCGGGGCTTGCCCTATATTCAAAGATTTACCGGCAAGACCGTTGTTATCAAGTACGGCGGCAACGCCATGGAGAACGAGGACCTGAAGAGCAGCTTCGCCCGTGACGTGGTGCTGATGAAACTGGTGGGCATCAACCCGATAGTGGTTCACGGTGGCGGCCCCCAGATCGGGGAGCTGCTGGAGCGCCTGAATATTCAATCCCGGTTTGTCAACGGCATGCGGGTTACCGATGCTGAAACCATGGATGTGGTGGAAATGGTGCTCGGGGGGCAGGTGAACAAGGAAATTGTCTCGCTGATTAATGCTCAAGGTGGTACCGCATTGGGCCTCACCGGAAAGGATGCCAACCTGATCCGGGCGCGGAAGCTTGAAGTTGTTAACCGTTCTCCGGAACTGGAACGCCCGGAAATCATCGATATCGGTCATGTGGGCGAGGTTGCCAGTGTCAACGTGGATGTTATCGATATGCTCACCCGCAGCAATGTGATTCCGGTGATCGCGCCCATCGGGGTGGGGCCGGACGGTGCTTCCTACAACATTAACGCGGACCTGGTAGCCGGCAAGGTGGCGGAAGCCATGAAGGCCGAGAAGCTGATATTGCTTACCAATGTGTCCGGGCTGAAGAGCAAGGACGATAAGGTGCTGACCGGGCTGACGGCAAAACAGGTCAATGAGCTCATTGAGGATGGCACCATCCACGGGGGAATGCTGCCGAAGATCCGGTGTGCCCTGAGTGCGGTGGAGAATGGCGTGCGCACGGCCCATATTATCGACGGCAGGGTTGCCCATGCCTGCCTGCTGGAAATCTTCACCGATGAGGGTGTCGGCACCCTGATTTCCCGTAACTGAAGGCCCCGGCAAGGAGTTACCGGATGAGACGCCTGTTAGCGACGCTGGTAATACTGGCCCTGGTCGGCCTTGCCGCGTTCAAGACGGGCGTCTGGTGGTTGGCAGACCAGCGAATGGCAGGCGCACGGCAGGCGCTGGCGGAGTTTGGAGTGCTGCACCGTGGCAGCATCGGTTCGGGTGTGGAAGGTCGTGTGGTTCTCAACGGCGCGAGCTGGCATGATTTTGAACTGACCCAGCCCCTGAACATAGCCCGTGCCGAGTTTGATGCGGGTTCTCCGGTCAACCTGCTGACCGGCCTCGCCGCCCCCTCCCGAATGCCGGCGCAGTGGTCTGTAAGACTGGAGGGTCTGAGCCTGATCCTGGACCCCGCCATGTTGCGCAACTGGGTCACTGCGGAGGGTGTGGACAGTGAAGGCGAGCAGGCCCTGTTTGTTCTCTCCTGTGCCCCGGATCCTCGCCAGCAGCTTGGAAGCGGGGATCTGATCCGGATGGGGATTGCCGGTCTGGCTGGCGAAGCCTTTCTGCACCAGAATCCCGACCGTATTCATGCCGAACTGAATACCATCAGTACCGGTAGCCTGGAACTGGACTGGCCAGCCGCCAGAGTCCGTTTGCAGGACGGAGAAATTACGGTATCCAGCGGCACGGAGCCCCTGCAACTGACCCTGCGGGATGCTGGCCTGATGCGCCGCATCGCCGCCTATTGCGCCCGTGAGGCAGGCGTTAAGCCCGATGAATGGGCCAGGCGTTCACTGGACGCCCTTGTAGCGGGGCTGGAAGCCCGGGGGCTGGAGCCAAGTGGTCAGTTGAAGGCACTGTATCGGCAGTGGTTACTGGAAGGTGGTGAGCTTACGGTGAGTCTCCGGCCCGGCGACGCCTTGTTCGGTATCCCGGTCAGAACTGAAGAGGTGGAGCAGACCGGTCGTGGCTGGCCAGTGCGCTATAATGGCGCGGGGGTCCCTGATGTTTATCTCACGGAAACCCAACCAGTGATGGCGGAAACGTCAGACGTCGCCGTAGCACCTGTCGTGCCGCGGGAAAACACCGGCGTCGAAGGCTGGTATGTGGCTGATATGGCGAATGCGGACCAGTGGATTGATCATAAGGTCAGGGTGACGCTCTCCAACGACAAGGTTGTGGACGGCCGTCTGGTAAGTGTCAGCGAAAAGGAACTTGAGGTGGCCCGGCTGGTTGCGGGCGGAGAAGTCGCCTACCCGATGCTGATCCGGGTCATTACCAACTTTGAAGTGTGGCGGCGCGGCCGTGCACAATGAGTCCATTGGGAATCTGAGAGGAAACTATGTCGCAGTCCGATAGCAATACCTCAGCGGTGCCGGGCATTCGTGACATGCTTGCCCGCCTGGTATCCCTGCCGTCCATCAGCAGTGCCTCAGCGGAGTGGGATCATAGCAACGAACCGGTGGTACGAACCCTGGCTGAGTGGCTGGAAGCTCTTGGGTTTTCCGTGGAGATCCTGCCAGTGCCGGGCACGCCCGGCAAGTTCAACCTGATTGCAACTCTGGGCAGTGGCCCGGGTGGTCTGGTGCTGTCCGGGCACACGGATACGGTGCCCTTCGACGACAAGCGTTGGCAGAGTGATCCCTTCACCCTGACCGAGCGGGACAATCGCTGGTACGGCCTGGGGACCTGTGACATGAAAGGCTTCTTTCCGCTGGCAATCGAAGCAGCCCGGGCCTTTGCCGCTGAGGACCTGAAGCAGCCGCTGATCATTCTGGCGACCGCCGACGAGGAAAGCTCCATGAACGGTGCCCGGGCCCTGGCAGAAGCCGGCAAGCCCAGGGCCCGCTACGCGGTCATCGGCGAACCCACCAGCCTGAGGCCTGTGCGCATGCACAAGGGCATCATGATGGAGCGCCTGAAGTTTGAGGGCCAGTCCGGCCACTCCTCGAATCCGGCCCTGGGCCGAAATGCCCTGGAAGGGATGCACGAAGCCATGACCGAGCTGCTGGCTCTCCGGTCAACATGGCAGGCACAGTACCGGAACCCCAACTTCGAGGTTCAGGTGCCGACTCTGAACCTCGGCTGCATCCACGGCGGTGATAACCCCAACCGCATCTGCGCCCAGTGCGAGCTGCATTTTGATCTGCGTCCGCTGCCGGGCATGAATATGGAAACCCTGCGCCAGGCAATCCTCAGCAAGGTCCAGCCGGTGGCCGAACGCCGTGAATTGTCCATGGTGTTCGAACCCCTGTTCGACGGTGTCCCGCCGTTTGAGACCCCTGCCGATGCCGCCCTGGTCAAAGCCTGCGAGCAGTTGACCGGCCACACGGCCCATGCCGTTGCCTTTGCCACCGAAGCCCCCTGGCTGCAGAAACTGGGCCTGGAAACCCTGGTTATGGGGCCTGGTTCCATCGATCAGGCGCACCAGCCAGACGAATATATCGAGCTTTCCCAGCTGGCGCCGACGGTGAGAGTACTACAAGGGCTTATCCGGCAGTTTTGCCTTTAGCTCGGAGTCCGGGTCAAATAGGGGGCTGAACACTGTCGGGGGCCCGCTCCAAAACACGCCCGTGAATACGTCCCTGTAGGGCTCGGTCGCGCCATCCCTGGCGCTCCACGGTTCTGGAGCGGGCCCCCGACAGTGTTCGTCAGACTGATCTGCAGGCCGCCCAAAGAAAACGATTGGAGTACTCGCATTGAAATCAAACGACTGGCTGCATGGATTCCGCCACTCATCCCCCTACATCAATGCTCATCGCGGCCACACGGTGGTGCTGACCATTCCCGGGGATGCCATTGCGCATGAGAATTTCATCAACATTGTTCATGACATCGCTTTGCTGAGCAGCCTCGGCGTTCGGCTGGTCGTTGCCTTCGGCGCCCGTCCGCAGATCCAGGCGCGCCTGGATGGTGCCGGTGTGGAGTCGTCGTTTGCCCGGAGTCTGCGGATTACGCCCGAGAATCATCTGGGCATGGTGATGGAGGCGATCGGTGGCCTGAGGGCCTATCTGGAGAGCCACTTGTCCATGGGGCTGGTGAATTCCCCCATGCATAATGCCCGCATCCGGGTTTCCAGTGGCAATTATGTGGCCGCCAAGCCGGTGGGCGTGCTGGACGGTATTGATTTCGGCCATACCGGCAGGGTTCGCCGGGTCGATGTCGCCGGTATCGAGAAATTGCTGGAGCTGGGGCACATTGTGCTGTTACCGCCGATGGGCTACTCGCCCACCGGGGACACTTTCAACCTCTCCTACGAGGATGTTGGCAGCCAGGTGGCGGCCGCGCTGCAGGCCGAGAAACTGATTGTGTTTATTGATGATCCCGGCTTGCAGGAAGAGGATGGCACCCTGATTCGGGAGCTGTCGGCGCGCCAGGCGTCCGAGCGGCTTGCTGCCGGTGCCGTGACCGGTCACGATGCCGACCTGCTCAGAGCCGCCTGTGATGCCTGTGTGAAGGGCGTGCGACGGGCGCACATTATCAGTTATGTGGACGACGGCGCGCTGCTGGAGGAACTGTTTACCCGGGACGGTTCCGGCACCCTGGTCAGTGGTGATCACTATGAGCAGTTCCGCCAGGCCAGGGTGGAAGACATTGGCGGCATTCTGGAGCTGATCCAGCCGCTGGAAGAACAGGGCATTCTGGTGCGCCGCTCCCGGGAAATGCTGGAAACCGAAATCGACCGGTTTGTGGTGGCCGAGCGCGACGGCACTATCGTGGGCTGTGCTGCCCTCTATAGTTACCCGGATGAGGGCGCCGGTGAGTTGTCCTGCTTTGCGGTAGATCCGACCTACCGCCGGGCCGGGCGGGGCGATGAGATTCTGGCGATGGTTGAGAAACTGGCCAGGGGCCAGGGTATCCGGAAGCTGTTTGTACTCACCACCCAGACCGAGCACTGGTTCCGGGAACGTGGCTTCCAGCCGTCAACCGTGCAGGCGTTGCCCGGGCCCAAGCTGGCTTCCTACAACACCCAGCGGAACTCAAAGGTGTTCTTTAAACCGCTCTGACAAGTCAGTGAGCAGTTCTGACCGTTGAGGCTCGGGTTTCTGTGATAATTCGTCGACTGCGCGGTAGAAACCGGCGAAGTCGTAGCCGGTTTCCCGGAGCAGCTGGCGGAACGCCGGCACATGCTGGTTGTACTGCCGGAACAGAGCGAGGTTGGCATTGTTAAGGGTCACCGGCGCCGGGCCGAATGGACCTGGTTCCGGCCAGTCTTCTGAGATCTGTTGGTAGGCCTGCGCCAGTTGCTCCAGCAAGTCTGCCTTACGGGCCCGTAGCTGGTCATCGGGCACACTTCCCTGCTGTTCGTAGAGCGCTTGCAGTCGGCTACTGAAGGCCTGAACCAGGGCCAGGGTCTGGTTCCGGTGCGAAAGGCGCTCCAGCGCCTGCCGGAATTGGGCGGGTTTGCCCTGTTCGGACAACCAGAGTCTCAGCCCTTCCAGTTCCACGGCAGTGGCGAAGCTTTCGTTAAAGGCCGTGTCACCGGGGATGTACACCACCCGGTGGGCCATTTCATGAAACATCAGGGCGACCATCCGATCCTCCGGTAAATGGGTAAAGCCCGTGTGGAGGGGGTCATCGAACCAGCCCAGGGTGGAATAGGCGGTTACCCCGCCGATGAAGGTGTCGAAACCCCGGGCGTGGAACAGGACCTGCTCCTGTTGCGCATCTTTCAGGCGGAAATACCCCCGGTAGGCCTGGCAGCCGAGGATCGGGTAACACCAGCTATGGGGCTCCAGCGAGAACTCCGGCGCGGCCACGAGGTTGACCACCACCCAGGAGCGTTCAAGGTCCACGTATTCACGGAACGCATCCCCGACAGGCAGGGCAAGCCGCTGGGCAGCAAATTCCCGGGCCTGCCGGGAGACGGCGAGTTTGTCCCGGAGCCCTGCCGGAGTGCTGTCGTCAGCGATAACCGCTTCCACCGGTTCCCCTGAGACCATCAGGGAAATATGACCACTGACCGCCTGGGAATAGTAGCCAATGGCCGTACACCCGTTAAGCAGTGTTACCAGTAGCAAAAGTGGATAGATCTGACTAAGCTGTTTCATGGGTCAGGATGTTATAGTGTGTTGGTTTGCCTGTGGGGGCCAGGTCGCTATAGTACTGTCAGGGTTCCCATAGTAGCAGGTGGCATCCGCCGCCGTTTCAGGGACGTGAGTCGGTGTCGGACCGTGGGTCCGGCAATTACTCCGGCTTAGCGAGATATCAGGTAGCTCATGGATCCAAGAGAACGTCGTAGCAGCCCCCGCCAACCCATCAAGCTTGCTGCCCAGATTGATCTGGGAACCGGTGAGGCCTGGCCGTGTCAGATTTCAGATTTCTGTCCGGAAGGCCTGTTTGTTCGCTATTCCGACGAAACCTCTCGCAAGCTTGACCGGGCCTTTGCGTCCGGTACACCACTGGAGTTGATCGTGCGTTTCCGCGGCCTGGATGGTGCTCGCCGCCATGAGCTGCACGTCGCCATCGTCCGGCGTATTGATGGGGCGATGGGGGTGAACTTTACCCGGCCAAACCCGGAAGCCGTGGATGCCATGCTGCAGCAATGCGGCAGCTCCCGGAATCAGGACCGCTCCTCCCTGCATGCCCCCAGTGACAGGGTCCAGTTTGTTTTGCACCAGTCTGCCAAAGCGGTCATTCAGTTTATTGAGCCGCTGATGGATGCCTGTTTTGTGCAAATGGTCGCGGGGCTCAGGCAGGCTGCCCGGAAAGCCCCGAATGATCAGCAGGCCAATGAATACATGGACGCATCGGGCCAGATCCAGGCCCGTCAGCGCGTCATGTGGCACCAGATGGCGCGTAGCCTGGAATCTCCCCTCAAACCGGCGCCCAGAGGCTTTCCCGGTTCAGAACTGTCAGTGGTAGACAAGGGCGAATTCGAGGACTGGCTGACCATCCGGGTGATGGTCACCAAGGCGGATACCCAGTATCGGGGCGAGCTGCTCCAGCTGAAGCTGCGCCTCGACAACCTGGGTATTGCCAACGCCACCGGGCATCACAACCCCCTCGGGCCGTCACTGGTTTGTGAGGCTTTCCATAGTGGGCTGAACCAGCTCAAGGCCTCCCGTGAGGTAGAAAAAGTCTGCCTGCGGGTTTTTGAACAGGCTGTTCTGCAACAGCTGGGGCCTCTTTACAAGGAACTGAACAATATCCTGATTCGTCACGGAGTCCTGCCGGATCTGGATCTGAGCAAGTACTTGAGCGAACAGGGCGGTGTTAAGTCCGATGAAAAACCGGCGCAGGCCAGGCCGGCACCGCCGCGTGCGGAAGAAAAACCGGCCACTGCCCCGGAGCCGGAACCGGAAAAGGCCGCTGCCTCCGAAAACGCTGCCCGCCGCAAACCCGGTATGCCCGGTGGCGACTTCCGGGGCTACGCCCAGGCGGCGCAAACCGCCTTCGCGACCGTACGGAACCTGCTCAATACGCTGACCGCAAGCCGTGTGGCGCGGGGTGATCCGGAACCTGTGCCATTCCAGCCCAACGCCCGCCCGCTATCGTCCGGAGAACTGCAGCGTGAACTGCAGCAACTGCAGGCACAGCCGCTGGATTCCGGGGACGAAATGGCGCCGCTCAGGGAGCGGGTTGTCGAGAAGGTCAGGGAAAGTGGTGATAACCGGCTGAACGAGGAGCAGCAGGGCACACTGGATGTGGTTGACCGGTTTTTCCGTTCAGTGGTGGAAAGCCCCAAACTCAGTGACTATGCCCAGCAGCGTATGCGGCAACTGGAAGTGCCGGTGCTCAAGGTGGTCATGCGGGATCCCGCGTTTTTCGACGACCAGGACAGCCCCGTTCGTGGCGTAATGAATCGTCTGGCCCAGTTGGGGGTCAAGGGGGGGCGGATTAATCCCGTGGTCCAGCGTCGGGTGGATGAGCTTGTTCACCGCATTACCACCGATTTCGAGCAGGACACCGGAGTGTTCGAGCAAACCGTTCAGGAGCTGGATACCCTGATTGACCGCCAGAATCTGGTGTATCGCAGAAATGTCGAGCGGGTGACAGCCGCCGCAGAGGGCGCCCAGAAGGTTGCCGAATCAAAGAAGGCCGTGACCGATGTCCTGAATCAGAAGCTGGGTGGGCGCAAGGTGCCGAAGGCTGTGCTGAGTCTGCTGGACGGTGGCTGGCGGGATTTGCTCTCGCTGACCTGGATTCGTCAGGGACCGGACAGCCAGCTGTGGCAGGATTACCTGGCAGTGATCGATTCCCTGCTTTCGTTTGCCGCCGATCCCAACAGCGCCATCAATCTGCCAGAGCTGTTGCGGGTGATCCAGGATGGTCTCGCCTCCATTTCCAGCAATCACATGCCGTCCTCCCAGATCCGGGACGAGCTCAAGCAGTTTCTGGTTCGCAGCCCGGATAAATCGCCCGAGCTGGTGGAGATCCCGCCGGCAAAGCCGGACCAGAGCGATACCAGGAAAGTATCTGACCGCGAACAACGCAGCCTGCAGCGCTGGATCAACCGTGCCCAGCAACTGCGCACAGGGGACTGGCTCCGGGATCAGGAAAAACCGGAGGAACCGCAGTATATCCGGCTGGTCTGGATTGCCCGCGGATTCAGTCGTTTTGTGTTTGTGAATCACCAGGGTATGCGGGTGGTGGAACTGGAGCTTGACGCTTTGGCCCGGCATATGCGCAAAGGCATCATTGTGCCGGACAGCCAGTATGAGCGGCCCCTGGTGGATGAGAGTATCGACCGGATGGTGCGCAAGGTTTATGACCAGCTGTCATGGGCCTCCACCCACGATGAGCTGACGAGGCTTCTGGGCCGCCGTGAATTCGAACGCATGCTGGATCAGCAGCTGGCCAGAAGGGAAGATGAGCGGTCCCTGGTGCGGCTGGATCTTCGCCGTTTCCGTCTGCTTAACGACACGGCGGGCTACCAGGCCGGTGATGAAACCCTGAAACGGGTCGCTGACCTTCTTCGCAGCCATGTGGGCGACGGCATGCCCGTGGCCCGGCTTGCAGGGAACGAGTTTGCCATGCTGGTGCCCTCGGAAAGTGCCACCGAAGCGGCGAAAAACCTCATTCAGGCTATCGAAGAAGCCGAGTTTACCTTCGGCGGCCGGGTTTACCGGCTTTCCGCCAATATCGGTGTGGTGCCTACGCTGCCGGCGCTGGTGAGTGCCGAACGCTGGTTACGGGCCTCGGAACAGGCGTTGGCCGGGTCCCGGCAGCAGGGCCATGGCAAGGTTTCGGAATATGCCCTGGGCGCCGAAGACCAGGCCCGCCAGGAGCAGATTGCCGCCAAGGTGGCCAGCCTCAGTAATCTGAATGAAGAGCGCATGCTGTTGCGGTGCCAGAAAATCATACCCCTGCACGCTAATGCATCCATGGCGGCCCAGTACGAAGTGCTGATCAGCATGTACGATGACGAGCGCAACCTGATTACCGGCCGGGACTTTGTCCGTATGGCCGAGCGTTACGACCGCATGCAGGCGGTGGACCGCTGGGTAGTCGGACACATGCTCGACTGGCTCAGGGAGAAGGCCCCGGACCCGCGGCATTTTGGCGGTGTGTGTATCAACCTTTCCGGCTACTCCCTGAATGATCAGACACTGCTGGAGTTTATCTATGAGAAGCTGAGCGAGAAGGACGCTCCTATCGAGCGGCTCTGGTTTGAGCTCACCGAGGCCTCCGCCATTAACGATGTCCAGTCGGTGGCGGATTTCATCCTGGAAATGAAGGAACTCGGATGCCGGTTCTGCCTCGGTAACTTTGGCAGTGGCCCCAGTTCCTTCGAGTTCATGCGTTCATTGCCGGTGGATTTGATCAAGATTGACAATGCCTTTACCGGCCAGCTGTCGACCAGCGAAACCGACCGCGCGATGGTACGCTCTATGGTGGATATGGCCCATTACATGAAGCGGGAGGTGATCGCTTCCCGGGTCGAATCGCGGGATGTACTGGATATGCTCCGTCAGTTGGGTGTGGATTACGCCCAGGGCTTTGTGGTCGAGAAGCCCCGTTTGCTCGACAGCCTCACCTGATTCCGGCAGGCTGCCCCTATGTCAAAACGCCACCCGATTATCGCTGTTACCGGCTCATCCGGGGCAGGTACTACCACCACCGGCCAGATTTTCAGCCGGATGTTTGCCAGTGAAGGCCTGAATGCGGCTATGGTCAGTGGTGACAGCTTTCACCGCTACAACCGGGAGCAGATGGCCCGGCTGGCGGCCAAGGGGCAGTTTGGCGAGCGGAACCACTTTGCCCTTGCGGCCAATCACATCGACAAGCTGGAAGCGCTGTTCTACGACTACGGTCACACCGGTAATGGTCGTTACCGACAGTATGTGCACGATGAAGACCGCAAACTGGTGGCGGCCGGCCACAAACCCGGAACCTTTACGCCCTGGGGGCCATTACCTGCGGATACGGACCTGTTGTTTTATGAGGGCCTGCATGGCGGCGTGGTCAGCGAAACCTGCAACATTGCCCAGTATGTGGACCTGCTGATCGGGGTGGTGCCCATCGTCAATCTCGAGTGGATCCAGAAGATCCACCGGGACACCCATAAGCGCGGATACAGTCAGGACGCGGTTGTGGAGACCATCATCAACCGCATGGACGATTACGTTCACGACATCGTGCCACAGTTTTCCCACACTCATATCAACTTCCAGCGCATTCCGCTGGTGGATACTTCCAATCCCTTCGTGGTCCGGGACGTACCCACCGAAGATGAGAGCATGTTGGTGATCCGGTTCCGGGATCCCTCGGAAGTTGAGTTTCCGTATCTGCTGCAGGTGATTTCCGGCAGTAGCCTGTCACGCCACGATACTCTGGTGATTCCGGGCACAAAAATGCCGCTGGCCATGGACCTGATTGTCAGGCCTATGGTCCAGCGGCTGATGGCCCGAAAGCCGTTCGCCTGAGCGCCGGCGGCTGTTAAGCGGTCAGGCGGCCATCCCGGTAATCACGAAGCGCCTGCTCAATTTCTTCCCGGGTGTTCATCACGAACGGACCATACTGAACCACTGGCTCACCGATGGGCTTGCCGGCAATCAGCAGCACGCGTGCACCCGCGGTTCCGGCATGGAGATGGATCCCGTCCCCGTCACCGAGGATGTTGGCGGCACTGCGCTGCAGGTCCGCGTCACCGAGACGGGCGTCCCCCTCGTACAGGTACAGCATGCCGTTGTGAGTCTCCGGAACCGGCAGGATAAGGCTGCCGCCGGAAGCCAGGTAAATGTCAGCGTACACCGGTTGGGTGCTGCGGTCGGGCATCGCCCCGTGATGGGATTGGCCATCGACCACCATTGCCCCGGCGATCAGCTTCACCGTGCCACCTTCAAAGCCGATCTCCGGGATCTCTTCGGGCTGGATGTCACGGTAACCGGCCTTGGTCATCTTTTCTGCGGCGGGCAGGTTCAGCCAGAGCTGGAAGCCGCGCATCACGCCTTGCTCCTGCTGGGGCATCTCCGAATGAATAATGCCACGGCCAGCGGTCATCCACTGCACGCCGCCGTTGTGCAGATTGCCACGGTTACCGAGATGATCCTCGTGGAGCATGTGCCCCTCGATCATGTAGGTCACGGTCTCAAATCCGCGGTGGGGATGGGACGGAAAGCCGGCAATGTAGTCCGCCGCCTCGGCTGAGCCGAACTCGTCCAGCATCAGGAAGGGGTCCAGGCGAACATTTTGCCGCTGGCCAATGGAGCGTTTGATACGCACACCGGCACCGTCGGATGTTTCCAGTGCGGGAATAATCTGTTTCAGGGAGCGCAGGGTCATGGCGTCCTCCTCTCGTTTGCCCTGGTGACTATTTAATCGGGAGGAGAGGCGAGTATAAAACGCAGAAATCTGGCGGGTGACATCAAAAAAACTGAAGAACCGGTGGCGCCTTGTTCAGGACGCTACCGGTGAACACTTATTCCACGTTGCGGGAGTAGAAAATCTCCAGCATTTCCCGGCGCAGGCGATCCTCAATGGACTGGGCTTCCCGTGGCTCAAGGTCACTGGCATTGACACCGAACACATAGTTATCAAGGTTGAAATTCTTCAGCATCATCTTGGTGTGGAACATGTTTTCCTGGTACACATTCACGTCGATCATCTGATACGAGTTCTGGGTGTCCTCGGTCAGATAGTTCTGGATCGAGTTGATGTCGTGATCGATGTAGTGTTTGGTGCCGTCCACGTCGCGGGTGAAGCCACGGACACGGTAATCCACGGTGACCACATCGGAATCAAAGCTGTGGATCAGGTAGTTCAGCACCTTTAGCGGCGAAATCAGGCCGCAGGTGGACACGTCGATGTCTGCCCGGAACGTGCTTACGCCATCGTGGGGATGGCTTTCCGGGTAGGTGTGAACCGTCACATGGCTCTTGTCCAGGTGCGCCACAATGGTATCCGGCAGCGGGCCCGGAGATTCTTCGTTGTCGGGCTCTTCGCCACCGGTGAGTTCGTGCTCGGCGATCAGCATGGTAACCGACGCGCCGTGAGGCTCATAATCCTGGCGTGCAATATTGAGGATATTGGCACCGATGATCTTGACCACGTCAGACAGGATCTGGGTAAGGCGCTCGGCGTTATACATTTCATCGATGTAGTCGATGTACGCTTCACGTTGCTCTTCGGTCTGCGCATAACAGATGTCGTAGATGTTAAAGCTCAGGGATTTGGTCAGGTTGTTAAAACCGTGCAGCTGGAGTTTTGATTCCATGCTCAGCCCCTCCGGATCGTGGAGATGAATGACTGCAGAGCTGCTGTTAGATGCTCTGCCGAGGCCGCCACCGACTACTGACCGGGTTGTTCACCTTTTGCGCAGACCGGCGGAGAGGGTGCGTATTATGCACACCGCAAGTGGCGTTGAATAGTATGTGCAATGACATTTTAGCATCCGTAACTTCCCATGCATCCGGCCTGCGGAGAATGGGCCGCAGAGCACCCTGAGCCGGATTTCCGGGGCTCCGGCCTGCCGGGCTATTGGGCCTCGCGGATTTCGTAACTGTGGGTAATTGCAACACCGGCCTTTTCGAGCATGATGGATGCCGAGCAATACTTCTCGGCCGAGAGGCTGACTGCCCGCTTGACCAGGTTTTCCTTCAACTGGCTACCGGTGACCACGAAGTGCAGGTGAATCCGGGTGAAGACCGCGGGAACTGCATCGGCCCGCTCCGCTTCGAGCTCGGCATGGCAGGCCGTCACGTCCTGTCGGCTTTTGTTGAGAATGCTCATGACATCGAAGGACGAGCAGCCACCCAGCCCCATCAGCAGCATCTCCATCGGGCGGGGGCCCAGATTCTGGCCACCATGATCGGGCGGGCCATCGAGCTGAACACTGTGGCCACTGCCACTGGTAACTTTGAAACTGGCGTTGCCGGTCCAGTCGACAGTTGCTTTCATGGGGTGTTTCTCCGTTGTGATTGCAGTTGGCCGGTGTTACACGCAGCGCTGATGTCGATCCTATGAGGCCGGATGCTAGCACAACCCGCGAGAGGGAGCAGCCGGACCCGGATACATGTTGTATACTCTTTCCGGTTGCCCGCAACAGGCCTTCTTGTTATAAGTTGCGCAGTTTTGCAAGAAAAAAGAACGAACCGGCACGGAAAGCCGGGTGAATAACAAACAATGGGACCCGCCAGTATCTGAGGAGGCACGACTCGCATTATGGCCACTATCGTCAAACCGGTTGAGCAGAAAACCAAGCATCTGGATTACTTCCTGTCACAGTGCCATCGTCGGCGCTATCCAGCCAAGAGTACGATCATTTACGCCGGGGACAAGAGTGACTCCCTGTTTTACATCGTCAAAGGCTCGGTAACCGTTATCATTGAAGATGACGACGGCCGCGAGATGATCATGGCCTATCTTAACGCCGGTGATTTTTTCGGTGAGATGGGCTTGTTCGACAACATGGATTCCCGCAGTGCCTGGGTGAAGGCCAAGACCGAATGCGAAGTGGCCGAAATCAGCTATACCAAGTTCCGGGAGATTGCCCAGCAGGATCCCCGGGTACTGTACTTCATTGGCGAGCAGATGGCCTCCCGGCTGCGCCAGACCACTCGCAAGGTGGGTGACCTGGCGTTCCTGGATGTCACCGGCCGTGTGGCGAGGACATTGCTCGACCTGTGCAAGGAACCCGATGCCATGACCCATCCGGATGGCATGCAGATCAAGATCACCCGCCAGGAAATTGGTCGCATTGTTGGCTGTTCCCGGGAGATGGTCGGTCGGGTCCTGAAAACCCTCGAAGATCAGGGGCTGGTGCGGGTCAAGGGCAAGACCATGGTGGTTTACGGAACCCGCTAAGGCAAACAGCGTCTCGTGGTGATTCAGTCGACAATCGCCACGGACTTGATCTGCATCCAGACGCTCCTTCCGGCCTCCAGATCTAACTGATGCAGTGACCGGGTTGTCAGGCGTGCCAGAAAAGGCGTCTGCCCCGCCAGAAGACGAACCATCGACGTGCCCGGTGTTACCTCCCGGGCAATTTCGTCAATGACTGCCGGTACCAGATTCTGAATGCTCTGATCCGGGTGCGCCGCCAGTGCGATACTGATGTCCCGCGCCAGAACCTGCACTCGTACCGGGTTTCCTGGCGATAGCCCGTCATGCAGGCGCAGCCACAACTCACCACCATCGAATCCCGCCCGGCATAGATGCCACTCAGGTTCAACCTGCTCAACGGTTGCGTTGAGAATCACGCCGGCATCCGCTTCAAGGCCGAATGGCTGGTCGGTCCGTGCCAGGGTTTCCTGAAGCGGCCCTTCGGCGATGACCCGGCCGTTGTCCATCATCACGATGTGATCTGCAAGGCGTGCGACTTCCGCGGTTGAATGGGATACATAGATCACCGGAATGGCGAGGCTCCCCCGCAGGTTCTCAAGATAAGGCATGATCTCCTGCTTGCTGGGCTGGTCCAGCGCTGACAGGGGCTCGTCCATCAGCAGCAGCCGGGGGCTGGTCAGCAGGGCCCGGGCAATGGCGACCCGCTGGCGTTCACCGCCGGAAAGTTTTGCCGGCATCCGGTTCAGCAGAGGCGTGAGCCCGAGCCAGTTTACCGCCTGATCGAAATGGATCCGGCGCTCAGCCGGAGGAATACGCCGGTAGCCATAGTTCAGGTTGCCGCGCACAGACAGGTGGGGAAACAGGCTGGTTTCCTGGAACACATAGGCCAGTGGACGCAGGTGCGTGGGCCGGGAGCCCGAGCTGTCCTGCCAGCAGTCGCCCGCGACATTCAGGTAACCCTCTGAGGTCTGTAGCCCGGCAATGCATCGCAACAGGGTGGTCTTGCCGCAGCCGGAGTGGCCAAACAGGGCGGTGACCCCTCCGGCGGGCAAAGACAGATCCACAGACAGCTGAAAGCTCTCCAAACGGCACTGGAAGCGGGCCTGGATGGGGCTCATCGGACCACCCCGGGGTACCGCCGGTTGTTCAGGGAGTAAAGGCTGACCAGTACCACGAAGGAGAACAACAGCATGCCGGCGGACAGCCAGTGAGCCTGGGTGTACTCCAGGGCTTCCACATGGTCGAAAATGGCAACCGAGAGCACTTTGGTTTCACCGGGAATGTTGCCGCCAATCATAAGGACCACGCCAAATTCGCCAATGGTGTGGGCAAAGGTGAGCACGGCCGCCGTCAGAAAGCCCGGGCGCGCCAGCGGTATGACCACCGAGAAGAAGCGATCCCGGGGCGAGGCCCTGAGCGTGGCCGCGACTTCCAGCAGGTTGTCGTTGATGGTCAGGAAGGCATTCTGCAGTGGCTGCACGGTGAAGGGCAGCGAATAGATGACTGAAGCCACCACCAGGCCTTCGAAGGTAAACGGCAGCAGACCAATGCCCAGGCTCTCCGTCAGCTGACCAATAGCGCCGTCGGGGCCCAGCAGTATCAGCAGATAAAAGCCAAGCACCGTCGGCGGCAAAACCAGTGGCAGGGCCACAAGGGCTGCGATCGGCTGGCGCGACCAGTGACGGCTGCGGGCGAGCCACCAGGCAATGGGCGTGCCGATTATGAGCAACAAGGCGGTGGTGATGCCGGCAAGTTTCAGGGTCAGCCAGACGGCCTGCCATTCCGGGCTCATGGATGCTCCGTTCGGTGAATCGGGTGGCCGACTCAGTCTGTCGGCATGGGTTCCGTATCGTAGCCGTCTTTTTCAATAATTGCCCGGGCCTCTTTGCTCTGGAGGAACGCAAGAAAGGCGGCCGCTCCCGCATTGTCTTTGCCACGCTTGAGTAGCTGAGCCTGTTGGGTAATCGGGCTGTGGAGGGACTGAGGCACCAGCCAAACTGACCCTCCCGGCTTGTTCCATGCACGGACCTGCGCCAGCGCCACAAAGCCGGCGCCGGCGTTGCCGGTTGCCACGAACTGAAAGGTCTGTGCGATGGAGTCGCCACTGACCAGCCTGGGCCGGACGGCTTCTGACAGATTCAGGTGATCGAACACTTCCATTGCGGCTATGCCGTAGGGGGCTGTCCTGGGGTTACCAATAGCGATCCGGGGGCCAGATGCCGAGGCCAGGAACGATTCCGGGTCAGAGAAAAGATTGTCTTCCCGGCTCCAGAGCACCAGCCGCCCTCTGGCGTAGGTGAAGCGCGTGCCCGCAACGCCGTCGCCTTCACGTTCCAGGCGTTCCGGCCGGGCCTGGTCGGCAGCAAGGAAAACATCGAACGGCGCGCCGTGACGAACCTGAGCATAAAGCTTGCCGGTTGAGCCATAGCTCGCACGGACCCTGTGCCCGGTCTGTTGCTCAAACCGGGGGATCAGTTTCTCCATGGTGCCGGTAAAATTGGCCGCGACCGCGGCGGTGACCATCGCTGCCTGGCTGCCTGCGGATGCCATTGTGAGCGAGAGGGCGATCAGGCCGGCACAGAGGCCTCTGAGTAGCGGGTGTTGACCGGAGTGCACTGCAAAATATGCTGCCATACTTCCCCTGAGTTGGTTTCATTGAGCATTTCATGACGGCCACCCTCGAACAGCCGGAGTGTGACCGTTTCAACGCCTGCCTCGCGAATGGCCTGAAAGTGGTGCCGGATGCCCTGGCCCATTTCTCCGACCGGATCTTCCGTGCCCGCAAACAGATGAACCGGCAGGTCTTTGCGCCACAGCGCCGGGTTGATGGACAGCATACCCTCAACGAAATCATGCCACAGCCCCGTCGTGCATTCGAACCCGCAAAGCGGATCGGCCAGGTATTTGTCCACTTGCTCCGGGTCGCGGCTCAGCCAGTCGCAGTCCGTGCGGTTGGGGCGGAACTGTTTATTGAACTTACCGAAGGTCATCCTGGCAATGGTCGCGCTGCGATGGCGTCGGCCGCGAAACAGCCTGATCAGGCCGATCAGGAATCCTGAGGCCAGAAGCCCGGGGCGGTGAATGCGGTTGGTGGCGCTGAGGATCAGGGTGTCCACTGCGTCGCCATGGCGCTGGACGCAACTCTGGGCGATGAACGAGCCCATGCTGTGGCCGAACAGGATCAGGGGCTTGCCCGGATATTGGTCCCGGGCAAAGCGGATTATCTGGTGCAGGTCTTCGACGACTTTGGGCCAGCCATTCTGATCGCTGTAATGACCCAGCTGCTCAGGTGTGCAGGTTGGGCCGTGGCCGCGGTGATCAAAGCTAACAACGGCGATGCCGTGATGGCACAGCCACTCGGCGAAACCGGCATATCGGCCGGCATGCTCCGCCATACCGTGGGAGATAACCAGGACTGCCCGGGGATGGCCAGGGGAAAACACAGTGCCGGAAACAATGTGGCCGTCAGCTGCGTTCAGCTTTAGTGGGAGTTTGTTCATCGTGCCTTCCCGGGTCCTTGTTATTCCTGTACGTTGCCGGGCGTTGCCACTCCGGCGGTTTCCATAAATGCTGGAGGTGAGACAATAATCTGCCTGGCTGTGCCATGTCGCGGAACAGGTCCACGTATTCGTGAGTCCAGAGCACAATCAGGTTAGTGGAATGCACCGGTCGGGTAATGCCGTACTCCGGGGCTCTCCGTTCATCCAGTGCCAGTTTGCCTTAACGGTTACCAGCGTAAATTTTCTCCAGTGTCTGGAGTTGAGGTTGCCACTGGTCCAGCCAGGCTTTGATGTCTTTCGGAATACGCCCCGGTTTGGGCCAGGGCACCGGGTATTCCGGGGGCTGGAACAGGGGTGCAAACAGCGCTGCGGCGGTCAGATCGGCCCGGGAAAAACGGTCGCCGACCAGAAACGCCTGTTGGCTGTATATGCCGGCCAGTTCGTTGAGCAGACCCTCCATGACCTGCCGGGACTTCCCAGCGGTTTTCTCGTTGATCTTCATCCATTGGCGCATGACTTCGTCAACCCGGCTGAAGGTCAGGCTCAGCAGTATCCGGTTATAGAACGGTGTACCGGCGGCCAGCATGGGCACAACGATTTTCGGGCGCTGGAGAAAGTGGTGGTAGGAGTAACAGCGAATGGCGGGCCCGGCCTCTTCATCCAGCCGATGCTCCCAGGCCAGCGCCTGCTTCCGCAATTCCGGATCATCCGGCGTTAGCGACCGTTCAGGAAAGGTCTCATCGAGATAGTCCAGAATCCGGGCCGAGCCCTGAACGATCTGCCCATCGTGGTCGAGCACCGGAACTGACGACGCCTTGCCCGTCAGTGTTCGTACGGTTTTTATATGCTGGCCGGGCAGCAGGTTGACGGTTTCATAGTTGAGCCCTTTAAAATCGAGGGCCCAGCGGATTTTCTCGCAGTAATGGGAAATGGCAAATTGGTAGAGTTTCAGCGCCATGGGTTGTCTCCTGAATCCGGCCCTTTAGCATAATGTCGGCGGCGCCGTATAAGAAGCCCTGCCTCGCGATTCCTTGGCGTTGGCCTTCGCGACCGTTGGGTTTTAAACTGTGCGTCTGTATTCATGTCTTCAAGGGAACTGACCATGTACTCAGGACGAGTTTTGATGCTGTCTGTCGTCACTGCCTCCGGACTTGCCGCCACTGCCTGCTCTTCCTTGCCCGAAGGCAGTAAGCGTGCTTCCGGGGTTTACTCGTGCGGGCAGCTCGAGATCGGGGTATCCGGCACTGAGGATAGCAAGCTGATCAGCGTAGACTATCTCGATCGGCGCATTTTGCTGAAGCCAGCGGAGAGTGCATCCGGTGCTCTGTATGTTGCTCCGGGAGATGAAACGACCCGTTTCTGGAACAAGGGTGAGAGAGCAACCCTGACCATACAGGGGCAGACCTATCCCGAATGTCTGCCTCCGGGTGGCCTGGAGATGCCTTTCGAGGCCAGGGGCAACGAACCTTTCTGGCATGTGACGATTGAGGGTCAGGAGCTTTTGCTGACGAGGCCCTACGAAGAGGAAAGGACCCGACGCATTCCGGTGGCGCTGCAGACCGCCAACCGGCACGGCCGGGAATTTGTTGCAACGCTGGATGATCTGTCAATTACTCTGACCGTTGCCCAGCAGCTCTGTGAGGACAGCATGTCGGGCGCCCAGTATCCGGCGCAGGTGCGCCTCGCCGTCAATGGCGGGGAGTTCAGTGGCTGTGGTGGCGATCCGCAACGCCTGTTCAGAGGTGCTGAATGGGTCGTGGAGAATCTCGCGGGCAGCGGAATCATTGATCGTTCGCAAATCACGATCGAGTTTCTTGAGGATAACCGGATTGCCGGCCGGTCCTCGTGTAACCGCTACACAGGCAGCTACAAGCTTGGCGGTGAAGGGATTGCCTTCGGACCGATGGCGATAACCCGGATGGCGTGTGCGCCCGTTCTGATGCGACAGGAGGATCGTTTTCTCAATCTGCTGGGGAGAGTCGCCTCAGCGAAAATCGGGCGAAAAGGGGAGTTGCGTCTGTCCACGCCGGAAGGCGATACGATTCGGGCTTTTCACTCCGGCCATGTAAGCCCGTAGCGGGCCATAATCTGCTCTATCCGCCCGGATTTCTTCAGGGCTCGTGTCCCTTCTGAAAGAAGGTCACTGAGCTCTTCTGAGTCCTGGTTCCCCGGAGAGAACGCGATGTAGATCGGGGCTTGGTGTATCACATCAGTCATCCGCAGGGCTATAGGGTTCCCCTGCTGCTGCAGTGCCAACTCCATGACCTCGCGGTCTTCCGGGAAAACATCCGAACGGTGTTTGTCCAGTAATTCGATTGCCCGGCTGAGGGGAGCCGGTCCGGACAGTATCCAGACCTTTCCGGGATCATCCTGATGTTCTGCAATGTAGGCATCAAGCTCGGGTGAATAGGAATAGCCGTTGATGGCCAGCAGGGTCAGATCGCTGAGAGAGTCTGTGCCTCTGTAATTCCAGGCGTTATCCGGATGGGTATACAGGGCCGTCGCCGTGTGGCCGGTAGCCTCCTCCGGGAAGACAAAATCCGGTACATCGCCGTGTAAGGCCCCGACAACACCATCAATGTACCCGTCACGGGCCTGCTGAATCGCCCGGGCCCAGCTCATATTGACGTACTCGACATCGACTCCGGCCAGCGCAAAGACTTCCCTGGCGATATCAACCATGTAACCCTCACGGTCTGAGCCGGCTTCACAGTTGTGGGGGCACCACGGATCTGCGCCAATAATGATCTTCTGGCGGGGTTGCGTTGCGCGGGCCGCCGGGGAAGTTTCACTCGCCTTTGCAGCCACTTCCGGAACCAGTGTTGATGGGTCCTCTGACTGTGAGCAGGCGACCAGGATGAGCGTAAAACACAGAACCAGGGCTCTTGACATGGTTGGAAAGCCGGTGTGCCGAAGGGGGTCGGCTTTACCTTGATCATAGACCCTGGCAGCGGTTTTGTAACCCTGCGGCGGCGTTCAGGCTGCGCTTTTACTCCGGTCTTCTGAGGCCGGGGTCGGTACCAGTGCAAGGGCGAGGTCTTTCATGTGCAGGGTGCCTACATGCTCCTGGTCCCGCATTACCCGGTAATTCAGAGACATATCGCCGCCGGATTTCAGGAGCACCGACTCCAGATTATCTTTCTCCGAGATGTCGCCAGCATAGGTGGCTTCACGGGAATCTGGCGGGCCCATCACTGAACGTACCCTGAGAACCCGTGCCCGGTTAATATCACTGATGAAGTCGACAATATACGGATCGCCCGGGTTGATCAGTATCTCCTGTGGATCACCTTGCTGGACGATTTCACCGTCCTTGAGAATTACCAGGTGGTCGGCCAGTTTCAGGGCTTCATCCAGATCGTGGGTGATGAACACGATGGTTTTTTTCAGCTCTTCCTGCAGTGCCAGCAGCAGGTCCTGCATGTCTGAACGGATCAGTGGGTCCAGCGCTGAAAAAGCTTCGTCCATCAGCATGATCGGTGCGTCGGAAACCAGCGCCCGGGCAATGCCCACGCGCTGTTGCATGCCGCCAGACAACTGGTGCGGATACTGGTATTCGTTACCTTCAAGGCCAACCCGGGCCAGCCATTTCCTGGCATCGGCTTCGAAGTCCGATGTGGTGTAGCCGCGGATATCCTTGGCCATCCCCGCGTTCTCCAGAACGGTCTTGTGGGGAAGCAGGGCGAATTTCTGGAATACCATGGACATGCGCTCCCGTCGGAGCTGACGAAGCTGTTCTTCGCTAAAGTTCATGATGTCCTCACCGTCGACCCGGATCTCGCCAGCGGTTGGATCAATCAGGCGGTTCAGGTGCCGGATCAGAGTCGATTTCCCGGAACCCGAGAGCCCCATGATCACGGTGATTTCGCCATCGTGCATATCCACATTGATGTCCCTCAGGCCAAGAACGTGTTTCTGCTGCTCCAGCAGATCGGCCTTGTTCATGCCCTGGCGAACATACTCAAGCGCCACATCCGGAGTGGGGCCGAAGATCTTGAACAGGTTTCTTATCGAAATCTTGATGTCTTTTGCCATGGGTCTTTCCTCACTGCTTCTGCGAAACGTTGATACGTGCCAGTGATGCCTTGGTTACCCGGTCGAGAATGACCGCCAGGATCACGATGCCCAGGCCGGATACCAGACCAACGCCCAGTTCCAGATTACGTATGCCACGCAGAACCAGCACCCCAAGCCCGGGCGCGGACACCAGGGAGGCGATAACAACCATGGCAAGGCTCATCATGATGGTCTGGTTCACACCCGCCATGATGTTGGGCAGGGCCAGCGGAATCTGGACCTTGTAGAGCTTTTGTCGGGGCGTCATGCCGAAGGCGTCGGCAGCTTCAATGACGTCCTTATCAACCAGCCGTATACCGAGATTGGTCAGCCGGATCACGGGAACGATGGCGTAGAGGATGATCGCGATGCCGTAGAGTTTTGATTCGGTGACACTGAACAGGAAAATCAGTGGGATCAGGTACACGAATGGCGGCAGCGTCTGCAGCATGTCCAGCACCGGTATGATCAGTCGCTGGAGTGTATTGCTTCGGGCCATGGCAATGCCGACCGGCACCCCGAGCAGCACACAGAGAAAAGCGCTGACAAGAATAATCGCCAGGGTTTGCATGGCGTAGTCGTAATGATCAATAAACGCCAGAAGCACGATGCTGCCCCCGACAAAAAGCATCAACTTCCAGGATTTGGTCACCACATAAACAACCGCCAGCAACAGTGGAATAATAATCCACCAGGGCGTGCTGAGCATGGCGTAAAGCGCGCCATCGAGGAACCAGCTGAGTGGCTGGGTCAGTGGGTCGAGCACCAGGCTTAGGCTGTCCTTCACCGCCAGAAAACCCTGCTCAAGCCCCTTGGTCAGTTCCCGGGATTGGGGGAAGGCGGAACAGGACTCGTTCAGTGCATCCATGGATGGGAACGGCAGTTCCCAAAGCGATGTTGGTTCGGCGCTTTCTCCCCTGGTTTTGTTCAGCAAATCGGCCATCGACATGGGGCCGTTGTTTGTGCCTTCCGAGCACCATTTTTTTAGGCCTAATGATGAAAACAGGGAATCGTAGGTTGCCATGGGCGGTCAGTCTCTCCTGCGCGCGTCTGAAATCAGATCGGTTCTCGGGAAACTGCCCGGGACATGTCAGGGAAGATGTCCCGGGCGGGGCAGGTTGATCAGTTGTTGAGAATCTTAGCCAGCCGTTGTCTGGCCGAGTCGTTCAGCCAGGTTGACCATTCGTCACTGTTGTTGCTGAGATAATACACAGCAGCCTCCTCACCAGAGGCATTGTTGGCGTCCATCCATGCCAGAACCGAGCTCATGGTGGAGGTTTTGAACGTCAGCTTGCTGAGCATCTCGGCAACGTCCGGTTCACGCTCTTTGAAATCCTTGGTTACCGACGTCAGGACGGTCGCTGCCGGGAATTCGGAAACGCCCGGATTTTTCGCATTGGCGGTCTGGTTTTTCGTGTGCACTTCGGGCTTGTATTCGCCCAGCTCAACCCGGGTCATGTCGTACTTGCCCAGAGGCACGGTCGGCCCCCAATAGTAGCCGAACCAGGGCTCTTTCTTCTGTACGGCCGACGCCATGGAAGACGCCAGAGTTTCACCAGAACCGTGGTTAAAGACTTTGATGCCGGACCCTTTCAGGTCCAGCGCCCGAATCAGGTTATCGCTGACAACCCGGCAGCCCCAGCCGTCCGGACAGTTGTTGAATGTGCCTCCCACCAGTTCCGGATTGGCCATCACGCCTTCGATGGTGGTGAGTTCGGGGTTCTTTTCCGCGAGGTAGGTCGGAATCCACCAGCCTTCAATGCCGCCTGGATCCAGCACCTTGCCGAGCCGCTCTACCTTGCCCTGTTCTTCCAGGCGCAGGTAGGCTTCGCCCGCCGAGTTCAGCCACAGCTCGGTAACAATGTCCGGTTCGCCATTTTCGGCAACCGAGGTCACCGCGGGCACGGTGTCGGATGGAACAATAGTCACGTCGCAGCCGTAACCCTGCTCCATAATGAATTTGGCCACGTTGGTAACGACCGTATTGGAAGCCCAGCTCATCTCGGTGATGGATACCTCGCCGCAATCGGCCTGGGCCATGGCGGGTATTGAAAGCGCGCAAAGTATTGCAGCAGACGTAAGCTTTCGCATAGTCACTTCTCCTTTTTCAGGGTTTGTGATTCTTTGAGGGTGTTGTCGGTGCTATTTCCGATACAGGTTCCGATATAAGGGGGCCGCGATCCGCAAGGATCGGGAAAACAGCAGTTTTATTGTCGTTGTTATGGTCGAACAAATCAGTGAGTCTCGGTTAATACGTAAATATAAGGATAACGAACCTCAGCTCAGTTACAAGGGCGTATTCTGAATCCGTCTTTACCGGAGACATGTTCTGCCTCCCGGCGGACCGTCAACAAGTTGTAGCAATCATTTGTGGGATTACTTCTACAAATAGGTGAACCGTGAAAATGCCGGCGTTTTCCTGCCACGAAAACTGGTTGCCGGCCCGGGAAGAGGAGTCCATGCTGAGAGAGGCCGCCATCATGCACTGGTATCGGGATTCTCAATAGCATGCACTGGATTCTGTTGCGGGGTCTGACACGGGAGCGGGCGCACTGGGGAGGCTTTCCGGCCCGCCTGCAGGAAACGTTTCCGGACCACCACTTTCACACCGTCGATCTGCCTGGTACGGGTGTGCACTATCGGGATCCCAGTCCGGCCTCCGTGGCCGGTATTCGTGAGAAAGTGCGTGAGCAGGTAAGTCATATTCCCAAGCCATTCAGTCTGCTGGCGCTCTCCATGGGAGGGATGGTTGCTCTGGACTGGGCCCAGAACGTCTCCGAAGGTGAAATTCAGAATCTGATCCTGATCAACACCAGTTCCGGCTTCAGCCCGACGTGGCAACGGATGCGTCCAGGGGCCTGGCTCCGGATTCTAAGGTTGTTGGGCCGCAAGGAACTGTTTGACCGGGAGCGGGACATCCTCAGGCTTACCTGCAATCATGAGGTTCCGTTGTCCCTGGCGAAACAGTGGTATAGCATCCAGCGCCAGCGCCCGGTCAGCACCCGCAATGCCGTGAACCAGCTGGCTGCGGCTGCGCGGTACCTGCCGGGGCAGAAGCGCCCCCTGCCGGATGCCCTGTTGCTGGCCAGCCGTGGTGACCGCATTGTTCACTGGCGTTGCAGTGCTGCCCTGGAAGAACGCTGGCAATGGACATTGAAACTGCACCCCGATGCCGGCCATGACCTGCCACTGGATGAGCCGGAGTGGATCATCCGGCAGGTTCGCAACTGGTTGTACCGATAGCATTGGTTGCTTGACGCAACTCTTCTTTCCGGTCAGTCTTTCGCTTTTGACCTTTTACACCGCCAGACATCATCAGGAACGGAGCCGATAACAATGAAAATCTTCGAGACCAAGACCGCCCCCAATCCCCGCCGCGTGCGTATGTTCATGGCCGAAAAAGGCCTGCTCGACAAGGCGGAATTCATCGAGATCGACCTGCAGAAGGGTGAAAACCTGACACCCGAATATGTCGCCCGCAATCCCATGAAAAAAGTGCCGGTGATGGAGCTGGACGATGGCACCTGCATTGCCGAAACCATGGCGATCTGCCGCTACTTCGAAGAGAGCTATCCGGATACGCCCAGCCTGCTGGGCGACACCCCGCTGGAAAAGGCGCAGCTTGAGCAGTGGCTGCGCTGGATCGAATATTACTTTTTCATGCCCACCGCCATGTGTTTCCAGCACACCACCGGCTACTTCAAGGACCGGATGAACCCGGTCAAGGAATGGGGCGAGGAATGCGGCAGGAGCGTGGAGAAGTTCATGCATTTTCTGGATAAGCACCTGGCGGACAAGGAATACATCTGCCTTGGCCGGTTCACGGCTGCGGATATCAACGCCTTCACCGCCCTCGCCTTTGCCCGGGTGGTGAACATTCGTATCAAGCCGGAGCAGGCCAACCTCCAGGCCTGGTATGACCGCATCAAGGCGCGTCCTTCTGCCCAGGCCTGAGCCCCCGGCTTCACAGGGCTCACTGTCGGCGTGCCGAAGCGCTGGTGAAGCACGCCCAACATGGTCACCCGATAAACCGTACAAAGTTCAGGAAGGATAATGACAGGCCAGGATTCACGTCTTCAATGCGCGCTTAAAGCCATCGACCAGGCAAACCAGGCGGACCCGAACCGGGAGCAGTTTGGCGATGAGCGTCTGCCCAAGGAATATGCCTACAGCCTGCACATGACGCGCTGGCTGTTCGAGCTGGAGGCCGAACCCTCCGAGCGCATGCAGATCGCCTGCCGGGCCCAGCACATCGAGCGCTGGACGATGCCCCGCAAGGACTACCCGGAGGGCCGCAAGGCCTACTATCAATGGCGCCAGGCCTGCGGCCGGATGCATGGCCGGCGGGCGGCGGAGGTTATGGCGGACTGCGGCTACCCTGCGGATGAATGCGAGCGGGTGGAGACGATTCTCACCAAGCGCGAACTCCGGCAGGATGAGGATACCCAGCTGCTGGAGGATGTTGCCTGCATGGTTTTCCTCGAACGTTACTTCGCGGATTTCTACGAGGAGAAAGCAGAGTACGACCGAGAGAAGTGGTTACGCATCGTGCGCCGGACCTGGGGCAAGATGTCGCCCCGGGGGCATGAGGCGGCGCTGAAGCTGGCTGAGGGAATGCCTGCCCATCTTCTGGAACTCTTGCAGGAGGCATTGGCGAAGCCTGGGTAATAATGCCTTTTGCATATTTTGGTGCACAGGCCAGCGGGTACGACCTGCCAAAATACGCTGTGAATACGTCCCTGTACGCTCGGCTCCGCCATCCATGGCTCCGCACGATTTTGGCAGGTCGTACCCACTGGCCTGTTCAGGCTTGAGAGTTAGCCTTCTGGAAAAAACAGCTCTCGCAACTTCTGACCAGGCTCTTCAGCCCGCATAAACGATTCGCCGACCAAAAAGCCATAAATGCCTCGTGAGGTCATGGCGCCCACGTCATTTCTGGTCATAATGCCGCTTTCGGTGATGGTCAGCCGGTCCTGAGAGATCCGTTCGTGCAGATCGAAGGTGGTGTCCAGAGACACGTCGAAGGTGTGCAGGTTGCGGTTGTTGATGCCGACCAGGGGTGTTTTCAGGGTCAGCGCATCGTCCAGTTCCTCGCCGTCGTGCACTTCCACCAGCACGTCCAGACCGATGTCGTGGGCGATGCCTTCCAGTTCCTGCATCTGGTCTTTGGTCAGGCAGGCGGCGATCAGCAGGATGCAGTCCGCGCCGATGGCCCGGCTTTCGTAGACCTGGTAGGGCGCGACCATGAAGTCCTTTCGGATCACCGGCAGGCTGCAGGCGTTGCGGGCGGCAACCAAGTAGCCCTCGTGGCCCTGGAAGAAGTCTTTGTCGGTGAGCACGGACAGACAGGCGGCGCCGCCTTTTTCGTAGCTTTCGGCAATGACTTCCGGTTCGAACGGGTCACGGAGGATGCCTTTGCTGGGGGAGGCTTTCTTGATTTCGGCGATGACCGCAGGGGTTCTGGATTCAATTCGCGTGCGCAGGGCGTTTGCGAAGCCCCTTGCAGCCGGCTGGTCTCCAGCCATGGCCTTCAGGTCATCGATGCTGACCTTAGGCTTGCGCTCATCAATTTCTTCCCATTTGCGATCCACAATATTCAGAAGAATCGTGGGTGTCTTGTCCAAATGTCTGTCAGTCATCTCATGCCTGCGGAATTGGGTGCTGGAGCCGGTGCTGGGGGCCTTTCCAAAACACGCCCGCAAGTACGTCCCTGTAGGGCTTGGCGGTAGCCATCCATGGCTACCGACAGTTTTGGAAAGGCCCCCAGCACCGGCTCGTCAAACTTGGTCAGATCCTTTCGGAATTTCTGGCCCTCAAAAACACTGGGAAAAATCAGCCAGCTCCGACATCTTGCCGGCGGCCAGCCCAGAGCCCATGGCGTCGAGGGCCATATCGACGCCTTCTTTAGTTGTACTTGCCAGGCCTGCGACATAGATGGCCGCACCGGCATTCAGGGCAATGAGGTCCCGTGCTTTTTCGGCCATTTCATCATGACCACGTCCGAAAGCGGCCTTGATTAGCTTCAGGGAATCTTCGGCCGTGTCGACCGTCAAACCTACCAGAGACTGGCTCTTGATGCCCAGGTCCTCCGGGGTGGTGTCGTATTCGGTGATCTCGCCGTTTTTCAGTTCCGCCACGTGGGTGGCGCTCGCCAGACTGATTTCGTCCAGGCCATCCTTTGAGTGAACAACCATGATGTGCTCGGCGCCGAGTCGTTGCAGAACTTCAGCCATGGGACGGCACAACTCTTTGGTGAACACGCCGATCAGCTGGCGTTTAACGCCTGCCGGGTTGGTCATCGGGCCGAGGATGTTGAAGATGGTGCGACAGCCCAGCTCCTTACGGGGACCGATGGCGTATTTCATGGCGCCGTGATGGGCCGGGGCGAACATGAAGCCGACGCCGATCTGCTCCACACAGCGGGCCACTTCCTCGGGGTTCATGCTGAGGTTGATACCCACTTTTTCCAGCAGGTCCGCGCTGCCACTTTTCGAGGATACGGCACGGTTACCGTGCTTGGCCACGAAGCCACCAGCGGCCGCCACCACGAAGGATGCGGCAGAGGAGACATTGAACAGGTTGGCGCCATCGCCGCCGGTGCCGACGATGTCCACCAGCGGCTCGGCGTCCACGGTGACCCTGGTGGCCAGCTCGCGCATCACCTCGGTCGCGCCGGTGATTTCATCGATGGTTTCGCTTTTCAGGCGCAAACCCATGAGAAACGCACCGATCTGGGCGTCCGTCGCTTCGCCGTTCATGACGATGCGCATCACGTCCTTCATTTCCTCCCGGGACAGGTCCAGGTTGGAGGCAATGCGGTTGAGAGCTTCTTTCATGTCCATGTGTCGGCCTCTTAGTGTGTTCTCAGAAAGTTGCGCAGCAGTTCGTGACCCTGTTCCGTCATAATAGACTCCGGGTGGAACTGCACGCCCTCGATCGGCAACGTCTTGTGGCGCACCCCCATGATTTCCTCGATGGAGCCGTCGTCGTTGCGGGTCCAGGCGGTCACTTCCAGGCAGTCGGGCAGGGTGGTCTTGTCGATCACCAGGCTGTGGTAACGGGTCGCCTGCAGTGGGTTGCTCAGGCCACGGAACACGCCGGTATCCTTGTGGAACACCGGGGAGACCTTGCCATGCATCACGCGCCCGGCGCGGATAATGTCGCCGCCATAGACCTGGCCAATGGCCTGGTGGCCCAGGCAGATGCCCAGGATCGGCAGCTTGCCGGCAAAGTGCCGGATGGCGTCCATGGAGAGGCCCGCCTCGTTGGGCGTGCAGGGGCCCGGGGAAATCACCAGGCGCTCCGGGTTCAGGGCCTCGATTTCCTCAACGGTGATTTCATCGTTGCGGTGCACCTGAACGTCCGCGCCCAGTTCCGCCAGATACTGCACTACGTTGTAGGTGAAGGAATCGTAGTTATCGATCATCAGCAACATAATCCGTTCCTCCGCCTCAGTGGTCGAAATCGTTGTAGGTCATGGCCACCGCGCGGAAGATCGCACGGCCCTTGTTCATGGTTTCCTTCCACTCAAGACGGGGCACCGAATCGGCCACCACGCCGGCACCGGCCTGGATGTGCAGGGTGTTGTCCTTGATCACGGCGGTACGGATGGCAATCGCCGTATCCATGTTGCCGTTGAAGGACAGGTAACCCACGGCACCGCCGTAAACGCCCCGTTTGACCGGTTCCAGCTCGTCGATGATCTCCATGGCCCGGATTTTGGGTGCGCCGCTGAGAGTGCCGGCGGGCAGGGTGGCCCGTAGCACGTCCAGGCAACTGGTGTTGTCCTTCAGTCGGCCGGTCACGTTGGAGACAATGTGCATGACGTGGGAATAGCGTTCGACAATCATCTTGTCGGTCAGCCGAACGGTGCCGGTTTCCGAGACCCGGCCGGCGTCATTGCGGCCCAGGTCAATCAGCATCAGGTGCTCGGCGATTTCTTTCGGGTCGGCCAGCAGTTCGGCTTCCAGCGCCTTGTCTTCGGCATCGGTGGCGCCGCGCTTGCGGGTGCCGGCGATGGGGCGCACGGTGACTTCCTCGTCTTCCACCCGGGCCAGGATCTCCGGGGATGAGCCGACTATATGAAAGTCTCCCAGATCCAGGAAGTACATGTACGGTGATGGATTCAGCACCCGCAGGGACCGGTACAGGTTCAGGGGTGGCGCCTCGAACGGGATCGACATGCGCTGGGAGATGACGGTCTGCATGACATCGCCGTCGAGCACGTAGCCCTTGATCTTGTCCACGGCGGCTTCGAATCTCTCCCGGCTGAAGCCGGAGATGAAGTCGCTCTCGTCCACGGTCTTGCCGCGCAGGTGTTCCGGGGTGCGGGGGGCATCGGCGGTCTGCCGGTGCAGGCGGTTTTCCAGTTCATCAATGCGGGCCTGGGCCTGGGTAAAGGCCCCGTCAACAGCCGGATCGGCGTGGACAATCAGGTGCAGCTTGCCGCGCAGGTTGTCGAATACCACGATTTCGTTGGACACCATCAGCAGGATGTCCGGCGTACCGATTTGATCGGGCGGACAGCTCTTGCGCAGGCGCTTTTCGATATAGCGCACGGTGTCATAGCCGAAGTAGCCCACCAGGCCGCCGTTAAACCGGGGCAGCTCGTCCAGATCCGGAGCGTGAAAGCGCCTCTGGTAGGCTTCCACGAAGGCCAGCGGATCGTCCACCTCTTTGGCTTCGACAATCTCGCCGCCGCGGCTGATCTCGACCCGGTGGTCAAACACCTTCAGCACCTCATGGCTGGGCAAGCCGATGATGGAGTAACGGCCCCATTTCTCGCCGCCCTGGACGGACTCGAACAGGTAGGAACAGGGCCCGCTGGCGAGTTTGAGATAAGTGCTCAGAGGCGTGTCGAGGTCGGCCAGAACCTCGCGGTACACGGGGATGCGGTTAAAGCCGGCGTCGGCGAGCTCGGCGAATTGATCGGGTGTCATGGTGCGGTTTCCTGAAATCGGATTTGCATCTTTACAAAAGCTCGGCGAGCGAATCAACAACCGCGTCGGCACCCAGGGTGTCTACGGCGGGCCCGAAGTTGTATCCGTAGCGGACCGCCACGCAGGGTATGCCGGCGGCCAGCGCCGCGTTCACATCGGCGGCGGAGTCACCCACCATCACCGTGGTGCCGCGGGTTCCGCCCAGGGCGTCCATGGCGTGAAGCAGGGGCGCCGGGTCCGGTTTCTTTACCGGCAGGGTGTCACCGCCAATGCTCAGTTCAAACCAGTGATCCAGCCCCATCTGTTCCAGCAAAGGCGCCACAAACTGTTCCGGTTTGTTGGTCACCACACCCAGGCGGCAGCCCTGGTTCCTGAGGTGGGTCAGGCAGGCTTCGACGCCTGCGTAGACCACGGAATACTGACCATTGATGGTGCCGTAGGCGTGATAAAAAATCGCCAGGGCATCTTTGAACAGGGCGTCGTCTTTGGGGCATGCCGGCTGCCAGTCTATCTGCCCGGCCAGCGCCCGGCGTACCAGTACGCTCGCGCCGTTGCCCACCCACTGCCGCACCCGGTCAATACCGGCCGGTGAACGGCCCAGGTGCTCCAGCATCTGATCGACAGCCGCCGCCAGATCCGGCGCGCTGTCCACCAGCGTACCGTCCAGATCAAACAGGGCAACGCCAGGCCAGCGCGGACTGAACAGCCCCGCAAGACTCATTGATTGATCACCTTGCGGGCCTGCTCCAGCTCTTCGCGCATGGCGTCGATGGTCGCCCGATAGTCGCCGGTGTTGAAAATGGCCGATCCGGCCACGAAGGTGTCGGCGCCGGCCTCGGCGATTTCCCGGATATTGTCGGTTTTGACGCCCCCGTCGATTTCCAGCCGGATATTGTAGTTGGTGGCATCGATACGCTTGCGGGCTTCCCGCAGCTTGTCGAGGGTGCCGGGAATGAATTTCTGGCCTCCGAAACCGGGGTTCACCGACATCAGCAGTACCATATCCAGCTTGTCCATCACGTAGTCCATGTAGTGCAGGGGCGTGGCGGGGTTAAACACCAGGCCGGCCTGGCAGCCGCCATCGCGGATCAGCTGCAATGAACGGTCAATGTGATTGGTCGCTTCCGGATGAAAGGTGATGTAACTGGCACCGGCGTCAATGAACATGCGGATCAGATCGTCCACCGGTGACACCATCAGGTGCACGTCAATGGGGGCGGTCACCCCGTGCTTTCGCAGCGCCTCACAGACCGTGGGGCCAATCGTGAGGTTGGGTACGTAGTGATTGTCCATCACATCGAAGTGAACGATATCGGCGCCGGCAGCCAGCACGTTATCGACCTCCTCGCCCAGACGGGCAAAATCGGCGGACAGGATGGATGGGGCAATCAGGTAAGGGTTCATGACGGCTCTCTCAAAACAATTGATAATGGCGTAGTCAGCGGTCCCTGCCGCACATTCAAAGTGAATGCTAGTCTAACAGCTCAGTCGCGTTTTTTCGCAGTCAAAGGATCAGGATCTGTGCTCAGAGTCGAGAATTGCCGGCCCCGGTTGTGGTGGTTTGTTGTGATTGCCGTGATCGTAACCGTTGTGTCACCCGCACTTGCCCAGGGTCAAGACCCGCGGACGAACGCCAAGCCAGAGCAGGCGGGCTCAGGCGCCGGTTCCGCCAGTCGGTCCCTGGTCTGGACGGGCATCGGCGAGCGGGGGCTGAGTCAGGCATTTCCCGAGGCTGCCGTCTGGCTGGAGCTTGAAGAGGGCGTGCGCGCGTTGGGGCTGTTTTACCCCGAGACCAGGCTGCCGGCGCAGGGTGCCCTGGTGGTTCTGGCTGATGAAGGTGAAACTGCCGCATCCGGATTGGCGGGAGCGGTGGCCAGGGCATTGGCTGCGAGAGGGTGGGCGGTGCTGACGCTTGGCCTGGAAGCCCCGTCTCCTGCCTTGCAAAGAATGCTGGCGGGACCAGTTGTGAGTGCCCCGGGACCGGAGGCGAATGATGAAGCGCCCACCGAGTCGGTGATGATTGACGTGATGGCACCGGAAAATGCGGATGATCTGGAGGCCCGCTACCGCAACCGGATCAGCCAGGCCCTGGAGGCAGGACTGGCGGAGCTGGTAGAGCGGGGCTACGAGGCGCCGGCACTTATGGGTATTGGCCGGGCGAGCATTCATGTGACCAACCGAATCCTGGAGGGGGCGAGCGTCTCGGCCCTGGTCTGGGTCGCGCCCCAATTTTATCCCTCTGACCGCGCGGACTTGCCGGAGCGCCTCACTTCGCTCGGCACGGCATTGCTGGACCTTCATCCGGCAGGCTCAGGCGGTGGTGAGCCGGGCTGGAGTACCGGTGAGAAGCTGCTTCGGGCAGGGGCTGACGGCTACCAGCGGCAACCGATTCCCGGGTTCGGCCCGCCGTCGGCGGCATTTGGCGATACTATCGCCAGCCGCGTTGCGGCCTGGCTGGAATCCCGGTGAAATCATGGTCGGCTGGCGGCGTGGTGCCGTTTTATCAGTTCCCAGGCCTGCTGATAATTCAGCAGCCGTTCCTTGGCCAGATTTTTTTCGCTGGTACTGACTTGCTGCTGCGCCAGCTTATCCGGATGGCATTCGGACACTTTTTTGCGGTAGGCCCGTTTGATCACCTTCAGTGAATCCCGCCGGGTGACCCCCAGCAGTTCGCACGCCTGCTGGTAACTAATTGGCTTGGATTGGCTTTCTGTGTGTCGAGCCCAGACCTTGCTGGCGTAGCTGTCAAAAATGTCGTCGCTGACACCCACGGGCAGACCAATCTGGTCGATGGCATCCTCGCAGCGGTAGCGCCGCAGTTTACCGGGGCGGCCGCTGAGCTGGCTGGCGTGACACAGGCAGATGGCGGTTTTCAGTGCCGGTGCCGGCCAGAGGCGTCGGGACAGCCTCAGGGCAAGCCCCCGGATAACGGGTAGCTGCCCGGCGGCCTTGCCCTGCTGAAACCAGTTGATGGCGCGCCGGCGCTGGCGAGCCGACAGTCTCATGGCTTTGATCAGCGATTCGGCGTAGCCAATGTCGGCTTCGGTGACCCGCCCTTCCGCCCTGGCAATGTAGCCCAGGAAAAAGAACAGCGGGCGCCGGCACCACCGGGGTAAGCGGGCCCGCTCGATCAGGGTGGTTGCCTGATGGCCGCACGCTGAGAGTTCCCGCATCAGGCTGGAAAATTCGGCTTCCATTCGGGCCGGCAGCACGGGTTGTTTGTCACCGCTTGCCATGGTTTCCGGGCTCCCCGCTGTGAAGTTGCCGGTCCAGCGCTCTCAGTCGTTCCGGAGTTCCCACATCCACCCATTGGCCCGGATGGTAGAGGCCCTTCACGTGGCCTTCGCCCATGGCTTTGCGCAGGACCGGCCCCAGCTTGCCGGCCTGATCCGTCAGGCCCTCAAACAGGCGGCGGTGCAACAGGCTGATGCCGGTGAAGGTCAACCTGTCAGGGCCGGATTCGGCCAATACACCCTGTGACGTCAGGCAAAAGTCGCCCCCCGGATGGTGTGGCGGATTGTCGGTGACCACCAGCAGTGCGTCTGACTGCTCGGGTGGTTTGAGTTTCGTCAGTTCGAAGTCGCTCCAGATATCGCCATTAATTACCACAAACCAGTCGGATTCGCCCGCAGTGACCAGGGGAAGTGCGCGGACGATGCCTCCGGCGGTTTCAAGGGGCTCACCCTCCCGGGAGTAACGCAGGCACAGGCCAAACTGCTCGCCAGTGCCCAGGGTTTCTTCAATCTGGTCGCCCAGCCAGGCGTGATTGATGATCACCTCGCGGAATCCCGCCCGGCGCAGGTGTTCAAGGTGGTGAACAATCAGCGGTTTACCTCCGGCGTAAAGCAGGGGTTTGGGGGTGGACAGCGTCAGCGGCCGCATGCGTTCACCTTTGCCAGCGGCGAGAATCATGGCTTTCACTGAGGTGAATGCTCCTGTTCCGGGCCGACACTGGCCTCGATGAGGGGCATTACCCGGTCGCTGAGCCATTCGTGAAAATGGCGCAGCGCCGGCTGGCGGCTGCTGGCCACAATCAGGTACTGCACCGTGCGGGGAATGTCCTTGAGGTAGGCGTGCTTGCCATCCCGGATGGACAGCCGTGCGAATATCCCGGCTGCCTTCAGGTGGCGCTGCATGCCCATCAGTTCAAACCACTGGCGGAACGTTTCCGGGTCTGCCCGGTGTAGCCCGGCTTCAAGGCTGTTTTGGCGAAATACCTCCAGCCAGTCGCAGATGCGATCTTCCGGCCACTGGATATAGCAATCCTTGAGCAGTGAGACCACATCGTAGGTCACCGGTCCGGTCACCGCATCCTGAAAGTCGATGACGCCGGGGCGGGCCTGGCCCGGGCGCACCAGCAGGTTGCGGGAGTGATAGTCCCGGTGGACGGTAACTTCCGGCTGAGCCAGCGCACTTTCACGGAGCATGGAAAATGTGGTGTCCAGCAGGGCTTTGTCGCTGTTTTCGAGAGTTATGCCCAACTGCTGCTCCAGCAACCAGTCCGGGAACAGGGCCATTTCCCGCTCAAGCAGCGTGACATCGTAGGGTGGCAGCGGATAGTTGGCAGGCGAGGTCTGCCGGGCAATCAGGATCAGCTCATCCATCGCATTCCGGTAGAGCCGGTCGGCAGAGTCATTGTTCAGTTGCCCGAGCATCAGCTGGTCGCCAAAATCCTCCAGCAGCGCAAAGCCCTGTTTCAGATCGGCCTGCACGAGGTCCGGAACCGCCACGCCGTGCCGGTGCCAGTGTCGGGCAATGGCGACAAAGGGCACGCAATCCTCGTGTTCCGGCGGCGCATCCATCACGATAAAAGGCGTGTGCTCATCCTGGCCCACGCGCCGCCAGACCCGGAAATAGCGGCGAAAACTGGCGTCGCCGGAAACCGGTTCGGGTTTGCTCTGTTCAAGTCCTGGAAACTGTCTGACCCAGTCGGTCAGCAACTGCTGGCGGGTGTCCATGGCTCGGGTTGCGATCCTTGTAAATTAAGTTGTCGCTGACAGCAAAAGTTAGCAGACGAGTATAAAGAGGGTAAAACGGTTTTGCAGCGGAGTTTCCGTTAACAACCCCGGAGGGCGCGTGTAAACTAGCCCGCTGTATAGGTTGCCCGTCCCCACATTCACCCGGAACAGGATTCAGCTACTGTGCCATGTCCAGAACGCCCTCTGCAGAGGCCGGAAAACCGGCAGCAGCACCGGTATGGCCTATTGCTGGTGGCTGGCACGCTGGGGCTCGGATGGGCCACTGGCCATGCTGAAACGGCCCCCTCGGCGGCGGAGATTGACTGGCGGCCCAGGGCCGAGCTGCCGGAAAAGACCCGGTTGGCATTGCCCGCGTTCTGTGACGGCGGCTACCTGCCATCCGGCAATGGTGAAGGCGCAGGCGGTGCATTTGCCGGAGGCGTTGACGCGGAACAGCCTCTGGAAGCCAGTGGCCTGAATGCCCGCTACGAGATAGACCAGGAACTCTTTCTCCAGGGCGATGTCCGCATTCGACAGGGCCAGTTCCAGGTAACGGGTACGGAAGCAAGATACCGCCAGGCCGAGGGGGCGGTGTCGGTTCTGGGGCCTCTGGTAAGCCGGGGCAGCGACTTCCTGCTGACCGGTAACAGCGCGAATTACAACGTCGAGACCGGACGCCTCGACGTCAATACCGCCACTTTTCTGCTCCATGGGCCGGAAATGCGTGGCCGGGCCGGCAGTCTGTCACGGCTCAGCGAGCAACAGGTCGTGATGGAAGACGGGTTACTGACCACCTGTGGTCCGGGGCAGAACGACTGGGCCATTGTCGCCTCGGATATCAGGCTGAATCGGGCGGAGGGTTTTGGCACTGCCCGGCACGTTCGCCTCGAAGTTCTGGATGTGCCGGTTTTCTATTGGCCCTGGGCCAGTTTTTCTATTGATGACCGCCGGAAATCCGGTTTTCTGTATCCCCAGTTCGGTTCTTCCACGGCCGGTAGCGGAGGTTTTCTCGCGCTACCTTATTATCTGAATCTTGCGCCCCATTATGACGCCACGCTCACGCCTCAGTACATGACTGGCCGGGGCCTGTTCAACGAGGCCGAGGGCCGCTATCTCAGTTCGCTGGGCGAGACGACGCTGCAATTGGGCTACATTGGCAGCGATTCGGAGTTTGCGGCCGAGAATCCCGGCGAATCCGGTGAGCGCTGGGCTCTGGATGCCACCACGAGGGCGGTGTTCGGCGGTGGCTGGTCTGGCTACGGTGATTTTTCCGCAGTGAGTGACCAGGACTATTTCAGCGACCTGAACCGTAACCTGGAGATTGACCAGGCAACCCACCTGCAAAGAAAGGGGGGGGTCACCTACCGGAGTGACCAGCAGTATTTTGAGGCCTACCTTAACGATTACCAGACCATCAGTGAAAGTATCGCCAATGCGGATAAGCCCTATGCCCAGTTGCCTGAAATAATTTACGCGGGACAGGCGGGCGTGGGTATCCTGGAAGCAAATCTTGAGAGTCAGTACACCGTTTTTTACCGTGATAACGAAGGACTGACTGGTCTGGACCAGGCCAACGGTCAGCGGTTCCGTGCCCGGCCGGAACTGGCTATGCCAGTGCGGGCGTTATGGGGCTTCAGCCGCCCCTCGGTGAGCGTGGATTACACCCGCTATGATCTTGACGATTACGATCTCGGTGATGGCGCGTTTGATCGCACGGTGCCGGTTGCCGAGTGGGATAATGGGCTTTATTTCGACCGTCAGGGCAGTCTGTTTGATGTGCCCTACAACCAGACCCTTGAGCCCCGGCTGTACTACGTATGGGCCGATGCGAACGCGGATCAGAATGACATTCCTGACTTTGACACCGACCTCCAGACCTTCCGGTTCGACCAGCTGTTTCAGCCGGATCGCTTTACCGGCGGTGATCGGGTAGGTGACGCCAACCAGTTGACCGTGGCCCTGACCAGCCGTTTCAATGACCTGCTAACCGGTGCCGAGCGGGCCAGGTTCAGTATCGGCCAGGTGCAGTATTTTGACGACCGTAAGGTAACCCTGTTTGGTGAGGGGGGCGGAACCCGGAGCCGCTCTCCGTTGGCGGGTGAGGTGGTGCTCAACCCGCTTGATACCCTGGAGATCCGGTCATCTGGTCTGTGGGATCCCGACACCGGTAATACCGAGGAAGGCCGAAGTCAGCTGATTTTCCATTCCAGTGATTACCGCTACCTCGCCAGTCTGGGGCACACTTACAGTCGGGGCGAGATTGAACAGGCAGACATTGCGACGGTTTTCCCGGTGACGGACCGTGTTAGTCTGATCGGCCGCTGGGTCTATGATTCGGATCTTAATCGGACCGTGGGGTCCCTGGCCGGCCTTGAATACAACAACTGCTGCTGGAGCATTCAGGTGGTTCACCAGAATTACCTGACTGCCGACCGGGAGCTTCAGGGGCGCATACTGTTTCAGATTCAGATGAAAGGACTGGGTGGCAGTGGTGGTGCCTCGGCCAGGGTTGCCGAGGCGATTTACGGGTTTGACGAAAGGGAGCGTCGCCGTTACGGAACTCCCTGATCAGGAACGGGACTAAGCCCCGGTCAGGGAGTTCGGTAACGGCGTGCAGGCTCATATTCTATTTGCAGAGGTGATTATGAAGGCGACTCTTCGCCATTGTGTTCAGGCGTTACTGGTTCTTCTTGCCGTTCTGGCACCGCTGACCGTGCAGGCAGAGCGAAAACTGCTGGATCAGGTGGTGGCCATCGTGGATGAGGATGTCATTCTCCAGACCGAGCTGGAGGCCCGGATTAACACCATCGCCAGCCGGCTCAGGGCCCAGGGTACCGAACTGCCGCGGAGACAGTTGCTGGAAGAACGGGTTCTTGACCAACTGATCACCGACTCGATTCAGATGCAGATGGCGGAACGGGCCGGCATGCGCATCAGCGATAACGAACTGAACGAAACCATGGCCAATATTGCCGAGCGCAACGGCATGGCTTTGTCCGAGTTTGAAGCGCAACTGGAAGCGGAAGGGGTTACCTATAACCAGGCCCGGGAGCAGATCCGCAAGGAAATGCTGACCAGCCGGGTGCAGCAGCGGCAGGTGGGTAACCGGGTCCGGGTGAGTGACCGGGAGGTCGAGAACTATCTGGAGAGCCAGGAAGCCCGCGGAAACAACGGTGCGGAATATCGGCTGGCCTATATTTTCATTAGCGTTGACAATCCCTCCGATGACGCTGAAATGGCAGCCGCCCGGGAAAAGGCTGAGCGTCTGCGCGGCGAGATTGCACAAGGGCGCGATTTCCGCGAAGCTGCTGTCGCGGAATCCGATGCCAGCAATGCCCTTGAAGGTGGTGACATGGGCTGGCGGGCCGAGGGGCAACTGCCCTCTCTGGTCGCTCCGGTGGTGCCGGATCTGGCTGTGGGAGAGCCCTCGCCGGTGTTGGAAAACAACAGTGGCTTTCACCTGGTGATGGTGATGGGCAAACGCGGCGGTGAGCAGCAGCAGGTCATTCAGCAGCATCGCGTTCGTCATATTCTGGTTCGGCCGTCCGAAGCGATAACCGACAGCCAGGCAGAAGCCAGGATCCGGGATCTCTACCAACAGCTTCAGAATGGTGCCGATTTCAGCTCCCTGGCTAAGGAGTATTCCGATGACCCGGTCTCCGGCTCCGACGGCGGCAATCTCGGCTGGGTGAGCCCGGGCCAGATGGTGCCGGCGTTTGGGCAGGCCATGATTGAGGCTGATGTCGGCGAGTTTCGCGGGCCTTTCCGGTCCCAGTTTGGCTGGCACATCCTTCAGGTTCAGGAGCGCCGTCAGAAGGACATCAGTGCTGAAGTGCGGGAGACCGAGGCACGCCAGGCAATCTACCGCCGCAAGTTCGAGACCGAATTGCAGAACTGGCTCCGGGAAATCCGCGGCGAGGCCTTCGTCGAGTTCAAGGGTGAGTACGCCAATGATGCCCCCACGGAAGAAGAGCCGGTTTCCTGATGGCTGACCCCATGGTGCTGGCACTGACGGCCGGCGAGCCGGCCGGCATTGGTCCGGAGCTGTGCCTTCAGCTTGCGCTGGAGATCCGGATGGCCGGAATTGTGGTGGTTGCAAGCCAGCCGCTGCTGGAAGCCCGTGCGCGACAAATGGATTTGCCGGTTGTGCTGCATCCCTGGCGCCCGGGTGAGGCACCCCGAATGGAGGCGGGCCATGTGTCCGTGCTGCACGTGGAGGGTTGTGCCAGTCACCAGGCGGGAAGGCCGGACCCTGCCAGCAGCGCCTATGTGCTCAAAACCCTGGAAATCGCCGGTAACGGCTGTCTGGGCGGGGATTTTGATGGCATGGTCACGGCCCCGGTTCACAAAGGGGTGATCAATGATGCCGGTGTCCCATTCAGTGGCCACACCGAATTTCTGCAGGAACTGTGCGGGGTCCGGCGGGTGGTGATGATGCTCGCCACCGAGCAGCTGCGTGTGGCGCTGGTAACCACCCACTTACCGCTCAAGAACGTTTCGGCAGCCATTACCCCGGAGCGTTTGTCCCAGGTTACCCGGATTCTCGATGCCGACCTGAAACGGTTCTTCGGGATCGAAAAACCGCGGATTCTGGTGGCCGGACTGAACCCCCATGCCGGTGAGGGTGGTTATCTTGGCCGTGAGGAAATTGAAACTATCGAACCAACCCTGGACAAGCTCCGGGGTGAGGGTATGTCACTGACCGGGCCGCTTCCGGCCGATACCCTGTTCACGCCACACTGGCTCGGTCAGGCCGATGCCGTCCTGGCGATGTATCATGATCAGGGGCTGCCGGTGCTGAAATTCCAGGGTTTCGGGCGTGCCGTGAATATTACCCTGGGCCTGCCCATTGTGCGCACTTCCGTGGACCACGGGACGGCCCTGGACCTGGCCGGCACCGGCCGGGCCGATTCCGGCAGCCTGCATACGGCCATCAAAGTGGGTGAGCAAATGGCCCGCTGTCGCAAATCTTCCAGTCTAGAGACACGTTTGTGAGTAACAAAGCCGGCCACCAGGCCAGAAAGCGGTTTGGCCAGAACTTCCTGCACGATCCGGGCGTTATCGAGCGCATCATCCGCGCCATTAACCCCGGGCCGGATGACTCGATCATCGAAATCGGCCCTGGCCTGGGCGCCCTGACCGAGGAAATCCTGGCGGTGAACCCAGGGCTCCAGGTCGTGGAGCTGGACCGGGACCTGATTCCGGTACTGCGCACCAAATTCTTCAACTACCCGGAATTCCGGATCCACGAGGCGGATGCGCTTAAGTTTGATTTCAGCCAACTGATGGTTGACCGGCCCCTGAGGATTATCGGTAACCTGCCGTACAACATATCCACGCCATTGATTTTCCACCTGCTGGGGCAGGCAGGTGTCGTGCAGGACATGCACTTCATGCTCCAGAAAGAGGTGGTGCAGCGGATGGCGGCGGTGCCGGGGGACAACAATTACGGGCGCCTGGGCATTATGACCCAGTATTTCTGCAAGGTGCAGCCGTTATTTGACGTCGGCCCCGGCGCTTTCCGGCCGGCACCGAAAGTGGATTCGGCCATTGTCCGTCTGGTTCCTCACGAGACCCTGCCGCACCCGGCCCGGGATCTGACCACCCTGCAGGCCGTGGTGCGGGCCGCCTTCAACGCCCGCCGGAAAACCCTGCGCAAGGCCCTCGGGGGTATGGTGTCAGTGGCACAGCTGCAGAGTCTGGGAATCAACGACGGCCTGCGCCCTGAAAACCTGGGCCTGGCCGATTACGTGGCCATTGCCGATCTGTTGGTGAATGAGAAAGGCGTGGCTAAAACGGCAAGCGAGGTAAGTAATGACTGACTACGCCATTGGCGATATTCAGGGCTGTTACGACCGCCTGAGGGATGTTCTGGCCAAGGTGGACTTCTCACCCTCACGGGACCGTCTGTGGGTGGCGGGGGACCTGATCAACCGGGGCCCTTCCTCACTGGAAACCCTGAGATACATTGAAAGCCTGGGGGCCTCTGCGGAGGTGGTGCTCGGCAATCACGACCTGCATCTGCTGGCGGTGGCTCTGGGTGGCCATGAGACCCGTCGTAAAGACACCCTGGCCGACATCCTCGAAGCGCCGGATTACGACCGGCTCGTGGACTGGCTCCGGCAACAGTCTCTCTGTATTCACGATCCGGCCCGCAACCTGGTCATGGCTCACGCCGGTCTGCCCCATATCTGGTCTGTGGACCAGGCCATGCGCTGTGCCCGTGAGGTGGAAGAGGTGATCCGTGGCCATGGGGCGGAAGACTACTTCACCCACATGTATGGCAATCAGCCGGAGTGCTGGGATGAAGGCCTGGCGGGTATGGACCGCTGGCGGGTTATCACCAATTATTTCACCCGCATGCGATTTATTGCCGGGGACGGCACACTGGAGCTGACCACCAAGGAATCCGCGGATAGTGCGCCGGAAGGCTTTGCCCCCTGGTTCCGTTACCCTCGTGGTGACGATACGCGTGTGGTATTCGGGCACTGGGCCGCATTGGAAGGCAACACCGGAGTTGATCGGTTCATCGGCCTGGATACCGGCTGTGTCTGGGGCGGCGCACTGACCATGATGAATCTGGATTCCGGGGAAAAGATCCACTGTGACTGCTGAACCCGTACCTGGGGGCGAAAGACGCGTTTTAGGGTTCCCCCTGATCGCAGGCGGCTTTCTGGCACTTCTGGCGGTGATGGCCGGTGCCTTTGGCGCCCATGGCCTGCGCGGCCTGGTCAGTGAGCGGGGTCTTGAAGTTTTCCAGACCGCCGTCAGCTATCAGATGTACCATTCCATTGCTCTGGTCCTGGTAGCGGTGTTGTCCGGGCTGGGCCTGTCCAGAAAACTTCTGCGCTGGGCCGCGGGGTTTTATCTGGCTGGAATCCTGCTGTTCAGTGGCAGCCTTTACCTGCTGGTTCTGACCGGCATCCGCTGGATTGGTCCGGTCACTCCGCTCGGCGGGGTGTGCTTTATGGTTGGTTGGGCGCTGTTGGTAATATCGGCGCTACGCCGGAACAAATGATAAATGTACAGAGGTGCAGCACACATGCAGGTTCAGGTAAATGGCGATGCGATGGAGTTGCCGGCAGGCGCAACCATTGCCACGCTGATCGATAAAATGGCCCTCGGCGGCAAACGGCTGGCTGTCGAGGTTAATGAGGACATCGTCCCCCGGAGCCGGCACCCGGAATTTACCCTGAACGATGGCGACCGTGTGGAAGTCGTTCACGCCATTGGTGGCGGCTGACGATAGTGCGCTTGCCACTGATTGAACCAATGGTACCGACGGTTTCCGTCGTCCCGAATTCAAGATACCCAGGAACACTATGACAGAAACATCCAAACTCCAGCTTCCCGAAGACAGATCCCTCGAAATCGCCGGCCGGGTTTACCAGTCCCGATTGCTGGTGGGTACCGGCAAATACCGCGACCTCATGGAAACCGGTCATGCCATTGAGGCCAGTGGTGCGGAAATTGTCACCGTTGCCGTTCGCCGGACCAACCTGGGCCAGAACCCGGATGAGCCAAACCTGCTGGATGTGATTTCTCCGGAACGCTACACCATCCTGCCCAACACCGCCGGTTGCTATACGGCCAAAGATGCGGTGCGCACCTGCAAGCTGGCCCGGGAACTCCTCAATGGTCACGACCTGGTGAAACTGGAAGTGCTGGGCGAGGAAAAGACCCTCTACCCGAACATGACCGAAACACTGGTGGCGGCCGAGGAACTGATCCGGGACGGCTTCAAGGTGATGGTCTACTGCTCCGACGACCCATTGCTGGCCAAGCGCCTTGAAGAGATGGGGTGTATTGCAATCATGCCCCTGGGCGCGCCCATTGGTTCCGGGCTTGGCATCCAGAACCGCTACAACATCCGCCTGATTGTCGAGAATGCCAGCGTTCCCGTGCTGGTCGACGCCGGCGTTGGCACTGCATCCGACGCCACCATTGCCATGGAGCTGGGTTGCGACGGGGTGCTGATGAATACCGCGATCGCCCAGGCCAAGGACCCGATTAAAATGGCCAACGCCATGCGCCTGGCTATTGAAGCCGGCCGTGAAGCCTACCTGGCCGGCCGGATGCCCAAGAAACTCTATGCCAGCGCATCGTCGCCGATTGATGGCACTTTCTTTTAAGGCTGAAATTGGGGTCAGATGAAAGCGTTCATCTGACCCCGGCTGAAATTGGAGTCAGGTGGAAGCGTTCATCTGACCCCGGCTGAAATTGGAGTCAGGTGGAAGCGTTCATCCGGCCCCGACAACGTAAATCAGAGCGCTGCTGTCCTGCCATGACTGACCAGAAACCCAGTCGCCGTGAGGCGATTCTCCATGCCCTTGTGGAACTCCTGGAGACCGACCCGGGAGCCCGCATCACCACCGCCGGCCTTGCCCGGTCCGTGGGCGTCACCGAGGCGGCGCTGTACCGTCATTTTCCGAGCAAGCGGAAAATGTTCGAGGCGCTGATTGAGTTTGCCGAAGAAGCGGTTTTCTCACGCTGCCAGGTGATCCTCCAGGAGCAGGAGGATGTGCGGGTTCGGCTGCAACAACTGGTGCATCTGGTACTGGTGTTCGCCGAACGCAATCCGGGTCTGTGCTGCGTGCTGACCGGCGATGCCCTGATGGGCGAGAACGACGCCCTGCGCAGACGCGCGTCGCAGTTTTTCGAACGCCTGGAAACCCAGGTGCGCCAGACCCTCAAGGAAGGCGAAATCCGCCAGGGCCTGAGGCCCCGAACCAGTGCCGCCCGGGGGGCGGATTATGTCCTGGTGTTCGTGGAAGGCCGAATCCAACGGTTTGTCCGGTCCTCGTTTTCGCGGTTGCCTTCGACCGACTTCGACGAGAGTTGGGGGTTGGTTGCTGAAGGTGTTTGGGGCTAAGCTTCGAGTTGGCTTCTGGTTCGTAGCCTGATGCTTGTGGCGCAGGGGATTGGTGGGATTGCCCTGCACAGAACCGCTACGAGCACATGGATGTGCTTGTAGCGGTTCCGGGAAGAAGGCTCCCATTCCATGCCTGCCTCTAAAGCCGGCAGGCTGCACAACAGAGACTGGCTCCGAAACCTCACTCATACCCGGAAGCCGCACGAAGAATCCCGCGAACCGGCTCCCAGACCGCCGGTGCCGAAATCAGGATGTCCCGGCCCCAGAGGTCGGCGGGGTAGCCGTCCGGTACTTCGCTGAAATGACCCGCTGTGGCGCCGGCTTCCAGGGCGATCAGGCGGGCAGCGGCGAAGTCCCAGGGGCTGACGTTTTCGTAATAGATGTCCAGGCGTCCGCAGGCCACCCAGCAGATGTCCAGCGCCGCTGAACCGATGCGGCGCAGATCCCGGCACTGGTGAAGCATCGCGTCCAGGCGTTTGACCAGTGGCTCGAGATTGTCCTTGGTATACGGAAAACCGGTGGCGAACAGTGAGTCCCGGGGAACCGTGGCGCCACTGTGGCGGATAGGACGATGATTGAGGGTGGCGCCTTCTGAACGGGTCGCCCGGAAGGTTTCGCCGGAAAACGGCGCGTGCACAACCCCGGCCTGTACCCGGCCCTTTTCGGCATAGGCAATCGATACCGCCACCTGGGGATGGCCGTAGGCGTAGTTCACCGTGCCGTCGATGGGGTCCACGATCCACAGCGGCGTCTCAAGCTCCTCGGCCTGGCTCAGGTCCGGCATGGTTTCCTCGGAAAGGATGCGATGGCCAGGGAATCGCTTGCGGATAGCGCCGGTGATGAACTCATCGGCCATCACATCGGCATGGGTCACCAGTTCGGTCTGGTGTTTGTAGTCGGTACGCAAGGCATTGCCTGCACGCTCGCGGCGGATCAGTTCGCCTGCCTCGCGAGACAGGTTTTCGGCAAAGTCGGTAATCTCGAGCAGGGAAGCAGAATCAGACATGGCACCCTCGTGGATATCCCGTAAGAGAATGAGGGCGCCAGTCTAACACGGCAGGATCAGAGGCTGTTCAGCCACTGCTCCATCCTGTCCATGGCCTTGACCAGGCGCGGGCAGGCCTGTTTGACGAAGTCGTCGCCCAGTTCCTGATCCGCGTCGTCGCCGCCCGCCAGTTGCAGGGATTCGGCGCCCTCGAAATCCACAAAGGCCAGACGGGCCGCCAGGTGATCCGGTACGAAGCCGAAATCGCTGGCGGGCAGAATGGCCACGCCGGTATTCTCCAGCAGGGCCTGGCAGAAAGCCTGGCTGGTCTTGATATCTTTCCTGGCCAGTTGGTCCCGGAATCCGGAAAAGTCGGGGAACAGGTAGAAGGCGCCCTCCGGCTTCTGGATGACCGCGCCCATCTCGCTCAGGCGACGGTGCATGTATTCGCCCACCACTTTCAGAACCCGGCGGGACTGCCTGAGGTATTCATCAATATCTTCACCGCCGTTGAACGCAGCGATGGCCGCGTGCTGAACGGGCGCACTGGTGGCGGTGTAGGTTTCGCTGGCGATGATGGCCATGGCATCCTGCAGCGGACGGAGTTCCGGCGGGAAAATAAAGGTACCGAGACGCCAGCCACCGGCACCGGCCCACTTGCTCAGGCCGGTACTGATGATGGTGCCTTCCGGGTAGTAGCGGGCGATGGATTTGTGCCTGCCCTCGAAATGCACCTCACCGTAGATCTCGTCCGAGAGCAGTATGAGCCGGTATTTGCGGGCGATGTTGGCAATGGCCAGCAGCTGGTCGTCGGTGTAGGTGCAGCCAGTCGGATTGGACGGGTAGTTCAGGATCAGGATCCGGGGCCGGGACGGGTCGTCGCGGCAGACGATGTCCAGTTCCTCGGCGGTCAGCTGCCAGTTATTTTCGGCGTGGGTCGGCAGCCAGTGTACCGAGCGGCCGATGATCCGCGCCTGCGGGGCATAGGACACCCAGCTCGGGCGCGGAATCAGCAAATCGCCGTAATAGGCCAGTTGCAGCATGAACAGCAGCTCTTTCGAACCCGGGCCAATCAGAACGTCTTCCCAGGTACAGCGCATGCGCTCACTGCGTTGGATGTAGCCGGCAATGGCTTCACGCAGGCCCTTGAGGCCCTTGACCGGCAGGTAGTCCTTTTCGTGGGCGTGCGCTCTGAGCGCCTCCACCACGCGATCAGGAACCGGGAAGGGCGATTGCCCCAGCCCGAGCTTGATGATGTCCTTGCCTTCGGACTTGAGCTGGTTGCTCAGCTCGTTGATGCGAAGGGTGGCTGAGGGCTGGATGCCCCGAACGTTCAGGTTGATCGCGAAACGGTGGTCGTTTTGGATGTCCATTGCCCCTGTCTGTTGGTTGGAAATGACACCGTTAGTATAGAAAACCCAAACATAACTGTGACGCCGCGGCGGATAGGTGATTGCCGCAGTTCTGGGTCATACTTTGGCGGCGACGCCATCACCGGTCATGGTTGTCGGGATTTGATCCAGACCTCCACACGGCCATTGCGAGGGCTGCCACTGCCGCCAACGGGCATATACTGACCATAGCCGGTGTAGGCAACATCTTCGACATCCACCTCCTGCAGAGCCTTGCGAACCGACAGGGCGCGAAGCTCAGAGATCATCTGGGCCCGCAACTCGTTGCTCTGGGTGTCGGCAAATCCGATCAGTAGCAGGTCGTCGGCGGACCGGCCCTGTTGCACCAGGTACTGCTGAACCCGCTGCAGATCCCTTCGGGCTTTGTTGTCGAGCTTTGTCCGGCCTTCGGAAAAGCGGAAATTGACCGTCAGACGCTGGTAGTTGCTGGTCAGGCGACGAAAGCTCTCCGGTGTCGCATCGTCAAATACTGGCTTTACGGCGATGGGGTTCTGAGAAATGAATCCGGACTCGGCCACCAGAGCCTGGCCCTTTTGGCCGAGCGAGAACTCGATCAGTCCGGCCGCCAGAGGTGGTATTTCACGACCGGCTGTGTACATGAAGAGCCGTCGGGACAGAGGGTAGTCCTCGCTTGCCACGGTCAGCTGATTGGGCCGGAGTGCCGGTGCATTGCCTTCGGAGATAGCCAGGAGCTTGCTGTCGCGGACCGAGGCGAGGCCGGAGAAACCAACCCCTGATGGATCCTGGCTGACATCATCCGAGAGCTGATCGTTGGATTCGTAACGTTTTGCCTTTTCGTCCAGTTTGAATTGCTTGCCCAGAACCAGGGTTTTAAAGGTATCCCAGGTGCCGGAACGCTGGTCCCTCGCGTACAGGTGGATTGGCCGGTCCGGCCCGCCGAGCTCTGACCAGCGGCGGATCTGACCGGAGAATACCCGGCCAAGGGTGTCAATGCTCATCTGGCTAACGGGGTTGGAGGGATGTACCAGAATGGCCAGGCCATCAATGGCGATGACATGTTCGCTCTCCAGTGCCGTGAGGTCTGCCCGGGCCTGAAGTTGCTGTGCTTCTTCCGACTTTACCGGGCGGGACGAGGCCCAGATGTCGGCCTGTCCGGCGGCCAGCGCCCTGAAACCGGTACTTGACCCATGGGCTGCGACCAGCACCTCCGTCGTGTTGTTGTTCATCCGGGCTTGCAAGACCTGCTCGTTTTCCACACCAGTACCTATGGATGTGACCCGGTTGTCACTGTGTTCCTCCAGATACCCTCTGACCAGCATCGGGGCCAGGGTCGCGCCTACCGTATTGGAGCCGTGGATTTCCAGCTCATAGGCCTGGGTCTGAAACGCCAGAATGGCCGGCAGCAAGAGTCCCGATACTGTGACAATCTTCCTTTTGAATCTCGGCATTATAAGAAAAACCTTTCCAAGACAGGTGGTTGAGAGCCAATAAGGATGCTTCAGAAATGTGACATTTGTATTTCATTCGGAATGCCCAATGCCGGCGATTGGGGGCGTTCGTGTAAAAATGTTAATCAGGCCGCGGAGTGAAAGGTTCGGCTGGCCTATAGTGCTGTGTCCGCGGTAACAAAAATAAACACACCGGGAGAGGCGTACCCATGGATGCCATCAGATCAGAACCGGAGCAATCCGTTGCCCGTCCTGCACAGCCACTTCCCCTGGCGAGAGTGCTGCTGGTGGATGATCATGTCCTGTTTTCTCAAGGGTTGGCGGGTCTTATCCAGCAGGAAGGGCTGGCAGGGTCTGTTACCACGGTCAGAACGGTGGAGGCCGCCGCCAGCCTGCTGGCCCGTCAGGATGGCTTCGAGCTGATCCTGCTGGACATCGCGCTGCAGGGTGAGACGGGCCTGGCGTTGCTGCCGCGACTGGCCAGTTACCGGACATCACCCCCGGTGGTAATTATCTCCAGCAGTGAAGACGAAACGACAGTGCGGGCAGCACAAGCGGCGGGCGCAAGTGGGTTTCTTGCAAAGTCTGCCGGGCGGTCCGCCCTGGTGAGCATGGTTCGTGCAGTGACCCGTGGCGACAGCTACTTTCCGGGTGGTCTTGAGTCAGCGGGGCCGGATCTGCCGCTAACACCGCGGCAGATGGACGTTCTCCTGCTGCTGGGCCAGGGCTTCCCCAACAAGCGAATCTGCCAGAGTCTCAACCTCACCGAGCACACCGTGAAAACCCATCTCAAGGCGATTTTCACACAGCTTGGCGTTCATAACCGGACAGAGTGCGTGAACCTTGCCCGCTCCCAGGGGTGGTTGTGACAGGGGCCGGCAGCAGTACCCAGAACGCCGAGCCCCGGCCGGGTTCTGTCTCTACGCCGCAGGTTCCGTGCATCAGGGCAACGAATTCCCGAACGATGGTCAGGCCAAGACCCAGGCCGGGCCGTTCAGTCGGACCCTGCCCCCGGACATAAGGTGCAAACAGGGTTCCCTCCAGTTCTGGTGGCAGCCCCGCGCCGTTGTCCGTGACCTGCAGACGCACCTGTTGGTCTATGGCTTCCGCAAAAAGGCGAATGGTACTGCCCCCGCTGTGTTCCACTGCATTAAAAACCAGGTTCTGGAGCACCCGCAACAGAAGGGACGGATCGGCCAGAACGTGAAGATCAGCGGAGTGGTGGTCGATCTGCAGTTCCACCGCCTGGCTGCCCAGGGAATCGGCCAGGAAATCATCCATGTCACGAAAAATCGGTGCCAGCGGCGTCTGCCGGATATCCGCCTGCACCATCCCTTCGTTCAGTCTGGCGCTGTCGAACACGGTGCCGAGCAGGCGGCGAAGATGCCGGATGGTGTCTTTTAACTGGGTCATTACCGGATTTTCGCCAGGCTCCCCGGAACCCGGCGAGAGGTTTTCCAGTGTTATGTCGATCACATTCAGGGGTTGGCGCAGGTCATGGCTGGCGGCGGTGATGAGTTCGGTTTTACGCCGACTCTCGTCCCTGGCCGCCTGGTGCATCAGATCCAGTAACTGGCGGTCGAGAAAATGGGCCCTGTGACGGTACTCGCTGGTCCAGGCACCCACCATTCCGATGATGTTGGCGGTCATCAGGAAAAACAGATTGCTCATGATGGCAGGGCCTGGCATCCCACTCCAGAGCTCAGTCATGAAATAGCTGAAAACCAGGGCCAGTGAGACCAGGGAAGCGCTAATGAACGGCAGCCCCATGGCAAAGTAGCCGAACATCAGAATCAGGATCATACCCTCGTAGGGCAGCGGAAATGCCATGTGCCGGGCCACGCCGATAATTGCAATTACGCTGAGGCCGCCCAGGAAATAAGCCAGTGTATAGAGTTGCTCAAAGGTCCTGTCTGAAGGCGCAGGGCGAAAAGCCAGCCAGGCCACGATGGCGATAACCGGGCAGGTGATAGCCAGCCGGATGGACACGGTGACCCGGGCCAGCTCGGCGGGCAGGGTCAGCACATCCATGGCGGCGTAGATCAGGAACAGGATCAGGCCCGCGATGGAAACGGGCCGTGCCCGCTGTCGGATCAGCGATGCGCGGGTTTTCCGGTAACTCTGTTCAAGATCAGGTGCAAAGCGCAGTCGCGGGAAACCGGTTGCCTGCTGGTGTCTGAGCTGCTCGGTATTCATCACCGTATCCAATGGCGCGCCAGTCCCCGGATTGTAGCGGGCTCAGGCCCGCGCTTTCGCGAGCCTGAGCACATTCCTGTCAACTGCTATCGAGCATTTTAAGGCGGGCCCAGGTTCGGTCCTGCTCGTCCGGGAAATGCCGGAGCAAGAGTTCTTCTCTTTGGTTCGCGAGATCCTGCGTGGCCAGTCCGGATGAGCCGTTCTGACTCAGCGCCTCCTGAAAGCTTTCAAAGCGCTCATCAAAACGCTCACGGTGTTTGAGGTACTTCACCACGCTCTCTGCGCCGTCTGGGTCCAGGCCCAGTTCCCTGAGCTGCTGGCCGGCAGCGTCTGGTGAACTGGCGGAGTTGATGGCGGCAACCCGCGCCTGTTGCTGGCGGGTGCTGGCATGCAGGTCTTGTTCGGTTGTTTTCAGAGTCGTCGGCAGCTGGTTCCGGTGCCATTCAACCAATGCCTGCTTGCCTTGCTCGCTCAGGTCGTCCCGTTGCTGGATGGCCAGCGTGGCCAGGGTGTATTCGCTGTAGGCTTCCTCAAGCCCGAAGAAGGCCTGGTGAACGTCGGCATCGAAGGTGGATTGCCGGAGTGTCTTTAACTGTGCAAGGGCATCGCCCAGCGCTGCCAACTGATAGGCTGGGTCTTCCCGGCGGGCCGGGTCCAGGCTCGCTTGCATCACGGTCAGGGAGGCCTGCTTGTAAGCCAGGTACTGGTCAAGCAGTGCCAGTGCCTGCCCGGAAGCGGGCTCTGGCAAATGCGTCCGGGCCATCCGCTCAATCTGGCGGATGGCCGTTTCCGGTGAGACCTCACCAACGGTACTGAGGAAATAGTCGAAGAAGTCACGGACCTGCAGGTTGATGACCAGTTGACCGTTCGCGTCCGCTTGCAGGGCTCCGTCGATATCAGTGCCGGCCAGGGAAGGCGCGAAGGGGTCTGGGCCAAGCGAGCTGGGGGTGGTGTTGCGTGCCTGCGGAACCCGGGTCTCCGCTGTCGCGGCTGCGGGAAGGCTCGCCGGTGAAGGCAGCGCGGGCCCGGCTTGCTCCGCACTGGAAAGCGGCGCTTCGGCTGTTGGCAAAGGCGGGTAATAGTTTATGCCGTACCAGAGGCCACTGCCGGCCAGAATGGCCGACAGGGCAACGGGAAACAGCCATCGGCGGTAACCGATGAGGGGCTGTTTCATGATCACCTCACAGCCCGCGGTTTTTCAGGCGGTTGGCTTGGGTGCGGTAGAGCGTCACCGGATTGGTCCACAGGGACCGGGCGCCCAGCAGATGGTTGATGGCGTCCACGTGGTTCATGTCGTACTGGGTGCCGATCACGTTACCCATCATGGTCGAACAGACGCCGACCAGCCCGTCGTTCGGCTCGCTGCCGAAGACCAGGGCAGTAATGCCCAGGAAGGGGTCGGTGATGTCAAAGACGTTGGTCCAGACGCCCCGGCCGGTCCAGGAAAAGAATTTGATGCGGTTGCCGTTAATCCACACATCCTCGCTGGTGCCGGCGCAGGCGTTGCGGTTAACCCCTTTCCACCCCAGCGCATCGTTCAGGCTGGTGGTGCCGGGCGTTGTCAGGGTCTCCAGTGCGGCCAGTCCGTCTTGTGGGTTGTTGGCGCCGGACAGGGCGTTGATCAGCCCGCCGAGGGCGTTGGCAATGGCGTCCGCCCCGCCCTCCACGTAGCTGCCGGGCGGAAGAATACCGCGAACCACGTCTGCCACTTTGGAGCCTTTGTTGACGCCGTCGATGGAGGTGATCGAGGCAATCCGCTGGGGAATCAGTGCGGCGGTTACCCGGGAAGTGGGGGCACCCTGACTGTGGGCCATCAGGTTGACCTTGGCATAGCCCAGGCTGTTGACATAGTTGGCCAGTTGCTGGCCCCGTTGCTCACTGCTGTTGACGAATGAAACGCTGGCGGTATAGACCTTTGCGCCACTGCGTTCCAGGTTCCAGGGAATGGTGTGGAAGTAGTTGACCAGCCCACCAATGGTGTTGAAGCCGGTAACGCCATGGACCAGAACGATGGGGTAGCGGGTCTGGGTGTAACCGGCGTGACTGAGAAACGAGGCGGACAGCATGGCCAGCCCCAGCATGATTGCTGCGGTAAATCGGATACGCATGGTTGACTCCTGTTGTTTTTGTTGACGGCTGCGTTATGAAGCCGACGGTCGTCAATGCGTTGTCGATTATTCGGGCCAAGGGGGCGGGCGGGAATCGCCCATTTGGGTGAGGGCATGAAACCGGGGCATGGCTGAGTGCTCAGGAAAACCGGTGAGGCTCCAGCTCCATGTGCTGGATACGCTGGCCGAGCATGATGATCCGGCCGGTATAGCGCTCCTCACCGGTGGAGGTGAAATCAAACAGGAACCTGCGCCATACCCGGAGCCTGCCCTGGTCATCGCGCTTGAACCAGAGCCCCCGAAGGAATACGGCGTCGTCCAGGAGCATGACATCCATGCGCTTGCAGTAGCGGTGGGCGGCCTGAAGCACGAAATCCTTGATGGCTTTGGCGCGCCACCAGTACCAGACAGCGAATCCGGCCACAAACAGCCAGAACAGGGTTCCAAGAGTCACGGTTTCAGCGATCTTCCACGGTGCACAATTATTCAGAGTGTTGATCGCCAGACTACCTTATCGCATCGGCTCGGGGAATCGTTGCGTGTTTTCCGGCTATTTCCGCTCATTCGAGGGGGCCGGCTTTTATGTCGGCACCGGAAGGTAATTAACCGGGCTTTTTAAGGACTTTTTAAGCTTTTTAAGGGCAGGCAGTTGTATAGTTGCGTTGACTTAAGAAAGGTGGTTTGACTGGCTTGTCGTAGTATGCTTGGCCAGTTCTATTGCTGGGCGGCACCACCACGACCGCACTGGTAGCTGCATGGGCAGCGGCCATCTTATGATCCGTTGCTATAACGCCTCGCGCGTATGCGAGCGCACAACCTTGGTCTGTCGAATGGAGATTTCGAATACATGTATACACTGCGAATGCAGTGGCCGGTGCTGGTCCGGCTGCTGAGCATACTCTTGTCATTTGCTGCTGTTGGCACGGCCACAGCGCAAGATGAACCTACAACCCTGCGGACCTCGCCGGTGCTGCGGCAATTGCTTAGCGAGACGCTGGAGCGGAACCCCGGCGTGCAGGCCGCGCGCGCCGCAGTGGAAGCCGCTGAGGCCCGCGCCCGGGGCGCGGGCCGGCCTCTCTACAACCCGGAGCTGCAGCTAAATGCCGAGCAGGCCGAGACCCGTACCGGTACCCTGGGCCTGAGCCAGGCCATCGACTGGGCCGACAAACGCGGAGCGCGCACCGCAGTGGCGGATGCCGAGCTTGATACCGTGCGGACGGAGTATGCGGCCGTGCGCCAACAGCTGGCTGGCGAGTTGCTCGCTGCACTGGGGCGCTATCACACCGCCGCAGACATTCAGCGACTCGCGCAGCAACGCCAGGAGCTGATGCGACGGTTTCTGGATTTGGCGGAACAGCGTCGCCAGGCCGGGGACATCAATCAGGTCGAGCTGGACCTGGCCAGCCTCGCACACACCCAGGCTACGCTCCAGTTGTCCCAGATGGCCTCGGATCTGGCCGACGCAGAGCAGGCCCTCATCGCCATCACCGGCAACCCGCGCCGGAACTGGCCGCTGTTACCGGATGATCTGCCCGTGTTGCAAACGGTCGATGCGGACACGCTGCTCAAGAATCTGCCGGCATTACGCGCCCAACAGGCGCGGGTCGCCGCCGCCCGCTCCACCGTCACCTTGCGCAGCCGCGAGCGCCGGCCCGATCCGACGATCGGCGTGCGCGCCGGCCAGGAACGTGCCTTCCGCAACGGCAACGGCGATGCCTATGGCCTCACTGGTCTGACCTTTAGCATTCCCTTGTATGTCCGCAATAGCTTCAGGGCCGAGGTAAAGGCCGCCTATGCCGAACAGACGCGAGCTGAACAGTCCCTGCAGGACGTCTATCGCCGGGCGCGGGCGCAGTTGTTGTCCGCCGCCGAGCGCTATCGACTGAGCCGCGGCGCCTGGCTGGCCTGGCAAGCCAGTGGCCAGGCCAGCCTCGGTAGCCAGGTGGCGCTGCTAGAGCGTATCTGGCGGTCCGGCGAGATGAGCACGGCGGACTACCTGGTACAGCTCAACCAGACGCTTGATACGCGCATGAATGCCCTGGAGGTCCAGGGTCGCCTGTGGGGGGCCTGGGCTGACTGGCTGGTGGCCAGCGGCCAGGTGGATGCCTGGCTTGGCGGCGCGATGCGCGCTGAACCTTAAACTTTCACGCACGAATTCTGGAGATACAAAACATGAAGATAACGTTCACACGGGCACTGTTGTTAAGCCTGATGCTCGCGGGTCTGGGTTTGCCGGTTTCTGTCGCACTGGCCGAGCAGGGCCCCGGAGAGGCAGGCGGCCACGAGGAAGGAGGCGCCTTGAAGATGGCGGCGGCCGAGCGGGAGGCGCAGGGAATCCGTGCCGAGAGGGTCGCGCGGCGCACGCTGTCCGATGCCGTCATCGCTCCGGGTGAGGTGCGCATGAACGCCTACGCGTCTGCCCAGGTGACGCCGCGTATTGGTGCCCAGGTGGTCGCCCGCCACGCGCGCCTCGGTGAGCAGGTCGAGAAGGACCAACCGTTGGTGACACTCTCCAGCGTCGAGATGGCCGGGGCCCAAGGTGCGCTCGTCGAGGCTGATCGAGAGTGGAGCCGCGTGCGCAAGCTCGGCCGTGAGGTGGTGTCCGATAAGCGCTATGTCGCCGTCCAGGTGGCGCGCCAGCGCGCGTACGCCACGGTGCGCGCGTACGGCATGACCGAGGTGCAGATCGAGCGCCTCCTGGCCGACGGCGATGCCTCCCGCGCCACCGGCTCCTTCGAGCTGCTCAGCCCTCAGGTCGGCACGGTGATCAGTGACGACTTCGTGATCGGCGAGGTGGTCGAGCCGGGGCGGGTGCTGTTCGAGGTGAGTGATATCTCGCGGCTCTGGGTGGACGCGCAACTACGCCCGGAACAGGCGGTGAAGGTGACCGTTGGCACGCGTGCGCAAGTGAGGGTGCATGGCGAACGCTGGCTGGACGGCAAGGTGGTGCAGCTGCATCAACGCGTTGACGAGGGCACCCGCACAAAGGCGGTACGTATCGAGGTAAACAACGAGGCCGGCCAGTTGTCGCCGGGTGACTACGCGGACGTGTTGATTGAGACCGCTGATAGCGAGGCACGTGTCGCTGTTCCACAGGAATCCGTGCTGCTGATGCAGGGCTCGCCCACGGTATTTAAAGTTGAGGGCGATGAACTTCATCCGCAGCCGGTGGAGACCGGGATGACACGTGCGGGCTGGACCGAAATCAAAGCCGGGCTGGCCGAGGGTGATGAGATTGTCGTCAAGGGTGCGTTTTTATTGAAATCCCTGGCGCTTAAATCACAGATGGGCGAAGGCGACGGGCACTAAGGATGTTACATCATGCTGAATAAACTGGTTGAAGCGTCGTTACGCTATAAATTTCTGGTAATCATTTTTTTTCTGGTGGTTGGTTTTCTGGGCTGGCGGGCGGTCAGCACCATTCCCATCGACGCGTTTCCGGATGTAACGCCGGTGCAGGTCAATATTTACACTGAGTCGCCTGGTCTGGCCGCCGAGGACGTAGAGCAGTTACTGACCTTTCCGGTGGAGTCCGGCATGGCGGGCCTGCCCGGCGTGACCCAAATCCGTTCGGTCAGTCTGTTTGGCTTGTCCTATGTATCGGTGTACTTCGAAGACAATATGGACATTTATTTCGCCCGTCGGCTGGTGATGGAGCGGCTGCAGGAAGTCAGCAACCGAATGCCGCAGGAATATGGCCGCCCGGAGATGGGGCCGAACACCTCAGGTCTGGGCCAGGTGTTCTGGTATACGGTGGAACGCGCCGATGAGAAGTTGAATGGGGGGCTGAGCGATATGGATTTGCGTACTATCCAGGATTGGACCGTACGGCTGATTCTGCGCACCGCTCCGGGGGTCGATGACGTGATGTCCTGGGGCGGACAGGAGCGTCAGTTCCAGGTGGTGATCGACCCCTTGCGTTTGATCAAGTACGGCTTAGGGTATAAAGAGGTGATGGCCGTCATCGAGGCCAATAACCGCCAGGTGGGCGGGCAGTACGTCAATCTCGGTCCAGAGCAATACCTGGTGCGCGGGCTGGGACTGGTGGCCGACGAGCGCGATATCGGCAATATCATGGTCAAGGTGGTTGACGGAACCCCGGTGTACTTGCGCAATATTGCCATGATCGAGCAGGCGCCGGCGTTGCGTTTCGGCGCCGTGACCCGTGACGGTAAAGAGGTGGTGCTGGGTATGACGCTGGCGCGCATCGGTACCAACGCTGCTGACGTGGTTAAAGAGGTCAAGAAAAAAGTGGCCATCGCTCAGTCGGCGTTGCCTGATAACGTGAAGATCGAGCCTGTCTACGAGCGCACCGAACTGGTGGAGAAGGCTGTCTCGACTGCCGAACGGGCGCTGATCGAGGGCTCTATTCTGGTGGCTATTGTGTTGTTCCTGTTCCTCGGTGAGCTGCGTTCGGCCATTGTGGTGATCGCGGCGCTGCCGCTGGCTATGCTGATTGCCTTCATTTTTATGGAGCAGATGGGGCTGTCGGCCAACCTGATGTCGTTGGCGGGGCTGGCGATCGGCATCGGCATGATGGTGGACGGTGCGGTGGTGATGACCGAAAACGCCTTCCGCATCATGGCCGAATGGCGCGAGAAGGGCGAAAAGGTCGACCGTAGCGCCGCGGTGCTGACAGCAGCGCGTGAAGTCGCCAATCCCATCACGTTCGCCATCATTATTATTATCGTGGTGTTCCTGCCGCTGTTCAGCCTGCAAGGGTTGGAAGGCAAGTTGTTCAAGCCCATGGCTTTCAACATCAGCTTTGCCATGGCTGGCTCGCTGCTGTTGACGCTCACGATCATTCCGGTGCTGGCGGCGTTGATTCTCAAGCCCAAGGAGGAACGCGACACGTTGCTGGTGCGTTGGGTCAAGCGTGGCTACCTGCCGCTGTTGGCCTGGTCGCTGGCCAACAAGAAGACCGTGGTGGTCAGTGCCATAGTGCTGCTGGTCGCAAGCCTGGCGCTGTTCCCGCTGTTGGGCAAGGAGTTCATGCCGCAGTTGCAGGAGGGCTCCATCATGTGGCGGGTGACCTCGATCCCTTCCACCTCCCTGGAACAATCCATCGAGATCTCCAAGAAGATCGAAAAGACGTTGGGCGAGTTTCCGGAAGTCGAAACCACCATCGCCATGATCGGCCGCGCCGAGAAGGGTGAGACCGCGGACGTGAACTACATGGAGATCTACACCGGGCTCAAGCCCAAGGAAGAGCGGGAACGTTCGGTCGAGGAACTGGCCGAGGCCATGCGCGAGGAACTGGAGAAAACCGTGCCCACTTCCGTCATCGCCTTTACCCAGCCTATCCAGATGCGGGTGGAAGAACTGATCTCCGGCGTGCGCTCTACCCTGGCCGCCAAACTCTACGGTGAGGATCTGGGCGAACTCGACCGCTTGAGTAACGAGATCAAGAATGCCGTCGCCAAGGTGCCCGGTGTGGCCGATCTGGCGCTGGAAGCCAACCTCGGCAAGCCGCAGATCCGTATCAAGGTGGACCGGGAAGCATTGGCCCGCTATGGACTCAATGCGGACGACGTGTTCACCGTGGTGCGCACCGGCATCGGTAACCAGCCTGTGTCGACACTGATCGATGGCGTCAAGCGCTTCGACATCACCGCGCGTATCGCGGATGCCTCCAAGGCTTCGGTACAGGCCATCCGTGACATCCCGTTACGCACGGCCGCCGGTGCCATCGTGCCGCTTGGCAAGGTGGCCGAGGTGACCACGGCGGAGGGCTATTCCTTCGTGCGCCGCGAGCAATTACAACGCTACGCGGTGATTCAGATGGACGTGCGCGGCCGCGACGTGGACGGCTTCGTGAAAGATGCCAATGCCGCCATCGAGCAGCAGGTGAAACTACCGCCCGGCTACTGGATCGAGTGGGGTGGAGCCTTCGAGAACCAGCAGCGTGCTCTCAAGCGGCTGGCCATCATCGTCCCATTGACCATCTTTTTCATCTTCGTGTTGCTGTACACCGCCTTCAACTCGATGAAATACGCCACGCTCATCATCGCCAACGTACCGTTCGCGACCATTGGTGGCCTGGTGGCGCTGTTCATCAGTGGCCAGTATCTGTCCGTCCCCTCGGCCATCGGTTTCATTGCCGTGTTCGGTGTGGCGATGCTGAACGGTATCGTGCTGGTGAGCTTCATCAACGAGCTGCGCGAGAGGGGCCTGAGCGTCGCCGAGGCGGTGCGCCGCGGCTGTGAGATGAGGCTGCGGCCGGTGCTGATGACGGCCAGCGTGGCCATCCTCGGCCTGATCCCGATGCTGCTCTCCACCGGAGTGGGCGCTGAGACCCAACGGCCGCTGGCCTCCGTGGTGGTGGGCGGGCTCATCACCTCCACCCTGCTAACGTTAGTACTACTGCCGGTCATCTACGAATGGCTCGAATCCAGAAAGGAGAAAAACCCATGAAAGAGATCAAGGCCTTCATTCACCGCAATCGCGCCGCCGACGTAGTTCGCGCCCTGAGGGGCGCGGGCTACACCAATCTGTCGGTGGTTGACGTCAAGGGCATGCTCGCTGCGCTGGACGAACAGGAGCGTAACTACTCCATCGAGCTGGGCGCGGAGATCATCACCGAGGTCAAGCTGGAGCTGGTCTGCGAGGACGAGAGCAGCGCCACCGAGGCGGTGCGCCTCATTCGGGACAACGCCAGGACCGGTCAATCCAGGGCGGGCTGGATCTACATCAGCGAGATCCAGGCGGCGCTGCCCATCGACGACCACTGAAAGGCCGGTGCCGTGGCGCGGAAGCGTCTCCCGGCGCCAGGTTTTGTCCTGGTCGCGGCCAGGCGCTCCGGCCGGGTGAGTGAAAGCCGCATGTTTAGAGGGTAAAGCAGTATGAGCGAACCCTATTCGCGCCGTGCCGGCACGGGGTACCATCCCGTGCGCAAGATACGCATCGCCCTCTCGGGCGTCTCGAACGCAGTGCTCAAGGACTTCAGTGTGCGCTACAAGCTGGTCCTGTCAGTGATGTTTCTTGCGCTGGCTGGGCTGTTCGAGACGCTGTTTCATTTTCTGTTCGTGCTCGCCGTGACCGGCCTGATGCTGGTCGCGGAGGTGCTTAATACCGCCATTGAGTCCCTGTGCGATTACGTACAAGCGGACCATGACCTGAGGATTAAACAAATCAAGGATATGGCGGCCGGCGCCACGTTTATCGCTATTTTTATCTGGTATGTTGTCCTCACTATTGTCTTGTATGAGCTGCTTACCGGGACCGACTTGTTTTCGGCAATCATACGCCGGTGACGCCCGATAACCGCGGCAGGAAGAATTCAAAGGTGCGCCGCTATGGTTGTTTGGGGCAATGTCCGGAGCTTTCCGTGACTGTTGGCGTGGCGTTTCATGGTTATCTTTTTGGGGTGTGACGTATGAAGGATTTGAACAAATTCATCCCGTTGGAGCGGGCCGTATCGAGGTTGTGTACGATTCGCACCCGCACCTGGCTGATATTCGTCGCGGTGGCGCTCGGTTTCGTCGCACTTTTGTTCTGGGCCGGCATGGCGCTATTGTCCTGGCTGTGGGCCGAGGCGCCGGCGATGAGCGAGGCGGGCAAACGTCTGGCCGGCGGCGCCATCACCCAGTTCGAACAGTCGGCGCCGGGACTCAAGAAGGAGGTGGAACAGTGGGCGCCGGGTGTGAAGCAGCAGCTTGACCGTTGGCTGCCGGGAGAAAGCGAGGCGCTTCCGGCCAATGATGTCAGCGGCGTCGATATCGGCCCGGTGCCACGTTTTCCCGGGCTGGTGCGCACCTATTTCGCACGCGACGCAAAAACACTGGAGGCGCGCTATAGCGGACGCGCGTCATTCGAGGCGGTGTTGAAGTATTACACCCAGGGCTTCGCTGCCGCCGGGTACACCCAAGAGGTCATTACGGCTGCACCCGAGGCGGAGCAACACCGCTTCGTGCGCGCCGGGGAAGCTGTCGATCTCACGCTCACGCGCCGATCAGACGGACGGGTAGAGCTGCGGTTAATAACCCGGGCGGATCGCTGATGGCCGCTTGGTTTATCTGCTACCGGCCAATCGTTCGACAGCTTACGGAGGCAGGTGGAATGCACCGGAGGTTCATATGAATGAGAAATTGACCCTGGATTTGGACCTGGCCTTGCCCGAGGCCCCGGATGAGCGGGACGCCTGTGTCGGGCGCCTGACTGAATTGCTCGAAGCCGAGGGGCTGGCGAAAGCGCATGTGGTTGACGAAGACGGTGCGGCGCGCCTGTGCCTGCACTATGATCTCGAGCAGTTCAGCGTCAGTCAGGTGCGCAGCCTGGTGCAGGCGGCCGGCGTCCGGATCGGCAAGCGTTATCATCATGAAAGCCTGCGCATAGACGGCATGGATTGCCCCACCTGCGCGACCGTGATTGAACATGCCCTGGAGCGCATGGACGGCGTGCTGGAGGCGAGCGTCAGTTACGGTGCGGAGCGGCTGCGTCTGGAGTTCGATACCGAAAAGACCTCGCTCGATGCCGTGCGGGAACGTATACGGGCGTTGGGTTATGGCGTGATTGAAAAAGGTCAGGCACCGGGTTGGTGGGCCGAGCACCGCGAGCTGCTTCTGAGCCTGGCTGCCGGGTTGTTACTGCTCGTCGGCTGGTTGCTGGAATTTACGGCGGCACCCGCCGCACTGTCCTTGGCTCTGTTCGTCGGTGCCTATATCACAGGCGGCTTCTTCGCGCTGCGTGATGCCTGGCAGAGTCTGCGCCAGGGCCGTTTTGATATCGACACCCTGATGATCATCGCCGCCGCCGGTGCCGCCGCGCTTGGCGCCTGGGCAGAGGGCGCATTGCTGTTGTTTCTGTTCAGCCTGGGCCATGCACTGGAACATACCGCCATGGGCCGAGCACGCCGCGCCATCGAGGCGCTGGCGGAGATGGCGCCGAAAACGGCGCTTGTGCGCCGCGACGGCGGCGAGGAGGAAGTGCCGGTGGAGGCGCTGGCGCGCGAGGAGCGGGTCATCGTCAAGCCCGGCCAGCGCATCCCCGCCGACGGCGAAGTGCTGGCCGGCGTCTCCGCCGTCGACCAGGCACCCATTACCGGTGAATCCATGCCCGTGGACAAGCAGGCGGGCGATGCGGTGTTTGCCGGCACCGTCAACGGTGAGGCGACCCTGGAGATTCGGGTCACCCGCCTGGCCCGCGAAAGCACCCTGAGCCGTATGGTGAAGCTGGTCGCCGAAGCGGGCGCCCAGCGCTCGCCGACCCAGCGCTTCACCGAGCGTTTCGAACGCATCTTTGTACCCGTGGTGCTGGTCGGTGCGGCCTTGCTTATTGCCGTACCGCCGTTGTTCGGTTTTCCGTTCGCCGAATCCTTTTACCGCGCCATGGCGGTGCTGGTGGCGGCCTCGCCCTGCGCGCTGGCTATCGCTACGCCGGCGGCGGTGCTGTCGGGGGTGGCGCGCGCAGCGCGCGGTGGGGTGCTGATCAAGGGCGGCGCGCACCTGGAGAATCTCGGCACCCTGCGTGCCATCGCTTTCGACAAGACCGGCACTGTCACCCGCGGCGAACCGGCGGTGACTGACGTGGTGGCCTTCGAAGGCGATGAAGCCATGCTGCTCGCGACCGCGACGGCGGTGGAGAGCCGTAGCGGTCATCCCCTGGCCCTGGCTATCGTCGCCGCCGCGCAGGCGCGGGGCCTGCACTGGGCAGAGGCCGGTGACGTGGAGTCCGTGACTGGCAAGGGCGTGCGCGCGCAACTTGACGGCAAGACCGTCAGTATCGGCAACCTTAAGTTGTTTGACGGCGTGGCGATTCCTGGCTCGGTGCGCGACACGGTTAGCCGCCTGGAGGCCGAGGGTAAGACCACCATGGTGGTTCAGGCCGGTGATCGTTTTCTGGGCGTGTTGGCCCTGGCCGACACGCCGCGGGAGGGTGTGGCTGAGATGTTGGCGCGACTGCACCGCCTGGGTATCCGCAAGACCATCATGCTGACCGGCGACAACGAACGGGTAGGTCAGGCCATCGGCCAGGCTGTCGGCCTGGACGAAGTGCGTGCCAGCCTGTTACCCGAGGACAAGGTTGCAGCGGTCGATGAATTGCTGCGGCGCGAAGGTCAGGTGGCCATGATCGGCGACGGTGTCAACGACGCGCCGGCGCTGGCGCGCGCCACGGTGGGTATCGCCATGGGCGGTGCCGGTACCGACGTGGCACTGGAGACAGCGGATGTCGCCCTGATGGCTGACGACCTGTCAAAGCTGCCGTTCGCCGTGGGCCTGTCACGCGCCGCCCGGCACATCATTCGCCAGAACTTATGGCTTTCGCTCGGAATCGTGGCGCTGTTGATCCCTGCAACACTTACTGGCCTAGCGGGTATCGGCCCGGCGGTCATCGTCCATGAGGGCTCGACGCTGGTGGTGGTGTTCAACGCCCTGCGCCTGCTGGGTTACCCGGAACGAGCTGTGTGACGGTTGGGGGAAGAGAGCATGGCACCATGATTGATGGCTGAGTCGCGATATCTGTCTGTTTATCAACCGCACCCGGGCGCTTGGATATCCGGTTACCGGTTATTGCAATAATTGAATGAATCCTCAGTTTTTCTCGTTCTTTGGTCTGAACTCCGCTGTTTTTGCAATATGTGGCTATGGTGGCGACATATACAGCTTAAGCTGGTGCCTGAACTGTCAGGATCGGGTTCAGGGTTCGCTGAAAGGAGAAAGCGGCGGATGCAGGTAGTACAACAACAGGATTTCAGGACGCTGGTGGATAACCATCCCAGGGCGATCATGCTGTCCACGACAGAACCACGAATCGCCTACGTCAATAGGATGTTTCGCGCTGTCACCGGATACCAGGCAGATGAGGTTCTCGGACAGTCACCTTCGTTACTGAGTTCGGGCTTGCACTCGCCCGAGTTCTATCAGGCTATGTGGGAAAGCCTTGAGCGACACGGTCGCTGGGAGGGACTGATCTGGAACCGCCGAAAGAGCGGTGAGACTTATCCCCAGTGGCTGACAATCTATCCCGTGGAGCGGGGAAATCGTCGATTCTGGGCCGGTGTGTTCACGGATGTTGGCGATGTGGCGGCGGGCGACGAGCGTCTGGCCTCGCTGGCTTACTACGACCCCCTCACCGAGCTGCCGAACCGCGCCCTGTTCCAGGAGTTCCTCAAGGCCCGTGTGGCCCAGCGCGCCCGTGACAGTCGCCGGTTCGCCGTGCTGTTTGTGGATCTTGATTTCTTCAAGTCGGTTAATGATCTCCACGGCCACGAATGCGGGGATCGCGTGCTGCAGCACGCCGCCTACTGTATCCAGAGCGTTCTGAGAAGGGGTGACGTGGTGGCGAGGCTGTCGGGCGATGAGTTTTCGGCCATTATAGAGTTGCAGTCCGGGGACGATCTGGACGGTGTCTGTCAACGCATGATCCACATTTTCCAGGCCCCGATGGTGGTCGATCACCGTGAGTATTTTCTTTCAGCGTCTGTTGGCGCGGCGGTTTATCCGGAGCACGGCAAAACAGGCAGTGAGTTGCTGCAGAACGCAGACAGGGCCATGTACACGGCAAAGCTCGCTGGCCGGGCCTGTTACCGCCTCTACAGCGAAGTGGCTACGGAGCAGGGCCGGCGTGAACAGCGCCTGTCGGAGGCCCTGATGGCTTCCCTGAAAACCGCTCCGGAAGAATTCAGTGTGGTCTACCAGCCCCAGTATTGGCTTGACAGTGGTCGCATCGCGGGACTGGAGGCGCTGCTGCGCTGGCGGCATCCGGAGTTTGGCGTTGTCTCGCCCGCCGAGTTTGTCCCTATTGCCGAACAGCGTGGTCATATTCACGAGCTGACGGGGCATTTGGTGCGCTGTATCCTCGCCGACCTCCCGGATTCCCCGGGATTGCTGCCCCGGGACCTTCGGCTGGCAATCAATATCTCCGCCCGTCAGATCACCGATTCACGTCTGGAGGGGCTGCTTGGTCCGCTCTTTTGCCGCATTCGGCGGATAGGCTGGCGGCCGGAAATCGAGATTACCGAAACCCACCTGATGAACCTTTCCCCGCAATGCCTGAACCGGCTGCGGGAATTCGGTCATCAGGGGGTGGGTGTGGCAATTGATGATTTCGGGACCGGTTACTCGTCACTGGCTTACCTTCATACCCTGCCGGTTCAGGTGCTCAAGATTGACCGGCAGTTCACCTGGCGGCTTGGCGGCAAGTCCGGGGATTCGCGGATTGTCGCGGCGATTCTGGGGATTGCCGAGGCCCTTGGCCTGGAGGTGGTTGCAGAGGGCATCGAGAGCGAGGATCAGCACAGCCGGTTGCGTGAACTGAAGTGCCACCGGGGACAGGGATTTCTAATGGCCAGACCGTTGCCCTGGCAGGCATTGGGCAGTGCACTGGTTGATTAACATCAATAACAGGCAAAAAAAGCGCCGGTTTCAGGGGGTTTTGCAACATCTGGCTACTGGAAACGCCCGGGTTGCCCTGATAGTGGGTAAAAACCACTTTCCTCCCGAAACTTATGCCAAACAAAGCACCCGATCAAGAACTTGATGCCTATCTGCGACTCAACCGGGCGTTTCCCGGAGAGTGGCTTGTCGCCCTGCGAAAGCTCTCTGGTTGGGATGGTGTGGAGTGTCAGCTGCACTCAGGCAGTGGCACGGCTGGTGCCCTGTCGGCACTGACGTCCGGTCTGGGCAGGGTGGTTTGTATCCAGGCCAGTCAGGCCATGGAGATCACTTGCTGGAGTGCGTCAGATCCGGTGTTTCTGCTGCCGCTGGCCGGCGACCCGGAGATCGCTCTGCAGGGCAAGCCGGGGCAGCCCATGCTGCATTTAACGGCTGCCCGATCCTCAGACCGGTTCAGGCTGCGCCTGCCCCGGAATGGCCGGGTCATGATTCTCCGGCCGGCAGCCGGAATTCCGGACAGCCTGATCAGAGACGAAGGCGGCAAACGCCTTGCCGACTGCCAGGATCTGATCACGGCGTATCTGCTTAACTCGCCCTTTTTCAGGGACGACGCTCACGCAAGAGAGCTGACCGATGACCTCTTCCGACAACTGGCGGCGACGGCGAGCAATGAGGGCGCGCCACCTCGCGGACGCCCCGGACTTGATCGCCGGATAGTCCGGATGATCGAAAAAATCCGGCAGGAACCTGCCTGGGACTTCAACCTGCGGGAGCTGGCCAGCCATTCCGGCGTCAGCGAGCGAAACCTCTACTACCTGATGAAGCGGGAAACCGGGACGACGCCCTACCGGTTTTACCAGCGCAACCGGTTGATCAGGGTGCGGCGCAGGCTGGTGGACTGCCAGTGTGAGGTGCCCCATATTTCCTGGTATGCAGCTGATGAGGGTTTCTCTCACCTTGGCCGGTTCGCGGCCCTCTATCGGGAGCATTTTGGAGAGCTGCCCAGTGAGACCGTGCAGTGGCGTCGCAACCTCCGGCACCGGAAGCCAGTCTCTGCCCCGGCCCCGGCGCTGGACTGAATTCCGGAACGGCAATAAAGAACCCGGCTCACTGAATGGTGGCCGGGGTTTTTCCAGTTGCCGGATTTAGTGAGCCGTTGCCGGCTTACCGTTATCGTCACCATCGGACGTGTCCGAGTACTCGTCGGCTCCCGAACCATGGTGGTCCCGCCCCAGCAGGATATAGAACGCGGGCAGTACGAAGATGGTAAACAGCGTGCCGATACCCAGGCCGGCACTGATGGTCAGGCCAATGGCAAAGCGGCTTTCCGCGCCCGGGCCGATCGCAATCAACAGGGGCACCATGGCAAAGATCAGCGCCAGGGACGTCATAATGATCGGCCGCAGACGGATCGCGGCGGCTTCCACCACGGCATCAAACTTGTTCAGCCCACGTTCCTTTTGCAGCTGATTGGCAAACTCGACAATCAGGATGCCGTTCTTGGACACCACGCCGATCAGCGTGATCAGCCCGACCTGGGTGTAGATGTTCATGGTGGCGAAGCCGAGCACGATAAACGCCATGGCGCCGGCCACCGACATGGGTACCGAGACCAGAATGATGAACGGATCGCGCCAGCTCTCGAACTGGGCCGCCAGAACCAGGTAGATCACCAGCAGCGACAGGAAGAAGGTCACCATCAGGGCGCTGCCCTGAGTGGCAAGCTGGCGGCTCTGACCGGTGTAGTCATACGTGAAGCCCTGGGGGAAAACCTCTTCCGCCGTACGTTCCATGAAATCCATGGCGCTACCGGCGGCAACGCCGGGCATGACCACACCCTGGAGGGTCAGCGAGTTCTGCTGATTGAACTGGGTCCGGTTTGACGGCTCAACCTGCTGGCTGAAGCTCACGACACTCCCCAGTGGTACCAGTGCACCGTTATCGGCACGGATGTAGTACTCATTGAGCGCCTGGGCGTCCAGACGGAACTGCTGGTCAACCTGCGGAATAACCTGATAGGACCGTCCTTCCATACTGAACCGGTTGATGTAACCGCCTCCCAGCATGCTCGACAGGCTCTGGCCAACGTCCTGCATCGACAGACCCAGATCCGCAACCCGGTCCCGGTCCACATTGATGCGGGTAATCGGGCGGTCGAAGTTGATGGACTTCTGCAGGAACATAAAGTTGCCACTGGCCATGGCCTTACCCAGCATCTCGTCGGCCACCTGGTCCAGTTGCTCGTAACTGCTGCCCGTGGTGATCACGAACTGGAAGGGCAACCCGCCACCGGAGCCAGGCAGGGACGGCCGCGGGAATACGGCGGTCTGCAGACCGGTTACCTTTTTCAGCTCAGCGTCCAGCAGCGGCTGGGCTTCGAACTGGCTGATGTCCCGTTCGCTCCAGGGCGCCATCTTGAAGCCACCGAATACCGCGTTGGGGCCGGTGATGCCGATGATCATGAAGTCTTCGTTGTACCCCGGAACGGCAGACATGCGTTCCTGAATTTCATCACCATGCTCCAGCAGGTAGTCGAGGGTTGAGGTCTGGGGCCCGAGGCCCTGATAGAACAGAATGCCCTGATCCTCGGTGGGTGCCAGTTCGTTCTGGCTCATCGTTACCATGAAGTAGATGGACACAAGTACCACGATTGCAAAGAACACCACCACCGACCTGGTCTGCATCAGTGAACTCAGGGCAGACTTGTAACCCGCCGCCAGGCCGTTGAAGCTGCGCTCGACCAGGCTCTCGAATTTCCCGGAGTTACCGTGAGGCTTCAGCACCTTCCCTGACAGCATGGGCGAGAGTGTCAGGGCGACAATGCCTGAAATGACAACGGTGCCGGCCAGGGTGAAGGCAAACTCCGTGAACAGTGAACCGACCAGGCCACCCATAAAGCCAATGGGGGCATAAACCGCCACCAGCGTTGTGGTCATGGCAATGATCGGCACCGCCATCTCCCGCGCGCCATTGATTGCCGCCTCAAAGCGGGATTCGCCCTGCTCGATGTGGCGGTGCACGTTCTCAACCATGATGATGGCGTCATCCACCACCAGGCCGATGGCCAGCACCAGGGACAGCAGGGTGAGCAGGTTCAGCGAGAAACCGAACATCAGCATGATGAAGGCGCCACCGATCAATGACAGTGGCACGGCGACGGAAGGCACGATGGATGCGCGTACCGAGCCGAGACACAGGAATACCACCACCAGAACGATGATCATGGCCTCCAGCAGCGTCTGGATCACCTCATTGATGGAGTCCTCAATGAAGTCCGAGGCGTCATAGGCCAGTCGCACGTTCAGGCCGGAGGGTAACTGGCTCTCGATATCCGGCAGTTCGCCCTTTACCAGGCCTGCGACGGTCAGCGGGTTGGCGCCGGGGGCCAGTTCAATGGCCACGTAGGTGGCTGGCTGCCCTTTGTACAGGGCCAACTGATCATAGGTTTCCGAGCCCAGCTCGACACGGGCAATATCCTGCAGGCGGATCTGGGTGCCATCGGCCTGTTTGATGACCAGATTCCGGAACTGGTCCGGGTCCGCCACATCGGTGTCGCTGGTCATGCTGATTTCGGTGTAGGTGCCCTTGGTGTTGCCTACGGCGGCCTGATAGTTGTTGGCACGCAGCCTCGCCACCACTTCCGGGGGTGTCATATCCACGGCGGCCAGGCGTTCGGGGTCCAGCCAGACCCGAAGGGCGAATTTCCGGCCCAGCAGCTCGGCTTTACCGACACCGGAGAGCGCCTGAAGCCGGGGCTGGACAACCCGGGTCAGGTAATCGGTGATCTGGGGCACTGCCAGCTCGGTACTGTAGAAGGCAATGTACATCAGCGCCGTGGAATCGCCGGTGGTAGAGGTGATCACCGGGTCCTCGGCTTCGGCAGGCAGCACATTGCGCTGGCTGGCCACTTTGGCCTGAATCTCCGCCAGGGCCGCATTGGCGTCATAGTTCAGCACCATCTTGGCTTCGATGGTGGAGATGCCCTGGGAACTGGTGGAGGTCAGGTAGTCGATACCACTGGCTTCCGCTATCGCCTGTTGCAGGGGGGTGGTGATAAAGCCCTTGATCAGATCTGAGCTGGCACCCGGATAGGCGGTTGTCACCGTCACAGTGGTGCTCTCGAGTTCCGGATACTGCCGGATCTCCATTTCCATGGCGGCCCTTGCGCCAAGGAGCAGAATCAGCAGGCTGACCACCGTCGCCAGTACCGGGCGGTGGATAAAAATGTCAGTGAAGCGCATTACTCAGGTGCCTCCTGCGGCTCTTCGTCCTGAATGGCGACCTTTTGCCCGGCGCGCAGCCGCAGCAGTCCCTTGGCGACAATGGTCTCACCCGCTTCCAGGCCGGAAAGCACGGCGACGCGGGTGTTCCGGGTCTCACCGGTGGTGACGGTGCGTCGGCTGACGACCAGATTACCCTCGTCGTTTTCCTCAACAACAAACACGAAGTCGCCGTAGGTGTTATAGGAGATTGCGGTCCGCGGCACGGTTACCACGTCATTGTCTCCCGGTTGTCGGGTCAGGACCGTTGCAAACATGCCCGGGCGCAGCAGGCTCTCGGGATTATCCAGGGTGGCGCGAACGCGAACGGTCCGGGTCTCCGGGTTGACCGACGTGTTGATGGCGCTGACCGCGCCCTCGAAATCCTGTTCGGGCACCGCCGCCACTTTGGCGACCACCGCATAACCCGGCTTCGCGTTTGGCAGGTTTTTCTCAGACAGGGTGTAATCCACATAGATCGGATCAAGCATGTTGATCTCGACAATAGGGGTGCCGGTGGCAATGTATTCGCCCTGGTCGACCATCCGGATGCCGAGGGTGCCATCGAACGGAGCGCGGATGATTTTCTTGCTGAGCTGGGCCTCGGCTTCGTTAACCCGGGCCCGGGCGGCATCGAAGTTGGCCTTGGATTCATCGTACTGGGACTGGGAAACGGCGCGCCTGGGAAGCAGGTCGGAAACCCGCTTGAACTCCTGCTCCGCCAGTTGTGCCTCGGCGCGGCGTGTGCGCAGGGCCGCCTCATCGATGGCGGCATCGATGCGGATCAATATGTCGCCCTGTTTAACCACGTCACCGGACTCGAAATTGATGGTCTCAACAACACCGGGCACCTCGTTGGCAACCTCAATGCCGTTAACCGCCTCAATGCTGCCCACCGCCTTGATGGCGGGTGTCCAGCTTTCGGTCTGTGCCTTGGTTGCGGAGATCTGGGCGGGCGGCTGGGGCTGGGACATCTGCTCCTGCATCTGGCCAAACTGGTAGAACTTGTAGCCGAAGATACCTCCGAACACCACGCCGAGGAAAATGATGACGATCAGAAAGCGGGAAGCAGTGCGCATAGTTCAGGTCCTGGAAATCTGAGTCCGGCCGTTGCGATTCAAGTATCGGTGAATATACAGGGAGGCTGGCGATCTGTGCTCCCTTGCCGATCCATTGCCCGACGACGGACTGATTGAATACGTGAATCATTCATGTTTGACAAAGCATAGCATCCTACAAAATTCAGGTCGCCATTGTCACCGGGTTGTAAGTATTTCTAGCTAGTTTCCATCCATAAACATAAAAAGCTGATATTAAACAGGAAAATTCAGTAACCGAGAGGGAAACCTCCAGCGGAAAATGGTATTCTTTGTCGCAAGCCATTGAAACAAAAGAACAACCAAAAACCCGCGGAGGTGACAAT
>NZ_JBSXNZ010000075.1:0-19690 GCF_056857895.1 Marinobacter sp. B-21
AAACACTTAAGGCCGGTGACTGGATGACATCAGAGCGACATTGGCGCGCATACTACTAATAATTCTCATATCTGGGCGTAATGGGCTAACCGAGAAAATTTCGTGGCTGCTGCTTGGGGTGTTTATGAAATGTTCGGGCTAGCTCAACGGTGCGATGCTCGGATACTGGCAATTTAGCCAATTCACTTTCTAGGTGTGGAACGACCACTTCGTTCGCATAGGCAAAAACATAACTTTTCAGTCGTTCACTAAACTGCTTGGTTTTGGTACGACTTACGCCCCCTGCGAATGGGTCAAAGCCGTCCTCGAAGGCCCTGTAATCCAACGTGATATCGACATCCTCGGAAAAGCGATCAATCACATCGTAAACTTTGGAGAGCGATGTACCACCTTTAAAAGCCATCGGGTGCGCACCAGGCATGGAGAACAGCGCCTGCAGAGTCCAGCAGACCCATACATCCTTTTCCAAAACAGATGCACTGCGAGCCAGTTGAGGTGCAACAGTTTGAAGGATATCGCGTTGTTCCTCCGCGGAAAGTTCGAGAAATACCTGCTCAGCCATGGACACGGCCAGTCTCATATTGCCTGAACACCTCGCTCATCCAGGCCGGCATACGGGAGGAAAGCAACGTCTCGAACTCTTCTTCGCTCAACCCCTCTTTGATCCGCTTCACTACCTCGGTACTGATGTTGTTTTTACCCAGATACCAAAGAGCAGAGAGGGCCAAGCCAGGTCTTTTGCCCGCATGCTGAAGCTTTCTCTGACTGCTGGTGTGCACAAGCCTCACTTTAAGTTTACCGATGCAAATTTCTCGGGTGGGGCCACTAGTGTAGTAAACCGGTGCCGTTGGCATTTGCGTACTGAGCTTGAAGCGGCGAGCCGCTTCTGCCCCGTGAACCTGAATGGTTTCTCCATGCTCTTTCGCGATCACCTCAACCACACGCGACACGTCGGGCATCACCACCCCGACAAACCTGCTTTGCTTTGGCCGGACAAACACGCCCCTTGCAACCCGCTGAATCACACCCGCCTCTACTAGCCTAGACATAGCCTTATCCACAGCTGCGCGTGACCCGAGCCGAAGAAACCTTGTATTTGTAAAGGGCTCACCTTGCGGGAGCTTGACTATTTGACGCTCAATGGACTCTTTCACGGACATGACACACCTCCAAGCATTGTCAGAAAAACTACTACTTTTTCGGACACTATTCAAGCTTGATCGACGTGACAACATCGAGTTTTGCTGACGTATTGGCGGAGCTAAGCCTCATCAACATCCTGAATTATCACCTAGCAACTCAGAAATGACCTCAAAGACATAGGGGTAAATGCCAGCGCATTGCGAAGTTCTCGGACCTGCAACATTTAACGTCCCTATCTGATTATCGATGCAAAATTCCCGGATCTTCTCAACAGCCAGGCCCGGCTCTACTACAGAAATATCAATCAGCTTTAGCGGTTTCCGCTCCTTCAGAGCCATAGAAACAGTCAATGCTGTGCCGCCCTTGAGCTCGTCGCGATAGAAAACAAGCGTACCGTCGCCTGTCTGAACATTTTTTCGGGTTCGGGCTCGATAGCCTCCAGTGATTTCCGTAAGCGGGTAGCGCTCCGGTATCGTCCCATCCTCTGCTAGGCGCCCTTTTGGGCAAGCGCCCGCGATCGGGTAATCCCGGTCTATCGCCGCATCAAGTGCCGCGCGGTCGGCACCAGTCTGACCACCGCTAATGACTTTCATTGGATACTGCTTCATATCAGTCGTTTTCAATCTTTAAGCCTCCCAACGGCGATCAGATCTGTCGCCACATCCATCGGAATTGGATAGCCTTTCCACCACGCCACTCACCCAGTCGAGCGGCCTTTGAGTCTGACGATCAAAAGCAGGCCATACCTACTAATCAGACATTCATCAATGCTGTCATCGATCAATTCAGACAACGTCATCTGGAGTATCACAGGTTCGTTTGAAGCGGAACAAATCGAAACCTCCGCAACTGCCGAGAGAAAGCCCATGTTTTACACCGTCGATGAAGTGAGTAGCCGTTACAAAGTCTCAACTAAAACTATATGGCGCTGGGTCAGAGAGGGGAGATTTCCCCGACCGGTCAAGGTCGGCCCGGGGACAACTCGTTGGAGGGAGGAAGACCTGCAAGCTTTTGAAGAGGGCTTGCAGTGAGTCGTCACCATTGTATGTCGCAATACAAACAACCTCGCCTAATCAAGAAGCCACGCGGAAATGGCATTTCTCCGAGCGAATCGTGCTCGATAGATTTGATCGTAGCATGATGGCAGGAATGCTATTGTTTATTTAATTCAACGATGTAGTTTTCTCCGGACCCTAAAGCGTGTCCGATTTCCGGACACTGAAATCCTGACAATTCTGCACTCCCCGACCCGACAAAATTGGATCCAAATGTCCGTTTAGAGTGCCTGGAGGGCACCGATCAAATGTCCTGTTTCCGGACATTGGTTACCTGACAAAGGTGTGCCAAACTTCGGCGCTAATTGGCTTAAAATGCTGATATATCGGGGTTTTGGAGGCTGGTGTTTTTTGCTTTAGGCATTTGATCTTTCAGACTTTTCACCGATTTAGACCGGTTGCTGCCTACCTTCGAAGGCGCACTCCGGAGGCAAGGGTCAGAGGTCAGAGGTCAGAGGTCAGAGGTCAGAGGTTCGAATCCTCTCGGGCGGGCCATTATTTTCAAAGGCTTGCGTGAAAACGCAGGCCTTTTTTTGGCAGATGCTTACGTTTTTGTGATTCCGGAATACAATTTCTGCCCGCCGCCTTCGTTCATGAACGCGCTGGATTATGTTTACAACGAGTGGAACTACAAGCCCTGCGGATTTGTAAGCTACGGCGGTGCTTCCGGCGGCATTCGCTCCGCCCAGGTCGCGAAGCAGCTGGTCACCACGTTAAAAATGATGCCGATGGTGGAGGGCGTGATGGTCCAGATGCCCTGGGAAAGCCTGGATGACCAGCGCCGTTTCCTTGCAGCCGAGCATGGCACCGGATCCGCCGGTGCCATGCTGACGGAAATGGCGAGATGGGCAAAGGCGTTGAAGTCACTGCGCCAATCCGATTCGGAATGATTCACTGACCCAATCCACTTACCCGGTTAGCGTGCCGGAGGGCCGACCATTGACTATAGCCAGGCCCTCATCAAGAAGTTTCAGCCATGCCTGTTGATCAATACCCGACCATCACGAACCGACGTCAGAACCGGCAACTGCCCCAGCAACACCTCATAGGGGGATCTGCCCTGAAGTACGACACAGCGGGCAGGAAGCCCTTCCTCAATTCCGTACTCTTTCAGGTCAAGGGCCACAGCACCGTTCTCGGTGATCAGCTCCAGGCATCGGTCAATCCAGCCCATCCCAAGCATGTGGCAGGCGTGCAGGCCCACGTCCAGGGTCCGGAGCATGTTGCCGTTCCCCAGCGGGTACCAGGGATCGCGGATGGAATCCTGGCCGAACGCTACTTTCAGTCCCGCATCGAGCAGTTCCGGCACGCGGGTGAGGCCACGACGTTTCGGGTAACCGTCGAATCGGCCCTGCAGGTGCAGGCTCTCGGTGGGCATGGACAGGAAACGCAGGCCGGATTTCTGCAACAGCCGGAATAATCGGCTGCAATAATGGTCGTTATAGGAGCCCATGGCGCAGGTATGGCTTGCGGTTACCCGGGAGCCATAATCCAGCCTGAGCGCTTCGGCGGCCAGAACCTCCAGGAAGCGGGACTCGGGGTCGTCAATCTCGTCACAGTGCACGTCTACCAGAAGGTCATGATTGTGGGCCAATTCCACCAGCCAGCGTACCGATTCAACACCGTAATCCCGGGTGAATTCGAAATGGGGAATGCCGCCAACAACGTCGGCCCCCAGACGCACCGCCTCCTCCATCAGTTCCTTACCCTGCGGAAATGACCAGAGGCCTTCCTGTGGAAAAGCAACAATCTGAAGGTCCACTGTTTCAGCCATGCGCTCACGGACCTCAAGCACGGCCTTCAGGCCCGTAAGCGTGGGGTCGGTCACATCCACATGGGTGCGGACATGCTGAATTCCGTTATCGGCAAACAGTTTCAGGGTCTGCTCGGCCCGGCCGATCACGTCGTCGCGCGTCAGGCTGGCTTTGCGCTCGGACCAGCACTCAATACCCTCAAACAGGGTACCGCTCTGGTTCCAGCGTGGCTCGCCGGCGGTCATGGCCGCATCGAGGTGGATATGCGGCTCCACGAACGGAGGAATCGCCAGATTCCCGCCGGCGTCCAGCTGGTTTTCTGACGCATCTTCCGATGCATTCTGGGCAGTAATAGCACTGAACCGACCGTCGGCAATGGTCAGTCGGTACAAACCCTCGCGGCCCTGCAATCGGGCGTTGACGATGGCATTAAGACCTTCACTCATAACATCTCCTTACAGGTGTGCACTAACTATGATCCTGGAGGGCGTCTGTTAACACCGCCAATAAAACATCCCCGACTGTTTCCCAAGGATCCTTGCTGCGATATGCGTTTCGCTGGGCTGGCTGGCCAGTCCGTAGCACACATGCAATGGCAGAAGGTGCTCTTCCCGGGGGGTGACAGAACCGGGCGTGGGGCGCTCGCTCCCAATGAGTCAGGAGCTCGGCCCGCTCCGGCTCCTGCAGGGCAGTATCGCCACAGGTCTGTTCCAGCCAGTCCTCGAAGGCCCGATTGCAGGCCTGGATTTCCGCCGTCTGTTCCGCAAAGAAGGCCCGCATGTTATGGAACGAGAAGCCGGAGCCAATCACCAGCAGATTGTCGTAGTCCAGGGCCTGCAATGCCTGGCCAATCGCCAGGTGAGTGCTGGGGTCCAGACTGTTTACCAGCGAGAGCTGAATGCATGGAATATCCGCGGCCGGATACATCAATTTGAGCGGCACAAACAAGCCATGATCAAAGCCCCGCTGATCGTCAAGGCGGGCCGGAATTCCGGCCTGATCCAGTGCCTGATAGACCTGCTGTGCTAACGCCGGTTCACCCGGGCCGGGATACTCGATCTTGTAGGCCTCCGACGGAAAACCATAATAATCGTAGATCAGCGAAGGGCTGGCTCTGGAGGTGATGGTCGGCACCGACTCTTCCCAATGGGCGCTGATCACCAGTATCGCGGAAGGTTTGCGCAGGGTACCGGCAAGCTCCGTTAACCGGTCCACCATTTCACGGTGCCCCGAATCCCCCAGCAGCGGCATTGGCCCCCCGCCATGGGAAATAAACAGTACATCGGTGTCTTTGTTCATGGCGTTTGTTCCTCTGTTCAGAGTTCGCCCGGCCCCGCTGGGACAATACCACTCGGGTTCAGCGCCTTGATGGAATAATAGCCGGCCTTGATGTGATCAAGGTTGACGGTATTGGCAATGCCATCAAGCGCCAGTATCCGGTGCATGTAATCGTGCAGGCGTGGCATGGCGCGCTGGGTATTACGGTTGCACTTGAACAGACCGTGATAGGCCGCATCGAATCGCACCAGGGTCACGAACAGGCGCACATCAGTTTCGGTCAGTTGATCACCGAACAGATAGCAACGCCCATCCGCCAGCCGCGACTCCATGTCGTCCAGGGCGGCAAATACCTTGGTGTAGGCCTCATCATAGGCGGCCTGGCTTGAGGCAAACCCTGCCTGGTACACGCCGTTGTTCAGATCTGCGTAAAGATAGCCGTTAAGCCTGTCGATTTCGCCTGCCAACGTCGCCGGGTAAAGGTCCGGGCCCTGGTCCACAATCTCTGCGAAAGCCGTGTTCAGCATCCGCAGAATATCCGCAGACTCGTTATTGACGATGGTACCGGTTTGTTTGTCCCAAATAACCGGCACCGTGGCGCGGCCCGATATTTGTGGATCCGCCCGGGTGTACAGCTCGTGCATGTAGCGTGCGCCGTTGAGCGTATCCTCCTGCGCTCCAGGGTAGCCGCCGAACTGCCAGCCCTGGTCGGTCAGCCGGGGGTTGACGACGGTCACACCAATCTTGTCCTTCAGCCCTTTCAGCTCGCGAGCCATCAGGGCTCGCGATGCCCAGGGGCAGATGTAGGCCACGTACAGGTGATAACGTCCTTGTTCGGCCTTGAAACCTCCCACCCCGGTGGGGCCCGGTTTTCCATCCGGGGTAATCCAGTTACGAAAGGGAGAGGTCTGGCGAATAAACCGTCCTTCCTCGTCTTTCGCCTGCACCGGTTGCCAGTTTTCCTTCCAGATCCCGTTCACTAACATGGTTCAGCCCTCTTTGTGAAACAGGTTATCCACAGCAAACCGGCCTGCGCCCTGAATCGCTAAAGCAAGGGTGACGACAAACAGCGTGAGGGCATACTCGTAGCCATTATTGGACATGAACAGCCCGTTGCCGATGTGAACAGAGAAGATGGCCACCAACATGGTAAAGGCTGCAACCAGGGCCGCGGGACGTGTAAGCAGGCCAAGCACCAATGCCAGACCGCCAAAGAACTCGGCACCACCTGCCAGCAGCGCCATCAGATAACCCGGCTCCAGGCCAATGCTGGCCAGCCACTGCCCGGAGCCTTCCAGCCCGTAGCCACCGAACCAGCCGAAGAGTTTCTGTGCACCATGGGCAGCCAGTACCAGGCCAACCGGTACCCGCAGTGCCAGTGCGGCAAAGCCGCCGTTAGAGTGGAACAATGCCTTTGCAAATTGAGTGTTCATAATAGTCACCTCGAATCTTTCTCTGGTTGGTTTATCCCGAAGTCACTGCTTCAGGCGATGGACTCACTGTACTATCACCAAATCGAAAGACTAAGATGGCCATCATTGCTTTATTATCATTGATTCATTGATAATCAAAGAACACACCCAACAGGACACAACACCCATGGATCGTATCGACGCCATGCGCGCCTTCGTGACGGTGGTTAACGAAGGCACCTTCACCCGCGCCGCTGGCCGGCTGGACACATCGCCACAGCTGGTCAGCAAATACGTATCCCAACTGGAGACCCACCTGGGCGTGCGGTTGCTTAACCGAACCACTCGCAGAATCCACCTGACCGAAGCGGGCAGCCATTATTACCAACGTGCCCAGCAGGTGCTCAGCGACATTGATGACATGGAAAATCAGCTCGGCGACCTGCAAACCGAGGCTCAGGGCCTTTTACGAATAAGCGCCCCGGTTTCGTTTGCCATTCGCCACATGGCGCCCCTGCTGAGTGAATTCCAGAGAGCGCATCCCGCCGTGGGCATCGATCTGCAACTGAATGACCGAAAGGTCGACATTGTGGAAGAAGGCTTCGACATCGCGCTGCGCATCGGCCGCCTGAAAAGCTCCTCGCTGATCGCCAAACGGCTGGCGCCGGTGCGGCTGGTTCTGTGTGCATCACCGGCCTACCTTGAGCAATACGGCACCCCCGGTAAACCGGAAGACCTCAGTGGCCATCGATACCTGCGCTACAGTTACATGAACATGGACCCCGGCCACTCCCTACAGAAATGGCTCCAGGACAACAGCCGCGAAAGCACCCGGGGAATGGTCAGCAACAACGGCGACGTGCTTGTCGAGGCCGCCATTGCCGGCACGGGGATCGTCCTGCAACCCACCTTTATCGCTGGGGCTGCGATCAGGGAGGGCAAGTTGAAGGTCCTCCTGCCTGACCACGAACCGGAGCCAATGGCACTCTATGCGGTGTACGCACACCGGCAGTTGTTGGCAAGCAAGGTTCGTAGTTTTATCGACTTTATCGATGGTTTTTTTGGCGACCCTCCCTACTGGGACAGCTTTGAATGACGGATTCTGAAACTGACTGTTCAGCACTTTCCCGGCTTACTGTTCAGTACCAGGTAGCAGCCGTAACCAACGACCACGCCCCAGAAGGCAGACGACAACCCGAACAACGACAGCCCGGACGCCGTCACAATAAACGTAATCAGTGACGCCTCCCGATGACTCGCGTCCTCCAGCGCCGCGAACAGGTTGTTGGCAATGGCCCCAAGCAGGGCGAGGCCGGCCAGTACCGCCACGAATGCCGCAGGCAAAGAGGTAAAGAGCGCGACAATCGTGCCGGCAAACAGGCCGCCCACCAGGTAAAAAACGCCATTGAACACACCCGCAACGTATCGTTTCGAGGGATCCTCATGGGCATCCTTGCCGGTGCATATCGCAGCCGTAATCGCGGCAAGCACCGTGGTTATACCGCCGAACAATGCCATAGGCAGCGATACCAGGCTGGACACGGCAATAACCGGTTTCGCCTTCACCCGGTACCCGGCTCCCTGCAGAATCGCCATACCGGGGAGAAACTGCCCCGTCAGGCTGACCAGAACCAAGGGGACGGCCAGGCTCAGGGTGGAACCCAGATTCCATTCCGGCGTGATGAACTGGGGGATCGCCATGCTAAGGCGCACACCTGCTAGCGACGCATCCTCAAGCACCACCGCCAGCACTATCCCGACAATCAGAAGCAGAACCAGCGTATATTTCGGCACCAACCGCCGGAAGACCACGTAGGCCAGCAGCATGCCGATCGCCAGTGCCGGTGTGGATTCAATGGCGGTAAAAGCGCCCACCCCGAACTGGAACAGAATCCCGGCCATCATCCCGGCGGCCACGCCTTTGGGAATGGCTCGCACAAAGGCATCAAAGGTGCCAGACACCCCGATAATGAAGATGATCACTGCGGCAGTAATGTAGGCACCCACCGCCTCGTTCAGTGACAGCTCGGGGAACAGAGTCACCAGCAGCGCTGTTCCCGGAGCCGACCAGGCGGTGACAACCGGCGCCTTGAGCCAGAGCGAAAGCAGGATACCTGAAGCCGCCGCGCCCATTGAAATGGCCCAGACCCAGGACGTCATCATCTGGGCTGAAATATCCGCCACCGCGCCAGCATGAAAAAAGATGGCCAAAGGCCCAGCGTACGAAACCAGCACCGCCAGGAAGCCGGCAGCAACGGCGGATAACGACATATCACGGAAAAGCTGCGGCATGCTCAATTCCTTCTTATCTATTCTCCAAGAGCGGAAAAAAGCCCCGGACACATACGTGCCGGGGCAAACGAGGGGTTAGACTGTCAGTCTCCCTCAGGGGTGCATCAACGCTCCACAATCAATTAGTCGGGGCCAGTACCGCCTCTGCTTCCGACTGAACAGGCTTTTCAGCAAACCGCCGGCCAACCAGCGCAATAGCAACCGTGGCAATGACACCCGGTATTGCCAATGTCAGGAAGTTCACATGGTGTGGCAATGCCAATGCCAGCAGGGTACCACCCAACATGGGCCCGACAATGGCGCCGTTGCGGCCGATCCCAGAGGCCCAGCCCAGGCCGGTGGACCGGATGCTGATCGGGTAGTACTGGGCCACGTAGGCGTACAACAGGATCTGCGATCCGATGGTGGTTGCGCCGGCGATGCCCATTAGGGTGTAGAGAACCCACATTGGGTTTTCATAGCCCAGGGTGATCAGCGAACCTGAACCCAGGATGAAAAAGCTCACCAGTACCGAGCGCAGTGAGAAGCGATCGGCCAACCAGCCGCCACCCACGGCACCGATGATGGCTCCAATGTTCAGCACCATCAGAAACATCAGGCTGGAATCGAGCGGATAACCGGCCGCGGACATCAGCTTCGGCAGCCAGGAGCCGAGGGCGTAGACCATCAGCAGGCAATTGAAGAACGCCACCCAGAACATCAGCGTACTCATGGCACGGCCACCCCGGAACAGCTCCAGAACCGGCGCCTTGCTATCGGTGGTGGGTGGCACAATCAGTATGTCCTGCTCGTTAATGTCCTTGAACGGTGCCACTTGGCACAGGATCTCCCGGGCCTCGCCCGACCGCTTTTGGGCCATCAGGAAGGCGACGGATTCGGGCAGGAATTTCAGCATCAGGGGCAGCATCAGCAACGGTACAATGGCCAGGTAGAACATGATCTCCCAACCGTAGTTGGGCACGATCCAGATACCCAGGCCTGCCGACATCATGCCACCCACGGCGTAGCCGCTGAACATGAGCGCCACTAGAGTGCTGCGCTTGCGCGCCGGTGAGTATTCACTCATCAGCGACACCACGTTGGGCATCACGCCACCAATACCGAGACCGGCAATAAACCTCAGGATGCCGAACTGCCAGGGGGTGGTGGCAAATCCATTGATCACGGTGGTCACGCTGAACAGCACCACACACATCAGGATCACCTTTTTCCGGCCCCATTTATCCGACAGCATGCCGAAGCCCATGGCACCAAACATCATGCCGAACAAGGCGCTGCTGCCGAGCAGACCGGCGACGTAAGGGTTCAGATTCCATTGGTCCATCAGCAAGGGCAGGACCACCCCGTAAATCACCAGGTCGTAACCGTCGAAAACGATGATCAGGGTGCACCAGAAGAGTACCTTCCAGTGAAATTTGTTGAAGGTTGCGTTATCGATAACGTCGTTGACGTCTATGTTTCTCATGGGTCTGTTTCTCCGAGTGCTGTTGTTTTTGTCGGGAGTTCCGATGAATCTCGTTTTGCGTTAACCGCAGTCTCCGCCGGCCACGGGCAGAATCGTTCCGGTCATGTAACTGGCCGCATCCGAGGCCAGAAACAGGATCGGCTCCGCCTGCTCTTCCAGGGTGCCGTAGCGGTTCATAAAGCTGGTTGCGTTGGTCTGGTCGACCAGAGTCTGATACCAGGCTTTTCCCTGTTCGCCCTGTGCGTCGGTGTTGCGCGGAGTCAGCCGGGGCGGCGCTTCGGTACCGCCGGGAGCCGTCGCGTTAACGCGAATACCATGCTCGGCGTATTCGAAGGCGAGGTTCACTGTCATGGCGTTCACCCCACCCTTGGCGGCGCCGTAGGGCACCCGCATCAAGCCGCGGGTGGCCACTGAGGACACATTCACGATGACGCCACCTTTCTGTTCCACCATGTAGGGCAGAACTGCGCGGCAGCACCACAGAGTCGGGAACAGGGAACGCTGTATTTCCTTCTGGATCTGTTCGGGCTGGTAGTGCTCGAATGGCTGGGCCCAGATGGTGCCGCCGACGTTATTGATCAGGATGTCGATACGGCCATACTGCTCGTGGGCTTTGTCCATCACCATTTCCGCGCCTTCCCAGGTTTCCAGGTTGGCCTGCACGGCCAGGGCTTCAACGCCCTGGTCACGCAACTCGGAGGCAACACCCTGCACATAGTCCGCGATATCCACCAGAACCAGCCGGGCGCCTTCGGCTCCGGCCAGTTCCGCAACCCGCCGGCCAATGCCCTGGGCCGCACCGGTGATCACCATCACCTTGTTGGTGAAGCGCGGGTTCATGCGACTTTCTCCTCGGCAGCCGGAACGCTCGGGGTAAACTTCTCATAGTGGAACGAGTTCGGCTCGATACCCTGCTCACGGAAGTAGCCCAGCACGGCGTCTACCATGGGCGGTGGGCCACACAGGTAAACATCCACATCGCCTTCATTGAGCGGTGCTTTGTCCATGTGCTGGGTGACATACCCCTTGCGCGGATGGTTGCTGTCGGCGCCGGACACCACGGTGATGTAGCTGAAGTTCTCCAACTCCTCGGCAAAGCGATCCAGGATATCCAGGCACACCAGATCCTCATCATTGGTGACGCCGTAGATGAGATGCGTCGGCAGGTCGCAGCCGTTGGCCTTCATGTGCTCCAGTTTTGCCAGGAACGGCGCCAGGCCAGTACCACCCGCCAGCATCAGTACCGGACGCTCGATGGGTCGCAAATAGAAGCTGCCCATGGGGCCGGTCAGGGTGACCTTGTCACCGGTACGGGCCTTGCCCACCAGCCAGGAGCTCATCAGCCCGCCCGGCACATTGCGGATCAGGAAACTCAGATCCCGGCTGCCGGGTTTTGAGCTGAACGAATAGGCACGGGTCTGGTCGGTACCCGGCACCTGAATGTTCACGTACTGCCCGGGCAAAAAGGCAATGTCATCGTCCGCGGTGATTTTCAGTTCAATGGAGGTGGGCGAAATCAAGTTCACTTCAGCCACAGTGCCAGTGACTTCGGCATTACCCGTCTTGCACATGGTAGAAGCGACAGGCACTTCCACCACGCAATCGCTGGAGGGCACCATCTGGCAGGTCAGAACCTTACCCTGCTCGGCTTCCTCATCAGACAATGCCTCGTCGATGTACTCATCACCCATATCGAAATCGCCCTGATGGCAGGCACCCTTGCAGGTACCGCAAACGCCATCGGAGCAGTCCATCGGCAGGTTGATCTGCGCGCGGTAGGCGGCATCGAGGACCGTTTCGCCCTCATTACAGGACACAAAACGGGTAACGCCGTCTTCAAAGTTGAGTGCAATGTTGTAGCTCATGATGATGCTCTCCCCACCCATTACAGGTGATAGATATCAATTACCTGGTTGATGTAATCGTTGTTCAGGATCACCTTCTTCTCGGTAATCAGGGGCTGCTCACCGCTGACATCAAGGGTGTAGAAGGACGTACCAAAGAAAGTCTGGGTCTTGTGATACCGGTGACTGTTGGTCTGCCAGTTGAACCGCAGTTTTACCGTGTCACCGTTCCGCTCCAGGATTTCCAGGTTGGAGGTCAGATGGGTGGTCCGAGGCTCCGGCAGGGAGCTGGCGCCCGAACGCTCGGTCTTGATCCGGTAAACCCGATCTTCCAGGCCCTGTCGGTTCGGGTAATAGATCAGCGAGATCTCGGTTTGCGGATCTTCGGTCAGCTGGTCTTCATCATCCCAGGACGGCATCCAGTAGGTGACATCTTCGTGGTAGCACTGCAGCCACTGATCCCACTCGCGGTCATCCAGCAGGCGGGCTTCGCGGTACACAAACGCCTGAATCTGTTCGAAGGTCATGCTCATGCGGAAGCCTCCTCTGACGATGTGGTAGCGAGAGAAATGAAGCGGGCTCGCTCCGTTTCGACGGCCCTGGTCATCTCGTCCACCCAATGCTGATGGTGGGTCACATAAAGACCTTCATCTTCCGGCTTGGCACCACTCAGGATGGGCTTGAGGCCGATGGCACTGGCACCTTCGTCCGGACCTTCGATCCAGTGCTTGGCACCGCGGCTCATGTCGTTCCATTTCAGGCCACTGGCTTCGTAGCCTTCCTGGCAGCCCCGGAACTCTTCCAGATCGTCCGGGGTACCCATGCCACTGACGTTGAAGAAGTCTTCATACTGGCGGATACGCTTGGCGCGATCGGCTGCCGGCTCGTTCTTCGGAGCCCAGCAGTAGATGGTGATTTCTGTCTTGTTGACGGAAATCGGACGCAGCACGCGAATCTGGGTGGAGAACTGGTCCATCAGGTAGACATTCGGGTACAGGCACAGGTTTTTGGTGGTGCGCACGATAGAGTCGGCGCGGGCTTCACCATACTGCTCCTCCAAACGCTTGAGTTGGCCAAACACCGGGCGTACTTCCGGGTTCATCAGGCGGGTCCACAGCATCATGTGGCCGTTCTCGAACGAGTAGAAACCGCCCTCGTTGGACCAGCTCTTGGCGTCAACCGCCTCAGTGCCGCCTTTGTCGTAGTTGCGTTGCCCCATGGTGGACAGGTAATTCCAGTGCACGGTGCCGACGTGATAGCCATCAGCGCCGTTCTCGGCGGTCAGTTTCCAGTTGCCTTCATAAGTGTAGGTGGAGGCGCCACGCAGCACTTCCAGGCCGTCTTCCGCCTGATCAACGATGTTGTCGATGATCTTGGTGGTTTCGCCCAGGTACTCTTCCAGCGGCAGCACATCAGAGCTCAGGCTACCGAACAGAAAACCGCGATAGGATTCGAACATGGGCAGCAGCCTGAGGTCGTGGGAGCCGTCGGTGTTGAAGCTGTCCGGGTAGCCGCCCTTCTTCTGATCACGGGCTTTCAGCAGCTTGCCGTCGTTCTTGAAGGTCCAGCCGTGGAACGGGCAGGTGAATGAGGACTTGTTGCCACGCTTCTTGCGGCACAAGGTAGCGCCACGGTGGGAACAGGTATTGAGCATCGCCTTGAGCTCGCCATCCTTGGTCCGGGTGATAACCACCGGTTGGCGACCTACCGTCGTGGTGAAGTAATCACCGGGATTCTCCACCTGGCTTTCGTGGGCCAGGTAGATCCAGTTGCCTTCAAAAATGTGCTTCATCTCCAGGTCAAACAATTCCTGGTCGGTGAAGATGCTTCGGTCGCAGCGGTAATGGCCAGTGGTCGGGTCGGCTTCTACCACTCCTCGGATCTGCTTTTCGAGTCTGTCGAGTTGGCGAGTCATGATGAATCCTCCTTACGCGGCTTCGCCTTCAAGAGCACGCTTGCGCTCATGGCGGGTTTGCAGCTCGGATTTGTCGGTGGACACCAGCTGGATGTTGAACTCCACCTCGGTGAACGGCTTGTTCAGGCCGAACTGCTCGGCTTTGGCCGGATCGTCAACGCGGTTCGCCTCGATCACCAGCTCTTCCCGGGTTGCGAACGCAAAGTCGTCGTAGGTGTACTCATCGCCGGCCAGGTTGATCTGGGTGGTCAGGTGCTTGAAGCCCGGCTTGGAGATAAAGAAGTGAATGTGGGCGGGACGGTTGCCGTGACGCCCCAACAGGTTCAGCAGCGCCTGGGTGGAACCCTCTGGAGGGCATCCGTAACCGGACGGAATGATGGAACGGGCAGTGTAGCGGCCGTTTTCGTCGGTCCGGATACGGCGACGCAGGTTATAGTCGCTCTGGGACTGGTCGAAGTAGGAGTAATTACCCATGGTGTTGGCGTGCCAGACGTCAACCACGGCGTTGGCCACTGGCTGGCCTTTTTCGTCGGTGACCTGGCCACTCAGAATCATGGTCTCGGCACTCTCATCGGAACCGTCGTCCATACGGGCGAAACTGTCACTGATCGGCGCACCGGCCACGTAAAGCGGCCCCTCAATCGTTCTCGGGGTACCGCCATCAAGACCCGCCTGCTCGTCTTCTGCATCCATCCGGATATCCAGGTACTTGTCCATACCCAGGCCCGGCGCCAGCAGGGCAGCTTCGCCGTTCGCGCCCAGGTCACCCACGTAGTAGACGGCCTGCCAGAACTCTTCGGCCGTGACGTCGAAGTCTTCAACGATCTGGAAAATATCGTGCATCAAACGGTGAACAATCTTCTTCACCCGGTCGTTACCACCGTCCTGGTTGAAGCCGGCAACTTTCTCCAGCAGGTCCTTCACTTCCGCGGTTTGCATGGTTTTAACGGTCATTGTTGGTCTCCTCGTGCTCTTGTTGTTGTTGCTCAAACCAGCTCATCAGTTGGCAACGGTGCGTTGGGTTTTAACGGTCATCCTCGTGGATGGAAGATGGATGCCGGCACAGTGGCGCGACAGTGATATCCATGAAGGGGAACAACGGCAGGTTGCTGATCAGCTCCTGCAACTCGGCGTTGTCTTCCACATCAAAAATGCTGACGTTGGCGTAGCTGCCCGCCACCCGCCAGAGGTGACGCCACTTACCCTGCGTCTGCAGATCCTGGGCATAAGCTTTCTCCCGAGCCTTGATGTCCGCAGTCACTTCGGCGGGCATGTCGTGGGGGATGTTCACCTTCATCTCGACTTTGAACAGCATGTGCTTTCCTCCGTTATCGGAACGTTCCGGTGCCTCAGGCTTTCCGGCGATAGTGGGTGAGCTTGTCTTCATCAATTTCCACACCCAGGCCCGGGCCCTGTGGCAGTTCCACGCCGTTGTTGTGGAAATTCAGCGGCTTGACCACGATGTCGTCCTTCATCAACAGCGGGCCGAACATTTCGGTGCCCCAGTGCAGGTTCTCCAGGGTTGACCAGGCATGCAGGGCGACGGCTGTGCCGATGGTGCCTTCGAGCAGGGTGCCGCCGTACAGGCCGATACCCGCAGCCTGGGCCACGACGGCCTGTTCCAGGGCTCGGGCGGGGCCACCCGCTTTGGCAATCTTCATGGCAACCGCACCGGCAAAGCCGGCGGCGGCCAGGTTGTACATATCCTTGGCGTCCGCCACCGCCTCGTCGGCCAGAATAGGCAGATGGAATTTCTCGGAAAGTCGTACCAGCGCGGCGTAATCCTTCATGGGCGTCGGCTGCTCCACCAGATCGATACCGGCGGCCTGCAACTCGGCCATACCTTTGGCGGCGGTGGCTTCGTCCCAGGCCTGGTTGACGTCGACACGCACGCTGGCGCTTTCACCGACTGCCTCTTTAATGGCAGCCACATGGCGAACGTCTTCCATCAGCTCTCGGGAACCAATCTTGAGCTTGAAGTCGCAATGGCGGCGGGTTTCGATCAGGCTCAGCGCCTCTTCGATATCCCTGGCGGTATCGCCGCTGGCCAAGGTCCAGAGCACCGGCATGTGCTGGTGAATCGCTCCACCGAGCAGATCGGATACCGGGCGATTCAGACGCTTGCCCTGCAGATCCAGCAGCGCTGTCTCGATGGCCGACTTCGCCAGGTTGTTACCGCGGGTTGAGCGGTCCAGCATTACCCTCAGGGTATTGATGTTACCCACAGGCTGGCCAATCAGTTGCGACTTGAAATAGGTATCAATGGTAAGCTTTACGCTTTCGGGACTTTCCGGGCCGTAGGCCAGTCCACCAATCGTGGTCGCCTCACCCAGTCCCTCAAGACCGCCGGAGTCTTTCATCCGCACGATCACCATGCTCTGAACCCCCATGGTTGTCATGGATAGCTTGTGAGGGCGGATGGTCGGAATATCGACCAGGATCGCTTCAATGGACTGAATGGTGGCGGACATGTGCTCTCCGAATCGCAAGTAAAAAAGCCTGTGATTCGAACAGTACGAAGTTTCCGTTATGTGAACCAATATTGATTAAGTAATAACCGATACCTTGGAGGTATGGATGGAGCTGCGACACTTGCGGTACTTCGTTGCCGTGGCAGAGGCGGGCAACCTGACCCGGGCGGCAGAAAAACTGTTTATTGCGCAACCACCGCTGACCCGGGCCATCAAACAGCTGGAAGAAGAGATCGGGGTGGAATTGTTTATCCGCAAACCCCGAGGACTGGAGCTAACCACGGGCGGGGAATATTTTCTGGAGCAGGCCCAGCAGATTCTGGACAAGGTGGGCGCCACCGTTGAGGACACCCGCCGTATTGCCCAGCACCGGAAAACCATTTTTTCAATTGGCTTCGTCCCGTCCGTGTTCTATGGGCAATTGCCACTGATGGTGCGCCGGCTGCGCCAGAACAAGAACCTGGAAATTGTGCTGCACGAACTGAAAACCCGCGAGCAGGTTGAGGCACTCAAGTCCGGCAAAATCGATATCGGTTTCGGCCGACTGAGAATTGAAGACCCGGATGTGGAGCAGGAAAACCTGTTTGATGAGCCGATCATCGCGGCCATCCCGGCCGGCCATCAGCTAACCGGTCACCCGCCCTCCATGAAAGAGCTCTCGGAGTGGCCAATGGTCACCTTCCCTTCCGGCCCCGGGCCGAACTTTGCCGACATCACCCAGGGGCTGTTTCACCGTCGCGGCCTGAAAATCCATGTCAGCCAGCAGGTCAACGACCTTCAAACAGCGCTGTCTCTGGTGGCATCGGATATGGGGTTTACGCTGGTTCCTGAACAGGTCCGAAAGCTAAACCGCGAGGGCGTGGAATACATGCCACTGGAGGACAACAACATCACCACCCCGGTGATCGCCTCACGCCGGCGCGGAGAGAATCCGAATGCCGTTATGCGGCTGGCCAATACCATTCTGGGTGAGCTGGTGGAAAACCGGCTGACAGGGCGCTACCCGTAATCCAACACATTCATCGTGTCGTCCGCCGCACTGCCTCAGCCGCTTCCTGCAACCGCGGCAGGTAGACATTTATCAAAGTCTCCATATCCACTCGCGCGGCATTGGTGCTGATATTGATCGCGCCAAGCAGTTCACCACTGCCGGCAAACACCGGCACCGCCACAGAGCGCAACCCCGAATCCAGCTCCTGGTCGACAATGGAGTAGCCCTGCTCACGAGCCTGGTCGATGGCGCAGCGCAGCGCAGCTTTGTCGATAACCGATGACTCGGTGAAACGCTCCAGCCGGATTCGGTCCAGAAACGCAGCCAGCTCCGATTCCGGCAGCTGTGCCAGCAACACCCGCCCCATGGACGTGTAGGCCGCAGGCAAGCGCGTACCCACCGAGAGCGTAATCGCCATCAGTCGATGCCGCGCCGCCGAGCGCACCACGTAGACCACATCGTCGCCATCCAATACCGCCAGGGAAGAGGATTCACCAAGCTCGGCAGTGATGTCTTCCAGGTATTGCTGAATCACCGCCCGATACTGGTTCGACGCCTGATAGGCGTAGCCCAGCTGCAGCACCCGAGGCGTCAGCTCGAATTGGCGGCCGGTACGCTTCACGAAACCCAGAGCGTGCAGGGTCAGCAGAAATCGACGGGCCTTGGCCCGATCCATGTCGGTCCTGGCGGCCACTTCACTGAGCGTCATGCGCGGATGCTCACCATCAAACGCCTGCAACACGTCCAGCCCGGAGGCCAGCGCCCCCACGTAATCCCGGTCTCCCGGCTTGAGAATCTGTTCGTCCATTCCGGCTCCTTCAGCGCCTTGGCAAGTCGATGTCAGCGCATGGTATCAGCTAGTTCGCTCTCCGAACATCCGTGCATTTCTGCCAACTGGTGAAAATTTGTACTTGACGACGGTAAAACCTTTGAGCCATTATGTTCGCATATTGAACTTATGTTCGCATATCGAACTTATCAACCGAAACACGATGGAGACACTGCGATGGCTGAATTTCTCTCTCTCCAGGAAGCGGTAAGCAAACACATCAACAACGGCGACACCGTTGCGATGGAAGGCTTTACCCACCTGATTCCATTCGCTGCGGGCCACGAAATCATCCGCCAGGGCAAGCGCGACCTGACACTCATCCGGATGACTCCGGACCTGGTGTATGATCAGATGATTGGCGCCGGCTGTGCGAAGAAGCTGATTTTCTCCTGGGGCGGCAACCCGGGCGTGGGTTCCCTGCATCGCCTGCGGGACGCCGTTGAAAAAGGCTGGCCGAACAAGCTGGAAATCCTTGAGCACAGTCATGCCGCCATGGCCAACGCCTATGAAGCCGGCGCAGCCGGACTGCCGTTTGCGGTGCTGCGTGGCTATGTGGGCAGCGACCTGCCAAAGGTGAATGACCAGATCAAATTCATTGACTGCCCGTTCACCGGCGAGCGCCTGGCCGCTGTACCATCCATTCGCCCGGATGTCGCCGTCATACACGCCCAGCGGGCCGACCGGAAAGGTAACGTGCTGATTGAAGGCATTGTAGGCATCCAGAAGGAAGTGGTGCTGGCCGCCAAGCGCAGCATCGTCACCGTGGAAGAGGTTGTCGACGACCTCGGCGCCTCTGTAAACGCCTGCGTACTGCCATCCTGGGCGATAACCGCCATCGCCGAAGCTCCGAAAGGTGCCAAGCCTTCCTATGCCCTGGGCTACTACGACCGGGACAACGCCTTCTACAAGGACTGGGATGGCATTGCCCGTGACCGCGACACCTTCCAGGCCTGGCTGAAAGACAACGTATTTGAGAAAGGAGCTGCGTGATGAGCCTTGAATTTACCTCTTCGGAAATGATGAGCGTCACTGCCGCCCGGGCACTGACCAGCGACATGACCTGCTTCGTGGGCATTGGCCTGCCCAGCGAGGCGGCTAACCTGGCGCGCCTGACCCATGCGCCCGATGTAACGCTGATCTACGAATCCGGCACCCTGCAGACCAAACCGGATGTGCTTCCGCTTTCCATCGGTGATGGCGAGCTGTGTGAATCTGCGCTGACCACAGTGTCGGTACCG
>NZ_JBSXNZ010000076.1:0-45981 GCF_056857895.1 Marinobacter sp. B-21
CCGGTTATTAGGTGGCAGTAACTTTTTAAGAATGGCTTCGCGACGCTCCGGTGAATATTTCATGAAAACCTCTGTCTCTCGCCCCACTTTATTGAGAGAGTCTAACATCGGGTGGGGTTCCAACTACCTTGACAGAGGGGGATATTCACTTTGCGACCGTCCAGGCCACCCCAAAATTTCTAAACAAAAGCGAACATTTCCCCCCATCCATTCAACAATAGCGCTCGGCTCAAGAGGGGATAATCGGAAGATTTCTCTTTGGGCAGATTTCGAGTCTGTTCATAGGGGCTATATGTCAGCCAAAATGGGCCTAATTCAAAGGCGGTAGATCAGGCTTGGCGTTAAAATGAGTGAAGAATTTTATTTACCCCGAACACTGAACCATGAGGGTGACTGCCTCACCGAGGAACAGCTGCTTAAGAGCAGTTCTGTCATTATCGTTCTCGCAGAGCCCGGTGCGGGAAAGTCCGAACTTCTGAAAAGCTTAGGACTTCAATTGGGGGTAAAATCGGAATCTGCCAGATTATTCAAGCTTGAGACTGAACCACGTCAATGTGATTTCCTAGTCCTTGATGGGCTTGACGAAGTTGCAAGGCTCAACGAGTCAGGCCTTGATGAGCTTATTTTCAAGGCCAGAAAAAACCAACCTAAGAAGGTTATCTTCGCCAGTCGATCTAGCGAGTGGGAAGAGTCAAACACCCACCTTGTCAAAGAATGCTTCGCGACAGATCCTTATGTTACCTATCTGAATGCTCTTTCAGAGAATGAGCAGCAGGCATTTTTTGGACATCTCTTCCCCGAACAAGATTTTTCGAAGTTCCTACAAGCTGTAGATGCCTTCGATCTTGCTCCACTTCTTGGCAACCCGCTCTTTCTTAGTCTGTTCTCTGAAGCCTTTGTGGAAAGCCAAGGCAATTTTGTGGATAAGAGGCAGGTCTTTCATGACGCGGTTGAGAGGCTCGCCTTTGAGGCAAATAAGCAACGTCCCCAGAGAAACAGCTTTTCGTCTGATGTAAAAATCGAGATATCTAAAGAAGCTTTTACTGTACTTCTACTTTCGGGCGCCGTCGGCATCAGCATTGCGGATACGCTAAAGACGGATCTGTTCCCCCGTCTGCAAAGTATTGTGTCTTCTACCAGGCACAACCCTAACTGTGTCCTGGACTCAAGATTGTTTGTCCCAACTGACGATCAGAACTCTCACCGTCCAGTACACCGGGTTGTCGAGGAATATTGTGCGGCCGAGTATCTTGCTCAACGAATCGATGATCCATGTGATCCATTATCACTACGACAGTGTTTTGCCCTCATAGCCCCCAATTCCGTTGTGCGCGAAGAATTGCGAGGCCTCTTAGGTTGGCTCGCTGCCGTTGGCGGAGAAAGCATACAGCGGGGAGCGATACAGCTCGCTCCGTACGCAGTGTTAGCAAACGGGGACCCTTCCCGATTGACTACGCGCTCAAAAATATACTTACTTCATGCGCTGCGAAAGCAAGCGGATGATGATCCCTACTTCCGTGGTGGTGATGTATGGCGATCGCTCAACATTTCGGGTTTTTTCTCGGCCGATCTCAAGGAGCCAGTTCGCGAGTTATTGTTCGATATAAATGCTGGTATCCAAGTCAGAGCCCTGGTGCTGGATCTTTTGGAAGGAGCGCCTGCTGCAACTGAACTGGACCGGGATCTTACCAACCTGATGCTTGATGTTTCGGAGCCGGCCGGATTGCGCCGTCTCGCTGCTAACTGCCTCGTCGCTATTCACAACCGTGATCACAAGCCGAACCTAGGTGATTTGATAGCCAGAGGCGACGCGGTTTCTCTCGAACTAGGCGCCATGTTTTTCAGGGAACTCGGCAGCCAACAGTTTGGCCGAGAATCACAGAAGGCGCTTCTATTGAGCTCCGCCGTTCTTTATTCAAACGATGATGCACTGAGAGCGGATGACAACGTAGGTTCTCGACTTTTCATCACACGATATATCCACTCTCTCGACGGTAAAGAGGTTGCTTGGCTCCTAGACGAGCTGAGCAAAGGGCTACAATGCACGTGCGGTGCCGAAAACCGGTTTGAGTGCCATTGCAGGGACGGTATCAGCAAGATTATCGGGCATTTGCTCGATCAATTTTTTGAAAGCGAGCATGCCGATATCGAGGCGCCCAGAATTTATCATTGGATCCGAAACCTCAATTTCCACAACGATATCGATGGACAGCGTAGTAAGGCGACGGACGTACTTCAGAAGAACCATTCGCTTCGACAGGAACTATTGAAAATAGCCTGTGATGATCGAACTGCTTCCGAAACCGAAGAGCCTTTTCTCAACCCGTTTTTGTTCCATCCTCACATCCACTCTGGTATTAAGCTACAAGCTCAGGACTCGGTCGTCTTGGCTCGCCATGCCTTTACCGTGGGCAATATGCGCTTGTGGCGTGCTCTCCACATGAGAGCGCTTCCTAAAACACGCGGCAATTTTCAGGAAGTATCAAAGCTTAGACATCTAATGCGCCAACAAGCGGCTGAGGCCAGTGAATTCATGCGCCATTGGTATAAGTTGGAGCGTGAATCCAAGGCATGGTGGGAAGAAAACCAACTAAGGTGGGAGAGGAAAAGCCGCAAGTCCCAAGCAAAACAAGAAAAGCGGTTGGCGCGGAATAGGGCGGCTATGGAGCGTGATCGCGATTTAGTTGAATCCGGGAAAAATCTCGGTTTCCTGGGGAATATTGCTACCCTCTACCTTCACAATCCTGAGGAGATAGAAAGGCGCTTCGGGAATCTCGAAGCAATTCGCCGGTCATTTATCAATTGTCGTCTCCATCTTCAACCTCATCTGCCTTCCCTAGCGGAAACAGCAAACCTTCATTGCACAGGTCGGTTTTTGCCAGCGGAAAGGATCTTGATGGCATCAAGTGTTGAAATATTCCGGGAGACCGGTTCACTCGAAACGCTCGATCAGCAAGCCCTCGAAATACTTAGGGCGAATATCGATCTAAGATTCGATAGCGTCCAAGAAGACGAGTGGGCTCAAATCCGTCAAGAAGCGGATGCTCGCCTGTTCCAAAACGATGCAGACAAGCGCAGCTATTTGATTCGGTTCGTCAAAACACAGCTGGATAGCCATGGTCCCGATTCGAGGCCGGAAGGAGTTCATTTGCTTCGTGATGATCCGATGTTTTCGTCCATTGCCGGTCCGCTTGCTCTTGAGTGGCTCGACGACTATCGCGGCAATAATACTTGGGTGTTGGAATGCCTCTTTGACGCTGCTTTGAAGGCTGGTCGTATGGATGAGCTAGTCGGGCGGGTTCAACAGCGAACGCATGACTGTCTGGAGGCATGGTCGAGTGCGTGCGACAGGACTCCACGCGAGCCAGAACTTGTTTTTTGGTGCTTACGGCATCTTTACTTTGTACCTGACCTCCATCCGCTGATGTCAGATTGGCTTTCAAGCGACCAGGACCTTATTTTCGAGTTTGAGTCGCTGTTCGGCGGGCTAATGAGAACCGGGACTCCGTCCTGGCCACGCCTAAGCGCCCAAAAAATACGTTTGATTCTGGAATCGTTCATTGACGATTGGCCAGCGGTGCACTTACCCACCCATTGGGGTTCTGATAGTCCGAGAGAAGAGCGAGCCTATAGGCTTTTGAATGATCTGGTGTGGCAGATAGCAAATGACCACCCGGAGAGCAGCTTGTTGGTCTTGGACCAGCTCCAAGCTGACGGGCGCTTCGAATGTTTTCGGGAGAAGCTCAAAACGATGAAAAGTGGCGCTTATCGCACGATCGCGCTTAGAAACTATAGTCCGCCGTCCCCCTCCGACATTTTCAATGTGCTTCACCGAGATGAAGTAGTTACGGTTGAAGGCCTCAGGCAACTGGTGCTGGAAGAGCTCGAATCACTTCAGGGTGAAATATCAGGCGGTGAATTTGATACAGGCAATCTCTTTTACAACGGCGATAGGAGGGTCGGAGAAGTTGAGGCTTCTAAACGAGTTGCGGATCGCCTCTCCATCAAACTTCAATCCAAAGGCATTAAGATTGAAATCGAAGACCAGGTTAAGAGCGCAAATCGCTGCGACATCTCAGCAATCAAAATGTTTTCTGGCAAGGAATTAATGCTTCCCATCGAGGCAAAAGGACAGTGGCACGAGGATCTGTATACCGCCGCGTCGATGCAACTCGATCAGCTCTATGCTATTCATCCGGCAGCTCAGGGCCAGGGCATTTACTTAATCTTCTGGTTTGGATCCTGGGAGAAAGTCGAGGGTCGGAAACGGCATGGCCTGGAGACAGCCAGTCAACTAAAAGCAGCCATTGAAGAGCTTCTCGATCACGGACTTAAAGGGCGCATCGACGTCTTCGTCTTGGACGTGTCACGTGGATGAAAAGACCGTAGAACCATCCTAGGACCTCTCCATGCGGCGCAGAGCAAACGGGGTAGAACCCGACGACCGAGACTCGGCCGTGATAGGAAAATTTCTCGAGATGGAACCGGTCCTTGGTGCTCATTGCCACGCTGTCCTTTAGTCAGATCTAGGGGCAGTATGTGGAAAATGCAGTTCGCTAACCTGGAGTTGAAAAAGCTAGTTTTTAGCTATGCGGGGGCATTGAAGTGATCACACCTAACAATTTACGCCACACGGACGCATGAGAGTACGCTTGTGCGCTCTCGCGTTATTCCAAAATCTGAATGTTCGCTTTGCGACCTTTGTGCAGCTGAGCACCTTATAAATTGCATGTGCCAAATTGGCACACCCAAGTTGATTAAGGCAATTAAGTATGCCAACATGGCACACGTAGATTGGGTCCGTCGAATCACTTTTTATCAAGGAAGAGGGTTTTCTTGGGTTCCAGTCGAGCCTATCCCACCATCGGTGAAGAATATGATGAACACACAAGGTAAAGACACTCGCTTGGTCGCCCGTGTCGATGAAGAAACGCAGAGACTTATTGCTCATGCAGCAGAGTTAACGGGCCGCAGCTTGAGTCAGTTCCTGATCTACGCTGCAAAGAAAGAAGCACAAGAGGCCGAGCGTCAGGCGCTACAAATTCAGGTTTCCCGGCAAAGTGCTGATCTTATGCTGGAGCTACTGGATAACCCTGAGCCGATTAACCCAAAGCTTCGAGAAGCTGCACTCAACCACAGGAAGTTGGCTGGTGACTTTAAGAACCGAAGAAATCAGTAAAAAACACAATCGGCGAAAGTTTGACTGCGGTAAACCTGCACTCAACGAGTTCTTAAAGAAAATTGCCCGGCAAAGCAGCCAGAAGATGGCGACACGGACTTATGTACTGATTGAAGATGAGGTCGACCCGACGGAGATCCTCGGTTATTACACTCTTCTTCCCAGCACCGTTGTCTTCCCCCAGGGGTATCCCCTGCAAAAGCGGTTTCCGTCGGATCCGCCGGTTTACCGGCTGGCACGGCTTGCGGTTGATAACTCCGTGAAAGGATACGGATTAGGAGCATACCTGCTGATCGAGTGCCTGAGGCGGGTTGTTGATGCGTCGATTTCAGTTGGAGGTATAGGCTGTGCGGTAGATGCCAAAGACGACGACTCAAAAAGATTCTACGAAAAGTTTGGGTTCGTTGCTATTGATGCCGTTGAGGGTGACTCTTTAGCTCTTTGGCTACCTTTTGAACAATGTCTCGAAGCAGTCGAACTCTCACAGACAAGTGGACGGTAGTCGGGTTCTGCCCCGTTACTGCGGATCTCTCTAAAAAGAGGCGGAATTTCTCCCGGGGGAAAGTGTTGGTCTATCCGCCTGAACGTTCGCTTTGCGACCTATCTGTCAATCTACGGTGTCAGTCTCCGGTCACGTTGTGGCGACATGACCCGAATTATGGTTTCAAAATGAGGCGGCCAAAACTGCTAACGTAAGTCACCATAATGTGGCCGTTCCGGCCAATTTATGCTGACATGACCAATGAGTGGTAAGGAGGCTGGCAAATGGTGGGCCCAGCAGGACTCGAACCTGCGACCAAGGGATTATGAGTCCCCTGCTCTAACCAACTGAGCTATAGGCCCATTCAGCGAACGCTGTTTGGAAAGGTGTTTCCGGAGGGGGGAAACAAAGCGGGCGCCATTATACCGGTGAGGTGTGGCGCCCGCTACTGTTTGCGGGAATTATCCCTGATTACCCTGGTCGTCGATAAAGCCACGCAGGTGATCGGAGCGTGACGGGTGACGCAGTTTGCGCAGAGCCTTGGCTTCGATCTGACGGATACGTTCCCGGGTAACGTCGAACTGTTTGCCGACTTCTTCCAGGGTGTGGTCAGTGTTCATCTCGATGCCAAAGCGCATCCGCAATACCTTGGACTCGCGGGCTGTGAGCCCGGCCAGTACGGAGCGGGTGGCCTCGCGCAGGCCTTCGGCGGTAGCGGAATCCACCGGGGAGAGGGCCTGGATATCTTCGATGAAGTCGCCCAGGTGGCTGTCTTCGTCATCGCCGATCGGAGTTTCCATGGAGATCGGCTCTTTCGCAATCTTCAGCACCTTGCGGATCTTGTCCTCGGGCATTTCCATGCGTTCGCCAAGCTCTTCCGGCGTGGGCTCCCGGCCCATCTCCTGCAGCATCTGGCGGGAGATGCGGTTGAGCTTGTTGATGGTCTCAATCATGTGCACCGGAATACGAATGGTGCGGGCCTGGTCCGCGATGGAGCGGGTGATGGCCTGGCGAATCCACCAGGTGGCGTAGGTGGAGAACTTGTAGCCGCGGCGGTACTCAAACTTGTCTACGGCCTTCATCAGGCCGATATTGCCTTCCTGGATCAGGTCCAGGAACTGCAGGCCGCGGTTGGTGTACTTCTTGGCGATGGAAATAACCAGTCGCAGGTTGGCCTCGACCATTTCCTTCTTGGCACGGCGGGCCTTGGCTTCGCCAATGGAGACGCGGCGGTTGATTTCCTTGATGTCGGCGACATCCAGATCCACTTCGTTCTGCACGTTCTGGATCCGCTTCTGGAGGCGAACAATCTCGTCAATGCGCTCCGAAATCGGCGCTGCGTAAGGCTTCTTGCTTTTGGCGATCTTGTCGGCCCAGTCCAGGTTGACCTCGTTGCCAGGGAAGGATTTGATGAAATCCTTGCGCGGCATTTTGCAGTCACGCACGCAGATCTGCATGATCGCCCGCTCGTTCTCGCGCACGAGATCATTGGTGGAGCGAACCACGTTGACCAGTTCATCGAATGCCTTGTTGGCCAGCTTGAACGGCGCGAACACCTGGCCCAGCTCGTTCAGGGCTTGCTGGGTTTTCTTGTCGGAACGGCCGTGCTTGGCCAGTGCCTTGTTGGCGGCATTCAGCTTTTCGTTGAGCAGTTCGAACCGGAGACGGGTTTCTTCCGGATCGGGTCCGTTATCGGTTTCTTCCTCGTTTGAGGAATCGTCGTCATCGTCGGAGGATGAGCCGGAATCGTCCGAGCTATCGGTGGTGGTGTCCTCGCCCATGAACGGCTCGGCATCGTCCGGGTCCAGAAAACCGGTTACCACGTCGCTGATGCGGCCTTCGTTCTCGATAATGCGGTCGTAGGCCTGGCTAACGGTGCCGGTGATGCCGGGAAAGTGGGCGACGGCAGCCATGACATCGCGGATACCTTCCTCGATACGCTTGGCGATGACGATTTCGCCTTCACGGGTCAGCAGTTCCACAGTGCCCATTTCCCGCATGTACATGCGGACCGGGTCTGTGGTTCGGCCGGCGTCGGATTCTACGGCAGCCAGCGCGGCGGCGGCTTCGGCGGCAGCGGCTTCGTCGGCCGTGGAATCGCCATCGGTCATCAGAAGCGTGTCTGCGTCCGGTGCAACTTCAGACACCTGAATGCCCATGTCGTTGATCATGCGAATGATGTCTTCGACCTGATCCGGGTCAGCGATGTCTTCCGGGAGGTGGTCGTTTACCTCGGCGTAAGTCAGGTAACCTTGTTCCTTGCCTCGTGCAATGAGGTCTTTCAAACGTGATTTTTGCGAATTGCCTGACATAGACACCCTGTGAACTCGCTTTTCAGAAGGAAAAAAGTGAAACAGCCATTATAGCTGTCGCTCGGTTGCTCTGCCACCAAGGAGCCGCGGCTTCATGGTTAGATGGTGATCAGTGCATCAAGTTTCAAGTGCTGTTAGTCCCGGGTTCCACCACTCAGGGCTCTCAGCTCCTGCCGCTCCTCGGTTGTGAGGCTTGACAGGTTTCGTAACAGTGTTGCCAGTCGCAGCTGGCGCGATGCTTCCTCGTTCGGGCTTAGAAGCTCCCTCGCGGCGGCCAGCGTGCTTTCCCGCGCCGGAATGTGCTCGATCCCGTCAAACAGGTGGTAAAACCGCTCCCGGGCTGTGTTGTCCAGTGCCAGTCCGCGAACCAGTGCTTTTCGATCCCGGACGGCCTTCTCCAGAATCCAGCTTGCAAAATTACGGGCCTGGTTAAACTGTCTGGAGCCGCTGGCCAGCTCTGTTACTTCGGTGGCCAGATCCGGCGCCTCCAGCAGGGCAAGGCAGAGAATGCTGTCCTTGCTGAGTTTTACGTCGATGCGCTCTTCGGTAACCCGGTCCCTTCGCTCGCCGTTCCACCTGCCTTTTTGTTGTCCGTGCTGCCGGTTTTGCCACGGATTGCGCCCGCCGCAGAGGCGGAGCATTTCATGCCACATGGCATCCCGGAGGGTGCTTCTTGGCATCTTGTTGAGCATTGGCTCAACCCGGGCCCTCAGTTCGCCCCGGTGTTCTGGCAACTGCAGATCCAGGCCTTCGCTCTGCCGGTCAAACAGGTACCGGGACATGGGTGTGGCGCCGTCAATGCGCTTCTGGAAGGCCTCGGGGCCTTCCTTTCGCACCAGTGTGTCCGGGTCCTCACCCTGTGGCAGCATCAGAAACTGCAGGTGGAGGCCGTCGGCCATCAGTTCCAGCGCATTTTCCATGGCCCGGTCAGCGGCCCGGAAGCCGGCCTGGTCTCCGTCGAAGCAGAACACAATGTGTCTGACCTGTCTCAGCAGGGCCGTCAGGCTGTCCTGATTCGTCGCCGTGCCCAGGGTTGCAACGGCATAATGAATGCCGTGCTGGGCGAGGGCGATAACGTCCATATAGCCTTCAACCACGAGTAATTTGTCGAGCTGCCGGATTGCCTGCCTGGCCTCAAACAGTCCGTATATCTCGCGGCTCTTATGAAAGACATCCGACTCCGGGGAGTTGATGTATTTCGCCTTGTCGTCACCCAGTGTACGACCGCCAAAGGCGACTGTTTTGCCCCGGCTGTTGCGGATCGGGAACATGACCCGGTTCCGGAACAGGTCCCTGGGCCGGCCGTATTTGTCGGAAACCGTGCCGGTCTCGATCAGCGGGCCCTGGAGGTCTCTGTTCGCCGCATCGTACAGGGCGGTACCGGTTGAGGGTGCGTAACCCACCTGGTATTGCTCTACGATGGTGCTGTCCAGGCCTCGCTGCTTCAGGTAGTCCCGGGCATAGGCGCCCTGCTGGCCCTGCAGCGCTGAGTGATAGAAGCGGCTGGCAAAATCCAGAGCGTCTGTCAGTGTTCGGGCCTGCTGGATTTCCTGTTTCGCAGCCCGGTCATAGGGCACTTCCAGTCCGACCCGTTTGGCCAGTTCTTCAACTGCTTCGGTAAAACCCAGTCCGTCGAACTCCCTGACAAAACTGATGGCGTCGCCATGAGCTCCGCACCCGAAGCAGTGGTAAAAGCCCTTATCCGGCCGGACATTGAACGAGGGTGTTTTCTCGTCGTGGAACGGGCAGCAGGCCTTGTAATTGGCGCCGGCTTTCTTGAGTGTAATGCGTGAACCGATCAGTTCCGCCAGATCTATGCGGTCCAGCAGGTTTTCAACAAACTGTTGAGGGATCAGTCCGCTCATGGAGGCTCCACATCAGGCCGTCATCGGAATTGGCCAATAGCCAAAAATGCCGCCGAAGCCAAGCCTCGGCGGCATTTTTGAGTCGCTCTGTGCAGCCTGCGGCTGTACAGGCAATCAGTGCTTTGCAGTCAAGCGGCGTCGGAAAACTTAGTACAGACGCTCGAACTTGCGCTGTTCCCGCTGAAGCTTCTTGAGATGACGCTTAACGGCAGCGGCTGCTTTGCGCTTACGAACAGCGGTCGGCTTCTCGTAGTGCTCACGACGACGCACTTCAGAAAGTACACCTGCTTTTTCGCAGGAACGCTTGAAGCGACGCAGTGCTACGTCAAACGGTTCATTCTCTTTCACTTTAACAGCTGGCATTCGAAAATCACCTACCTGATAGATTCGGTTTCAATTTTGTCCGCCTGGCATGGCCAGATCGGTTCTCGATCCCTGGTCAGATTGGCTAAAACTCGACCAGTGCATAATTTAGGGCGGCAATGATAGCGCCTGGCTTATGGCGAGGTCAATGTTTGTTCGATGAATCTGCCAGTGGGTTTCGGGTTTCTGCTAAAATGCGCCTCGTTTTCAATTCTGCCAATCCATTTCTGCCAACCAATGTGGCCAGACACTATGCTGATACTTGGTATTGAAACCTCCTGTGATGAAACCGGCGTTGCACTGTACGACACCGAGCAGGGCCTGCTGGGCCACGCACTGTTCAGCCAGATAGCCATGCATGCGGATTACGGCGGTGTGGTGCCCGAGCTGGCTTCCCGGGACCACGTCCGCAAGCTCCTGCCACTGTGTGATCAGGTGCTGGCGGATGCCGGGCGAAGCCGCACCGATATAGAGGGCATTGCCTACACCGCGGGCCCCGGGCTGGTGGGCGCGCTTATGGTGGGTGGCGCTGTGGCTCATGCGCTGGGCTTTGCCCTGGGCATTCCCGTGCTGGGTGTGCATCACATGGAGGGGCATCTGCTGGCGCCCATGTTAGAGGACAATCCGCCCGCATTTCCTTTTGTGGCCTTGCTGGTTTCCGGCGGGCACACGCAGTTGGTGCGGGTCGATGGCATAGGTGCGTATGAAATGCTGGGTGAGTCGGTGGACGATGCCGCCGGTGAAGCCTTCGATAAAACCGCCAAGATGCTCGGCCTGGATTATCCGGGTGGCCCCCGGGTGGCGGCACTCGCCGAGAAAGGCACTGAAGGGCGCTACCGGTTTCCAAGGCCAATGACCGACCGGCCCGGGCTGGATTTCAGTTTCAGTGGCCTGAAAACCTTTACCCTCAATACCGTGAATGCTGCCCGGGATTCCGGTGGGCTGGATGACCAGACCCGGGCGGATATTGCTCTGGCTTTTGAGGCGGCTGTGGTGGACACCCTGACCATCAAATGCCGCCGGGCTCTGGAGCAGACCGGCTGCAAGCGCCTGGTTATCGCAGGGGGCGTCAGTGCCAACCGGCGTTTGCGTGCCGGCCTGGAAAAAATGGCGGCCAAACTGAAAGCGGATGTCTTTTATGCCCGCCCGGAGTTCTGTACCGATAACGGTGCCATGATTGCCTACGCCGGCGCCCAACGCCTCAAGGCGGGCCAGCAGGATGGCGAGCGGATCCTTGCGGTGCCCCGGTGGCCGATGAATAGGTTACCGCCGATCAGTGAGCCTAGGTCTGCAGGGCTGGTTGACTGATCTCTCGACGGAGCTTTAGAGGCCAGCCTCCCGGCCCTGTGTGAGCCGGATCAGGTTGTTGCGGTGGCGAACCACGATCAGGATAGCCAGCAGGCCAAACAGGGGCAGGGTTTCCGGCTCGATAAACGCGCTGATAAGCGGCCCGCTGATGATGGCCAGCAGCGAGGCGAGGGCTGAAATTCGCCAGCGCCAGATCACCGGCGTCCAGATGGCAGCCATCACCAGCGTGGTTACCGGCGCCAGGGCAAGACCGGCACCGAGCGCGGTTGCCACGCCTTTGCCGCCCTGAAACCGGTAGAACACCGGGATCATGTGGCCGGTCACTGCGCACAGCGCCACGATAGCCTGAACCATCACCGAGAGGCCGGCAGCGTGAGCCAGCCAGACCGGGAGCCAACCCTTGGCGGCGTCGAGTGCGAGCGTCATCAGGGCTGGCGGCCAGCCTCCGGTGCGGTAAACGTTGGTTGCGCCCGGATTGCCGGAGCCCTGGGTCCTGGGATCCGGTAGCTTCCAGAGCCGGCACACTGGCAGTGCGAACAGCACTGAGCCGGCCATATAAGCGGCGGCATAGAGCAGAACGGTTAATACCGGGTCACTGGGAATCATGCTGTGGGCTCGGAAGCGAAGACGTATCTGGTCATTGTGTGCGAAAATGCCGGCCCTGAAAACGCCGGCCAGCTTGCTCACAATATCCCCTGGTTGTGCGTTATTCAATCACGAACGAGTGGAAGAGTCCGGGAGCCCCCTTGGCAGACAGCGTATTTATCGAAGGCCTGGTTGTGGAGACAGTGGTCGGTGTCTACGACTGGGAACGGGAAGTCACCCAGAGCCTGGTCATCGACCTGGAGATGGCCTGGGATAATCGGGTGCCTGGCCGTTCCGATGATGTTGCCGACGCTCTGGATTACGCCACAGTCAGTCGTCGGATCGGGACCTGTCTGAAAGAACTCAGGCCAAAGCTGCTTGAACACGGCGCCGAGGTCCTGGCCGGGGTTCTGCAGGCAGAATTTGGCGTAATCTGGCTCAGGCTGGCCATACGTAAACCGGGTGCCGTGCCCGGCGCGAAGGCCGTGGGCGTGTGCATCGAAAGGGGGTCGCGGTAATGTCGGGGCCCGTCCGGGTCTACCTCAGTATTGGCAGCAATGTAGACCGGGAGCGATACGTTATCGCCGCGCTTGATGCCCTGCATGAATGGTTTGGTGAACTGAGTGTCTCACCGGTGTATGACAGTGAGGCCGTAGGGTTTGATGGCTCCCCGTTCCTGAATCTGGTCGTGGGTGTCGACACGGTACTGCCGGTTGCCGAGCTGTCCCGGCGCTTCAAGCAACTTGAGGCGGACAATGGCCGGCGCAGGGATGTCCCGAAGTTCAGTGCCCGAACCCTGGATCTGGACATTCTGACCTACGGCGACGTTGTCGGGCGGGTTGATGGTGTTGAGCTGCCACGGGGCGAAATCCTCAAGAATGCCTTTGTTCTTCGACCCCTGGCAGACATTGCGCCGGAAGCCGTGCATCCGGTGTGCGGTAAAGCCTATGGCCAACTGTGGCGTCAATACAACACCGGCCAGAAACTCTGGCCGGTGGATTTCAGCTGGCAGGGGCGGCAGATATCAAGAGCGGTCGCTGGCTGAGCGAAACAGCTCGATGAGGTGGTCGGTGGAGCTGTCGCTGTCCTGGTCGCCGGTGTCCTGGCCAAGCAAGCGAGGCAGAATGCTTTTGCCGAGCTGTTTGCCCAGTTCCACCCCCCACTGATCAAACGAATCCACATCCCAGATCACTCCTTGCACGAAGGTCCGGTGTTCGTAGAGCGCGATGAGTGCGCCGACGGTTTCCGGGGTTGCCTTCTCCATCGTCAGGGTGTTGCTCGGTTTGTTGCCCGCAATCACTTTGTGGGGGGCAAGCTGCTCAATCTCTGCGTCGGAGTGCTTTTCCGCCGCCAGTTCTGCCCTGGCTTCTTCCAGGGATTTGCCGGCCATCATGGCTCTGGACTGGCTGAGGCAATTGGCAAACAGGTCCGCATGATGGGTGGCAACGGGATTGTGAGTGGTCAGGGGAATGATGAAGTCCGCCGGAATCAGGCGGGTGCCCTGGTGAATCAGCTGATGGTAAGCGTGCTGGCCGTTGGCGCCAACCCCGCCCCAGATGACCGGCCCGGACTGCCAGGCCAGAGCCTCGCCGCCCTGGGTCACGCTCTTGCCGTTGCTCTCCATATCCAACTGCTGGAGATGGTCCGGCAGGCTGCGCAGGTAGTGATCGTAGGGCAGGATGGCGTGGGTTTCGGCGCCCCAGAAATTGTTGTACCAGACCCCGAGCATCGCCATGACTACCGGCAGGTTCTGGTGCAGTGGCGCCTCCCGGAAGTGCTGGTCCATAGCGTGGGCGCCGGCCAACAGAGCCCGGAAGTTGGCCATGCCGACGGTGAAGGCGATGGGCAATCCGATGGCGGACCAGAGGGAGTAACGGCCTCCGACCCAGTCCCACATGGGAAAGACGTTGTCCGGATCGATTCCGAAATTCTGTGCTGCCGGCACGTTGGCCGTAACGGCCATGAAGTGCCTGGAAATCGCCTGTTCGTCGCCGCAGTGGTCGAGCAACCACTGGCGCGCCACCTTGCTGTTTTCCAGGGTTTCCTGGGTCCGGAAGGATTTGGACTGGATCAGAAACAGAGTGGTTTCCGGATTCACCTGCCGGAGGGTTTCACAGATCTCGGTGCCGTCGATGTTGGCCACGTAATGGCACGGTACGCCAGACTGTCCGTAGGGCTGGAGTGCCTCGCCCACCAGCTTGGGCCCGAGATAGGAGCCGCCGATACCGATGCTTACGACGTCAGTAAAGGGTTTGCCGGTGTATCCGGTGCGGCTGCCGCTCAGCACGCCGTCTACCAGCGTTTCCATCCGTGCCAGGGTGCGCTGTACCTCGGCAACGACGTCCTGGCCGTTCACCATGATGGCCTCCGTGCCCGGATTGCGAAGCGCCGTATGCAGGGCGGGGCGGTCCTCGGTGACGTTCACGCGGTCACCCCGCAGCAGTGCCTCGCGCCGGGCTTCCAGGTTGCAGCTGCTTGCCAGTGCCAGCAGTGCCTCAAGCACCTCGTCGGTGAGCCGGTTCTTGGAGAAATCCAGGGACAGTCCCGCCGCCTCGATAAAGTAGCGCTTTGCCCGCTCGGGATCCTGTCTGAAGAGATCCGTCATGGCAATGCCGTCCAGACGTTCCCTGTGTTCCTTCAGTGTCTGCCATTCGGGTTTCGAGGTCAGTACTGCCGGATTTGCGGACATCAGAGTCTCCTTTTCTGTGGGCCTATCGGGTTACGGACAGGTTATCAATCAAACGGGTCGTGCCGAGGAAGGCCGCCGCCAGGAGAGTGATCTCCTGATCATCCGGGGTGGCCGGCTTAAGGGTCTGGCTATTCACGATGTTGAAATAATCCGGACGCAGCCCGGCCTTGCCCAGGCTTTGCTCAGCTTCGCTTTCCAGAGCCTGGAAGTCTGTACGACCATCGGCGATTTTTCCGGCCGTGGCCTGCAGGGTCTGGTACACAACCGGAGCGATTTTCCGTTCATCAGGTGTGAGGTAGCCATTTCGGGAGCTTTTCGCCAGACCATCGTCCTCCCGAACGGTGGGCGCCCCAACGACATCGACAGGCATCATCAGATCGCGGACCATTTTCCGGATGACGGCGAGTTGCTGGAAGTCCTTCTCGCCAAACACCGCAAGGTCCGGCTGAACCATGTTGAACAGCATGGTCACCACCGTTGCAACGCCTTCAAAGTGACCGGGCCGGCTGGCGCCGCAGTGGCCATCGCTGACATCCGGTACAACCACCTGGGTCTGTTTTGCCAGCCCTTCCGGATACACTTCGTCCAGAGTAGGGGCGAATACCAGAGTGTTGCCGGCCGAAGCGAGCTTATCCTGATCTTCAGCCAGGGTTCTCGGGTACTTGTCCAGATCTTCGCTGGCTCCGAACTGCATTGGATTGACAAAGATGCTGGTAACCACAACATCGGCCATCTCGGCAGCTTTTCGGACCAGGGAAACGTGGCCCTCGTGCAGATTTCCCATGGTTGGCACCAGGCCGATGGTTTTACCCCGCCCGCGGTAGCCGCGAAGGATGGTCCTCAGTTCTTTCAGGGAATGTATGGTTCTCATGCCTTGAACGTATGCTCCTCAGCGGGGAATGTGCGCTCGCCGACGGCGTTCACATAGGCCTCAATCGCCTCCTGTACCGAATGCGTCTCGGCCAGGAAGTTTTTCACGAACCTCGGTTTGCGGCCGGTGGTGATGCCGAGCATGTCATGCAGTACCAGGACCTGGCCGTCGGTATCCGAGCCCGCACCAATGCCAATTACCGGAGCCCTGACGGCCTGGGAGATTCGTGCGGCCAGCGGCGCCGGAACACATTCCAGCAGAATGAGGTCGGCGCCGGCTGACTCCAGTTCGCAGGCATGTTCGATCATCATCTCCGCTGCCTTTTCGTCACGGCCCTGTACCTTGTAGCCGCCAAACTTGTTGACGAACTGCGGTGTCAGGCCCAGGTGTGCACACACGGGCACGCCGCGTTCGCTCAGGGCGGCGATGGTGTCTTTCATCCAGTCGGTGCCTTCGAGTTTCACCATGTGGGCGCCGGCGCGCATCAGTTCCGCGGCGTTCTCCAGGGCGGCCTCAACGGTTCCGTAACTCATGAACGGCATGTCCGCCATGATCAGGGAACCGCGGTTACCCTTGGCGACACAGCTGACGTGGTACACCATCTGGTCCATGGTCACCGGCAGAGTGCTGTCGTGGCCCTGCAGCACCATGCCAAGGGAATCGCCAATCAGAATAACGTGAACGCCCGCTTCGCTGACGACCTGGGAGAAGGTGGCGTCGTAGGAGGTAAGGGCTGCGAAGGCTTTGCCCTTCTGCTTGAATTCACGCAGGGTATTGATGGTAACAGCCATAGAATCCTTGCCTTTTGGGTGGATGGGCCTAGACCGGGCCGGGGTACCGGCGCTGAAGTGTTAAGGGTAATCCGCGGGTGGAAGCTTGCGCAAGCGGTTGTCCGGGCATTGGCGGCGCAGAGCGGCAACGGGTGTTCCGTCCGGCAATGTCAGGCCTGGGTTCAGGTCCAGTAAGGGCTGGAGGGCAAAGTCGCGGTTTGGCAGTTCCCTGTGGGGTACGGTAAGCCGTTCATCATCCAGTGCTCGGTTCCCAAACAGCAGCAGATCCAGGTCGAGGGTTCGGGGCCCCCAGTGCCGGAGCCGTTCCCGGCCGTGGGCCTGCTCGATTGACTGTAGCTGGTCCAGCAATTGATGGGGGGCCAGCGATGTTTTCAGCCACACAGCGCCGTTGACAAAGTCTGGCTGGTCCTGCGGGCCGACGGGCCGGCTCGCATAAAAGGCTGATTGGGCCACGAGGGTGGTGTCCGGCAGGGCAGCCAGTTCGGAAACGGCCCGGGCGAGCTGGACGACAGGCGCTTCGAGATTGCTGCCCAGCCCGATGAACGCATCGGTCATCATTGCTGTGGCGGTCTTTGAACCGGTTTGCGGCGGCGTTTGCGCTTTTTCGGCGCGTCGCTGGCCAGTTCGGATAGCATCCGCTCCTGGCGCCGCTCATCCGCTTGCTGGAACTCGGTCCACCATTGGCCCAGACCTGGCTCAATCTCGCCAGAATCCTCCCGGACCAGCAGGAAATCGTAGGCAGCCCGGAACCGGGGATGCGTCATGGTGACAAAGGCCCGCTTGCCCTGGCGGCGAGGCAGGCGCATCTGGAGTTCCCAGATTTCCTTCATGGGCCCCGAGAAGCGTTTGGGAATTGAGGTTGCCTGCACCTGCCGGCCGATCACCTTGCCGATGGCGCCATGCAGTGCGGGTTGAACCGGGTCGCCGTTGTCCTGTCTGCGATGCCATTCCGCCTGGAGCGCCGGCCAGAGCATGGCGGCAAACAGGAAGTAGGGGGTGACCGATTTGCCCTGGGCAATACGGGCGTCGGTATTCCGTAGAGCCTGGCGGATCAGTTCATCCGGTTCGCCGGCCTCTATGGCCCTGACGGTTTCAGGAAACAGTGGCTCGAGCAGGTTGTAACGGGTTAACAGATCGTAGGTGGCCTCGCCGTGACCAGCGGAAAACAGCTTGAGCACTTCATCAAACAGCCGGGCAGAAGGGATATGACTCAGTAACGGAGCCAGCTCTTTTATCGGAGCTTCGGTTTCCGGTTCGATATCAAACCCGAGCTTGGCGGCAAACCGGATGGCCCGGAGCATACGAACCGGATCTTCCCGGTAACGGGTTTCCGGGTCGCCAATCAGGCGCAGTTGCCGGTTACGCAAATCTTCTATGCCGTTGGCGAAATCAATGATGGTGAAGTCGCGAATGCAGTAGTACAGGGCGTTTACTGTAAAGTCCCGGCGCAGGGCGTCCTCTTCCTGATTGCCGTAGACATTGTCCCGGAGCAGTAGCCCATGTTCGCTGGTTCTGCGATCGTCATCATCGGCGTCGGTATCGGCTTCTGTGGCGTTGCCCCGGAAGGTGGTTACCTCGATGACTTCCCGGCCAAACACCACGTGAACAATTCGGAACCTGCGGCCGATCAGCCGGGAGTTGCGGAACAGATCGTGTACTTCTTCCGGCGTGGCGTTGGTGGCGATGTCGAAATCCTTGGGTTTTCCACCCAGCAGGATGTCTCTGACGCCGCCACCGACCAGGTAGGCTTCATAGCCTGACTTGTTCAGGCGATGCAGGACCTTCTTGGCGGGCTCACTGATTACCGAGCGGGAGACGTTGTGCTGGTCCCGGGGGATTTCCCGCCGCTGGTAGATGAGGGCTTTCTTTTTTCCGTTGCCGGACATGAATGAACGGAATTTACCGACCGATTGCTCGACGAGTGTGAAAATTGATTTAGGCATTGAAATCCGTGGCCGCGATGAGCAAAAACCGAGAGTTTAACGGTTTGAGCAGGATTTGCACACGTCTGCCGTGGATTACAGTTCCGGTGCCCAGAAAATCAAAAGGCGGATCCGTTTACACGAATCCGCCCTGAAAGCGTTGACGATCTGCATTGTTTTTGTTTTTGCCGGGATTTTTCTTCGTTTTTGTACCCCACTGTCTATCCCCAAATCTGGGGCATATCAACAGTGCAAACGGAAAGCTTTGAATACACAGAGCAGCCAGAGACATCGGGCGGGTTTGGAGTAGCTGCAGCGTCACCTGTAAGGCAATTCTTCTCTGCATCTACAACTCGCACGTGCCGTGGGGCCACTAAAAAGCAAAGTACCCAAAACACTCAGTTCGCTCACGTCCTGTTTTTGTTTTTGTTACCGAACGTTTTTCCGCAGCTTTTTGTTTTTGTTGTGGCGCTGCTTTGTCACTCTTGTTTTTGTTGTTGTGCGCTTAATAGTCTGCAGTCCGTGTGCCAGTTTTTTTATTTCTTTTATTAACAATGCCTTACGATTTTGTAGGCTATAAGTGTTACCCCGTATCTGACCTAAGTGTTACTGAGATCACGTTACTCCTGAGGGGGAGTGTTACCGAGAGGAACAAAGAGTAACAACTGAGTTTCCGTTCACACTATTCCGGTTTCAGTTTCCTGAGGGTTTTTTCCGCGGGATCCCAAGGCGCTGGCGACGTTCCCACAGGGATTTCCGGCTGATCCCCAGTTTCTGGGCCAGCTCGGTCTCGCTCATGCGGTCCTGGTTCTCGAGAACAAAGTGCTGGAAGTAGTCTTCCAGGGAAAGGTCGTTGGCTGAATCTGCTTCCCGGGTCCGGGTTTGCTCATTGTTGCCTTCCACCAGCGTTTCCGGGATGTACTCGTCGCCACCTTCACTGTCGAGGTCCAGTAGTGCCGGAGTAATAACATCGCCATCACAGAGGATGGTGGCCCGCTCAATGGCATTTTCCAGTTCCCGCACGTTACCTGGCCAGCGGTGGCGTTCGAGAGCCCGCATGGCCTCAGGGCTGAGATTGAGGTTGGGTTTGCCCATTTTCTCACCCTGGCGCTTCAGGAAGCGGCGGGCCAGGCCGAGAATGTCGCTCTGACGTTCCCGTAACGGCGGAATCCGGATCTGCATGACATTCAGCCGGTAATAAAGGTCTTCCCGGAACTCGCCCGTGCGTGTCATGGCTTTCAGGTTCCGGTGGGTAGCCGCAATCATCCGCACGTTTACCTTTCGGCTCTGAGTGGAGCCAACCTTGCGGATCTCGCTCTCCTGCAGCACCCGTAGCAGACGGGCCTGGGCTTCTGCGGGTAATTCACCGATTTCATCCAGGAACAGGCTGCCGCCATCGGCCGCTTCGATCAGGCCCGTCCTCGCTGAAACCGCACCGGTAAAGGCACCCTTCTCATGGCCGAACAGTTCCGATTCAATCAGGCTTTCCGGAATCGCCGCACAATTCACCGAAATTAACGGCTTGGTGGCGCGCGGGCTCATCAGGTGAAGGGCGCGGGCGGCCAGCTCCTTGCCGGTACCGGATTGCCCCTGAATCAGCACGGTGGTTTCTGTGGGCGCAACCTTGCGGATCAGGGTAAACACGCGCTGCATGGGGTCGCAATCGCCGAACATGATGTTGGCGGGGTCGCTGCTTTCGGGTATTTCGGCGGTGGCGGCGGGTTCACCGCCAGTGTTCTGGCCAGACGGTTTTCGAGCCAGAATGTTCTCTACGGCAGCCAGCATTTCGTCGTGGTCGAACGGTTTGGCGATGTATTCAACGGCGCCCATTTTCATGGAATCCACGGCCGAGCGAAGGCTGGCGTAGCTGGTCATGATCAGCACCGGGGTGTTCGGCGCCCGGTTGATCAGCTCGGTGCCGGCAGCACCGGGCAGGCGAAGATCGGAGATGATCAGGTCAAACTGGTCCGGTTCGTGGTTCTGCTCGGCTTCTTCGACAGATGAGGCATCGGCGACTTCATAGCCGGCATGCTGCAGCAGCTTGCGTACTGCTGAGCGAATAATGTCTTCGTCTTCCACGATCAGAATTCGAGGCATAACAGTCTCAAGACCTTTGGTTCTGGCTGATGGTAGTGTTGCCGGTTTCGGTTTCGGTTTCGGTTTCGGATTCGTAGGCTGGCAATCTCAGCCGTACGCAGGTGCCCCTGCCTGTTTCTGCATTGGCGGGGCTCTCAACCTGAATGTTGCCGTAGTGTTCTTCAATAATGCTGTACACCAGCGATAAGCCAAGGCCGGTACCTTTATTCGGTGCCTTGGTGGTGTAAAACGGCTCAAAGATATGATCAAGCTGGTCTCCGGGGATGCCCGGGCCCTCATCGGCGACCTCGATAATAGCGGAGTAGCCGTCACCCTTTCCACTGATCAGGACGGTGCCACCTTCAGGGGATGCGTCCCGGGCGTTGGCCAACAGGTTGACGAACACCTGAACCAGGCGTTGTTCATCCCCGAGGATCTGCAGCGACGGTGGGCAGTCATTGATGTAATGGATGCCCAGCCCCTTGTCGCTGAGTGACAGCAGATTGATCGATTCCTCGACACACCGATGTATCGTTACGGGCTCGTACCGGTTCGCCTGGGCGTGATTGCCGGTCCGGGCGAAGTTCATCAGCGATTGCAGGATGGCAGAAATGCGCCGGGTCTGTTGCTGGATCTGTTCAGCCGTGTCCAGAATATCCGGGTTGTCTGTTTCCAGCTTCAGGTTCTGGGCCAGCGAGGAAATGCCGGTAACCGGATTCCCGATCTCATGGGCAACGCCTGCTGCGAGCCTGCCCACCGAGGCCAGCCGCTCACTGTGCATGAGCTCGTCCTCCAGCAGGCGGGTCTCAGTCTGGTCTTCCACCAGGATGATACTGCCACCTTCGGTGTGATCCGGCCCGCTCAGGGCGGCCTTGTGCAGGTTCAGCCAGTGTGGTTTGCCACGGAGGTCCAGTCGGTGTTTGTAACGGTGCAGATCTTCACCCCGATTGAACCCCTCCAGCAACAGGTGCCAATGTTCGGGCAGTGCCATCAGCCGGGCACCGACCACGTCGTCGGCTGTGATGCCGGTGAGTTCCTCCATGGTGTGGTTCCACATCAGGATCTCGCCATCTTCGCCCACCGAGCAGGCGGGAATGGGCAGGTTCTGCAAGGTTTGCCGGTAATGCCGGCGCAGGTTGTCGAGTTCTCCGGCCAGCCCGGTCAGCCGGTTCTGGTAATCGCCGAGGGCGCGTTCGACATACCGGATGTCCTGGGCGGTACCGCCCTGGGCCATGGGTTTGAAGCCCAGATGACGCTTGACCATGTCCCGGGCAACGGCGGGCCCGAGCAGGCCGGACAGGTTGATCTCAACCTGATCCCGGAGCCTTCGGAGCTGGTAGGGCCGGTACTCTATGTTCGGCAGCTTCAGCTGGGCGAGCGCCCGCTCCACTTCCCGTCGGGCCACCCCATAGCCCAGGGGCTCCGCCAGTTGCCGGACGAAATCGCTGGAAGAGGTGGCCAGCAGTTCCCGTCGTTGGGGGCGGGAGAGGGCGCCCAGCGAGCATGCCTGGGCGGCACTGGCCTCCTCGCTGGTGCTGGTGCTGAGTACCGAGATGAGGGCAAAGACGGTGATATTGGCCGTCAGACTCACGAAGGTGAAGATGTGCCAGTTGCTGTAATCCGGAATCAGCGGGGCGTCGAACCAGGCCAGTAAATTGGCGGTATGAGAGAAGGGCAGGACCAGGGTGACGACCCAGATTGCCAGCCCGACAAGCAGACCGGCGATGAGTCCTCGCCGGTTGCCCTCTGGCCAGTAAATCACGCCAAGGGCGCCGGGCAGCAATTGGAGGGTGCCGGACAGCGAAATGGCACCGAGAATGGACAGGTCAAGATTTTTGCCTATGGTCTCGTGGAACAGCAACGCCAGGAGAATAATCACCGCGATGAGCAGCCGTTTGATCCACTGCAGCCAGCGATAGATGTCGCCCTGGTCTTTCGGGGTTTTCAGTGGCAGCACCACGTGGTTCAGGGCCATGCCCGCCAGTGCCAGTGTGCTGACGATCATCAGGCCGCTGGCCGCTGACAGGCCGGCAATGTACATCAGCAGTGTGAGCGTGGGGCTGTCCAGGGCCTGAGGGGCACCAATGGCGAAGAACCCTGGCCCCGTTGTCACCGCCAGTTCCTGACCGCCCCACAGAATAAGGGGGACTGGCAGGCCAAGCAGCAACAGGTAAAGTGGCAGGCCCCAACTGGCCTTCGCCAGGGCTTTGGGGGAGGGGTTTTCGCTGAAGGTCATGTGGTACATGTGCGGAAGCACCAGCGCCCCGGCAAACGACATCAGCATCAGTGCCCGCCAGCTACCGTCGTCAATGCTGAGCGTCATGGTGGCGGCCGCGGAGGATCTGTTGTCGAGCCAGTGTTCCAGGCCGTCCATGCCATTGAAGACCCCGAACAGAATGACACCGCCGAGCACCAGTAACGCCACCAGTTTGATCAGCGAATCGAAAGCGATGGCCAGAACCAGGCCTTGATGATTCTCGGAGTTCTGGTCCCGGCGAGCTCCGAACAGCATGGCGAACAACACCACGATGAGGCTGAACATCACACTGATCAGCTTGGGTGAGGTATCCGGTGCCAGGATGCTGGCCGATGTGACCACAGCCTGAATCTGCATGCTCAGCAGTGCCAGAATGGCGCCGCCGGAGCACAGGGTTACCAGGGTGCCCGCCCACTGGCTGCGGTACCGGTAGGCAAACAGGTCTGCGAGGGAAGTAAGCTGGTAGGCGCGACCGATCCGCATGACAGGGTTCAGGAGCACGGGTGCCAGCAGGAAGGCGCCACTGATGCCCAGATAATAGGCCAGGAAGCCATAGCCGGATTCCGCCGCCATGCCAACGGCCCCGTAAACCGCCCAGATACCTGCGTACACGCCCAGGCTGAGGATGTAGACCAGGGGATGGCGGACCCATTGGCGCGGCAGCATGCCACGCTCGGTCACCCAGGCAATACCGAATAGCAGGACCAGGTAGAGCAGGCTGGCGAGCAGCAGGCCAGAGGTACTAAAACTCATTGGGATCCCGCCGCCATTCCAGCCAGAAACCGATGGCAATCAGCCCGGCCCAGATAACATACGGGCTATACCAGGCGTTTCCCGGCGAAGTCCACCAGTCGAGGATGTTGGGCGAAAAAATATAGATGGCCAGTACCAACAGGAAGACCAGACGGTAGATATACATCAGGCATGCTATCCGCGCTGAGGTGTGAGAAGGGCTTTATACCATGTCCCTCACCGGGATGTCAGGTGGATGGCGCCCCGTTGCCAGTTCGCCTGGCCCCAGTCCAGCAGGGTTTCCGGTGGGCCTTTTGCCAGCGCTTCCGGTGGGTTCTGGCCGAGGGCGACCAGTGCCCTGAACAGGTTCTGTCCGGGGGTGTTGTCGTCCAGGGCCGGCGCATGGGTCTGCTTGCTGAGTTTCTGGCCCGCTTCGTTGAGAACGACCGGAATGTGCAGCCAGCGCGGTGGCCTGGCACCAAGCGCCCGGTAAATCTGTTGTTGCTGGGCGGTCATTTCCAGCAGGTCCGAGCCGCGGACCACATCTGAAATGCCCTGGTCAATGTCATCAACCACCACCGCAAGCTGGTAGGCGTAGAACCCTTCCTTGCGGAGAATGACCGGGTCATCCAGTTCTGCTCTTACGATCTGGTGTTGTGGGCCCAGCAGCAGATCCTGCCAGTGGCAGGCCTGGTCTGTCAGGGCAAAGCGAATGGCAAAAGGGCGGTCGCCGGTTACGGCCCTGCCGCTGCGGCAATGATTGGGGTGGCGCCCCTCATTGGCCAGGAGTTCCTTTCGTGAGCACGGGCAACGGTAGCCGTCCCCCTGTTCCATTAGCCGGGCAATGGCGGTCTGGTAGGCGCTGTATCGTCGGGACTGGAACCGGACCGGTTCATCGGGGAGCAGGCCGTGGGCGTCGAGACTGGAGAGGATCTGGCCGGTTGCTTCCGGAGGTTCCCGCAGGGGGTCAAGGTCTTCAACGCGGATAAGCCACTGGCCACCCTGGCTTCGGGCTTCCAGGAAGCTGGCGAGTGCGGTTACCAGCGAGCCGAAGTGCAATGGGCCGGTCGGAGAAGGTGCGAACCGGCCGCGGTACCGGGGATTGGTCATGGCAGTCAGTCAGCCGGCCTTGCTGTAAGGGGCACAAAGCCGGCGGCTGTCGAATGGCTGGTTCAGATACCGGTCTGGCGTTCGCGAATCTCGGCCAGGGTTTTGCAGTCGATGCACAAGGTGGCCGTCGGGCGGGCCTCCAGTCGGCGGATGCCAATTTCCACGCCACACTGGTCACAGAAACCGTAGTCGTCCTTGTCGATGCGGTCGATGGTCTGGTCAATTTTCTTGATCAGTTTCCGCTCGCGGTCACGGGTACGCAGTTCCAGGCTGAATTCCTCTTCCTGGGTTGCGCGATCACTCGGATCCGCGTAGTTTGCCGCGTCTTCCTGCATGTGATGCATGGTGCGGTCAACTTCTTCCATCAGTTCCTGCTTCCACTGCAGCAGCAGATCCTTGAAGTGCTGAAGCATCTCAGCACTCATGTACTCTTCACCCTTCTTCATTTCGTAGGGGGTGAAGTTGGTAAAACGTTCGCGTGGTTGTTGTGCAGTATTTGCCATTGCACCCGGCCTCTTGTTTGTACTTCACAAGAACGCTTTGCTTCACTCCGCGTGAGCCCCCGTGGCTGCGCGGTTGTATCCTGGATGAAGCATTCGTCCTGAAACGGGAATTTGCGGAAAATAGCAGATTAGTCTCGGGGGTGCCAGCCTTGTGACATCTACTTTTGTACGGAGATCACATGAAGTTTCCAGAACCTTTGTTTGAAGGCCGTCTTATCCGCCGCTACAAACGCTTTCTGGCGGATGTACGGCTCCCGGACGGCACCGAGGTCACCGCCCACTGCCCGAACACCGGCTCCATGCTGGGCTGCCAGCCTGACAACGCCCGGGTGTGGCTCAGTCGCAGCGACAACCCCAGGCGCAAACTTCCATACACCTGGGAATTGGTGGAAACCTCGCCCGGGCAGCTGGCCTGCGTGAACACTGCCCGGCCCAATGCTCAGGCCCGGACGGCCGTACAGGCCGGAACGGTGGTGGAATTGTCCGGCTACCCGGAGTGCCGGGCCGAAGTAAAATACGGCTCGGAGAAAAGCCGGATCGATCTGTTGCTTTCCGGTCATGGGAAGGCGGCCGATGCATGGGTGGAGGTGAAAAATGTCACGCTGGCGGAAAACGGCCAGGGCTTTTTCCCGGATGCGGTCACCGAGCGCGGCCAGAAACACCTTCGCGAGCTCATGGCACAGGTACAGCAGGGCGATCGCGCTGTCCTGTTTTTCGTCGTCAATCACACCGGTATCGAAACGGTTCGTCCGGCGGACCACATTGACCGGAAATACGGCGAGCTGCTGCGCGAGGCCTGCGATGCGGGCGTGGAAGTGATCGCCTACCGCGCTGACCTGAGTCGGGGCAATGGCAATCCAACGGGCCTCCTGACCCTCACCGACTCGGTGCCGGTTATTCTGGAAGTCTGATTTTGAACTGACCGTCCCGCTCCCGGGCCTTTTCCCGGAGCCGGAACTCGATAAATTTGCCCGGAGCCGGGTCGGACACTGCGCAAACTGGTTGCTAGCCCCGCTTGTCGCTGGTCATTTTGGCAGTATGGCGTAACGCATGCGGGTCCCGTGATTCAGGGACATGACAATCTCATCGGCCTCCAGCCGGTGCGGGAAATAGCAGCCGGAAATCTTGGCGCTGGCAATGCTTGCGCCTTCCATTCTGGATTTCGAAAAATCTATCCCGCGCAGGTCCGTGCCGCGAAAGTAGGCATGGCGGAAATCCAATCCCTTGGCATTCATCCCGCGCAGGTCCAGACCCCGGAAATCGCCGTGGGCGAAACTGGGCAGCTCTGTGAGTTTTGCCTTCTCGGCGTTGAAGGCCTGCATGTCCTCACTGCGAAGGAGGGCATACAGGGGGTGGCTGATCTGATGTACTTCGTGTTCGCGGTTGTCGTCCATCTCATGCCTCATGCTGGCCAGTGGTAACCCATTGTTTTAATTTCCTGTTTTAGTGATGGAAATGCCCAGATGCTGCCGAATCCGGTCGGCCACCGCCTCTGCTACATGTTCCTGATCCGTGTGCAGATGGATGGTGTGGGTCTTTTCTTCCGCCGTCAGCGGTTCAAACCAGGTTTGCTGGGTGTCCAGGAGTTCCTCGGTTGCCTCTGAGGCGTCTCCCTTGCGGTTGCGGATCCATTCCCGGCGCAATGTCTCCGGCGCTTCGCAGTGTATCAGCGCAAACGGCACGCCCTGGGCTTCCGCCACGGAGGCCAGCAGCGACCGCTCGCTTTCTTTCAGGCTGGCGGCATCCACGATAACCGGTAAGCCGGCTGCCAGAACCTGTCCGGCGAGCCCTGCCAGCCGTTGGTAGGTTTTCGCCGTTGCTTGCGCAGTGTAGAGGTTGCCGCCCGTGGGGGAACGCGAACTTTCCAGTGGTGCAAGCCCGTGCAGACGCTTGCGCTCAACATCTGAGCGCAGGCGGATCAGGCCCAGTTCGCCGGCCATGGCAGCGCTGACGCAGGTTTTTCCGCTGGCGGACAGGCCAGTGGTTGCCAGCAGATAGTGATTGGGGATGGTGCTGTAATCCTCGGCCAGCTGGGCGTAATCACGATAGCGCTGCATCAGGTCGGCTTTTTCGCCCCCGCTGAGGGACGGATTGCCCATGGTGAACAGCGCAATCTTGGCCCGGACCATGGCCCGGTACGCCTTGTAGAGCGGCAGCAGGGGCAGGGCTTCGAAGTCGTCCCGGTATTCCAGATAGGTGTTGAGCACCAGATTGGCCAGCGCGCCTTCCCGCCGGAATTCCAGGTCCATCAGCAGGAACGCCAGATCGTTGATCACATCAATCCAGCGGAAAGGCTCGCTGAATTCGATGCAATCGAAAACCGTAACGTCGCCTTCAAAGCGGGTGATATTGGCCAGGTGCAGGTCGCCGTGGCACTCACGGACCATGCCGTTGGCCCGGCGACTGGCAATCAGCTCCCGATGGCGTTCGTAGGTAGACTCGGTCCAGGCCTGGAGGTTGTCCAGTTGCAGGAGCAGATCGGCGTCGTCAATCAGCGGGCGTATCTGGTCAAAATTTTCCTGCATCGCCGCAAAGACCGCTTCAGGGGTCCCAAGCGGCTTTTCGTCAGGGACCGGTGGCAATCGCTCGTGGAAGGCGGCGACCTGCCGGGCAAGGCTGGTCAGAAGTTCCGGTGCCAGCTCACCTTGTTCCTGAAGGCGGTCGAACAGCTGGTCCTGATCGAACTGGCGCATTTTGATGGCGTATTCGAAGGCCTCGCCGTCACCACCGAGAACGGGGTGATCCGGGGTCCCGGAAATCGGAAGGACCTCAAGGTACAGCGCTTCGGCCAGTCTTCGATTGAGCCGGAGCTCTTCCGCGCAGAAATGCTTTCTGCGTTCCAGGGTGGAGAAGTTCAGAAAGCCGAAATCCATTGGTTTCTTGATCTTGTAGGCGTAATCGCCGGTCAGGATAACCTGGGAGATATGAGTTTCAATGACCTGGAAGTCTTTGACCGGGTGGTCGTACAGCTCTGGATTCTGCAGTGCCAGAATCAGATTGCCTGGGGATGTCTCACTCACGGTGCTCTCCTCGCGTTCCCTGAACCCATTGATTTTTATTGCCCTATCATAACGGGCAGATTACAGAAATAACACACAGTTGGCCTGCCTTCCTGGCCGGTCCCTTCGTTATAATCCGGCCATGAAAAAATCCAGCTCATCTTCCCCGTCCAGGCGAAAGCCCTCCCGAAAGTCCTCGAATAGTGGTCGCCGGCCATGGTTCTGGCGTTTCATGTTCCGGTTTTGTGCCATTGGCCTCGTGTTGCTCGCAGGCTGGACGGTCTATCTCGATGCGGTTGTAACGTCCCGCTTCGAGGGGCGCCGGTTTGAAGTGCCGTCGCGGGTGTATGCCCGCCCCCTTGAGCTCTTTGAGGGCGCCAGTATCAGCGCCGGTGCCCTCGAACGGGAGCTCCAGCTATCCGGTTTTCACAAGGGCGCAGGCGATAAGCCCGGCAGTTATCAGCGCAATGGCCGCCGGTTCGTCATCAGTACCCGTGGCTTTTCCTTCCCGGATGGTGATGAACCCGCGCGCAGGATTTCATTGACGATCTCGGCTGACCGAGTCCAGAGCTTTTCGGTGATTCGGGGCGAGGCCGCACCGATCATTCGCCTTGAACCCGCCCGGATCGGCGGAATTTATCCGGCTCACAAGGAGGACCGGGTGCTGGTTGAGCTGAGTCAGGTCCCTGCCTTGCTGCCGGCGACATTGATGGCCGTGGAGGATCGCAATTTCTATGATCATTTCGGGATTGCCCCCTTGTCCATTGGCCGGGCAATGCTTGCGAATATCCGGGCCGGTCGTGTCGTCCAGGGTGGCAGCACCCTGACCCAGCAACTGGTCAAGAATCTCTTCCTGACCCGTGACCAGACACTGCTCCGCAAGGGTAATGAGGCCATCATGTCGGTTTTGCTGGAGCTCCATTATGAAAAAGACGACATCCTTGAAACCTACCTGAACGAAGTCTATATGGGGCAGGCAGGCACGCGCAGCATTCATGGTTTCGGCCTGGCCAGTCAGTTTTACTTCGGCCAATCCCTGGGCGATCTCGACCTGCACCAGATTGCCCTTCTGGTTGGGATGGTCAAGGGCGCGAGCTACTACAATCCCCGGCGAAACCGCGAGCGGGCAACAGAGCGCCGGAATCTCGTGATTTCGGAAATGGAGCAGGCTGGCCTGATCGAACCCGAGCGTGCCGCAAGGGCCAGGGGCCTTCCGCTCGGGGTCAGCGAGCGCCCCTCCTATTCCGAGAACCGCTACCCGGCCTACATTGATCTTGTGCGAAGGCACCTGGCCCGTGACTACAAGGAAGAAGATCTTCGCAGTGAAGGTCTGCGGATTTTTACCACTCTGGACCCGGCTATCCAGTACGCCGCAGAATTCGCCGTGACTGACACCTTGCCAAGGCTCGGTGGTGCGAAGCTGGCGGAATCGCTGGAGGCGACCCTGGTGGTGACAGCCAAGGATTCCGGGGAAGTCCTGGCCCTGGTCGGCGGGAAAGACCCCCGGTTTGCCGGTTTTAACCGGGCTCTGGACGCTAATCGCCAGATTGGCTCGTTAGTCAAGCCGTTTATATATTTGTCGGCGTTGCAGCGGTCCGAGCGTTATACCTTGATGACACCGGTACTGGATAAGTCCTTTACTCTGGAATTTGATGACGGCCGGCGCTGGCAACCGAAAAATTACGATGGCGAAGAGCGAGGGGAGGTACCGTTGCACAAGGCGCTTTCCCACTCCTACAACTTGCCTGCGGTGCGGGTCGGGCTGGATATCGGTGTGGATGTGGTCAGTGACACGTTGACTGCTTTTGGTGTCGATACGCCGATTTCGCAGTATCCGTCCATGTTGCTGGGATCGGTTTCCATGAGCCCGATTACCGTCGCCCAGATCTATCAGGGACTGGCGACTTCCGGCTTCAATACCCCGTTAAGAACGATTCGGGAAGTCACCGATGCCAGTGGCGAAGCGCTTTCCCGATACAGCCTTGAGGTGGAGCAGGTTGCCGATCCTGCGGCCGTGCATCTGGTACAGTACGCGATGCAGGAAACTATGCAGGAAGGCACCGGGCGTTCCACCTACAACATCTTGCCACGGCAATTGACCCTGGCCGGCAAGACGGGGACCACCGACGATGGTCGGGATTCCTGGTTTGCCGGGTTCAGCGGCGATCTACTGGCAGTAGCCTGGGTCGGTCGTGATGATAACGGAGCAACAGCGTTGACAGGTGCCAGTGGGGCGCTGCCGGTCTGGTCCCGTTTTATGGCGCAGGTGCCGCAGCATGGCTTTTCGCCGGTGGTGCCTGATGGGGTCAACTACCACTGGGTTAATACGGAGCGCCAGGCGCTGACAGATAAGTACTGCGACACTGCCCGTTTGCTGCCTTTCATCGCCGGCAGCGAACCGGCGCAGACAGTTTCATGCTCCGGAACCCTTGAACGGCGTATCCGGGGCTGGTTTGAAGGATTGTTCCAATGAAGATCAAAACGACGTTCAGAACAGGGCTCATCATGACACTGCTCGCCCTGGCGGGCTGCGCCTCCGGCCCGGGTGGCGGAATTTATGTGCCGGTGGGTGGTGAGCCCGCCAAGGCACCAGAGCCCCCACGAACCAGTGCCGGTGAGGATGAGGCGCCGGTCTGGCGAAAAAGCGAGCAGCCCGCGGCGGCGCCGTCAGAGCAGGAACCGCCTCGCAGCAGTTCTCCGAGCTACCGTGAAACAGGGGATGGGCTCTCGCCGGCTGCGCTCAGCCTGGTGCGTGAAGCTGACGGATTACTCAAACAGGGTGACGCCGCCGGGGCGATTGCACGGCTCGAACGGGCCCAGCGAATTGCGCCCCGCTCGGCGGAAGTCTACTTTAAGCTTTCGGAGGCCTACGTGGCCAGCAACCGGTTGGGCCCCGCTGAGCAGTTCACCCTTAAGGGGCTGTCCCTGGCCGGAAGCGATACCCGGCTGCAGCGGGCGGGCTGGTTGCTGCTGGCGGATATCCGTCGGGCAAGAGGTAATGTGGCTGGGGCGGATCAGGCGGAGGCCCGGGCAGCGGCACAGTAGATCAGCCTTAAGTCCGACAGGCAGCCCACTTGTTGCACATCGACAGTCAGGATAACAAACTGGTTCAGGATATCCTCAATGCCTCCTGATATCAGAAGCGTCCCAGACAAACCTCTGCTTTGCGAGAAACCAGTGTCTCTGACTACCCGGACGTGGCCATTCGAGAAATTCTGCTCAATGCCATCATGCACAGGGACTATCAGTCCAATACCCCGGTCAAGCTTTACTGGTTTTCGGACCGAATCGAAATACACAGCCCCGGCGGTCTCTATGGTGAAGTGACTCCCGAAACCCTGGAAAAGCGCAGCAGCTACCGCAACCCCGTGCTGGCCGAGGCCATGAGGGCCCTGGGCTACGTCAACCGATACGGTTATGGCATTCAGCGCGCAAAAGCGGCTATGGAGAAAAGCGGAAATCCACCCATCAAGTTTGAACTGGATGACCGAACCTTTTTGGCAACTTTGCCGGGGAGAGCGACATGAAAACCATAGCCTTTTTCAACAACAAGGGCGGAGTCGGCAAAACCTCATTGGTTTACCATTTGGCATGGATGTACGCTGATCGAGGGCTCCGTACCTTAGCCGTCGACTTGGATCCGCAAGCCAACCTCAGCGCGATGTTTCTGGATGAGGAGCGTCTGGCAGGGCTCTGGGAGGACAACGGCCAGGCCACGGTCTATGAAAGCCGGTTGCCTTTGATGAATCGTACCGGTGATATTGCGCCACCCCACGTTGAACAGGTGGCAGAACGACTGGGGCTGGTGTGTGGAAACTTGGCGCTCTCGCGGTTTGAGGACCTCTTATCCGAAAACTGGCCTAAGTGCCTTGACGGTCAGGAAGCCGCCTTCCGGGTGATTACCGCGTTTCACCGAATCATTGAACAGGCCGCGCGCGCATTCCGCAGATCTCGTGCTAATTGACGTAGGGCCCAACCTGGGTGCCATCAACCGTTCGGCATTGATCGCCTCGGAACAAGTTGTGCTGCCCTTGGCCCCAGACCTGTTCTCACTGCAGGGTTTGAAAAACCTTGGTCCCACTCTGCGTGATTGGCGCAAGGGTTGGGAGAAGCGCTTGGGCGAGCTACCCAACTCCGCAAGCATTTCTGTGCCCTCAGGCAAGATGATGCCGACCGGTTACGTAGTCATGCAGCACGGCATAAGGGACAGTCGTCCCGTAAAGGCCTACATGCGATGGATGGACCGCATCCCTTTTGTCTACCGGGAGGCTGTGCTGGATGAACAGCCCAGCGTGTAGCCAGTCATGCCGGAATTCAGGTGTCTTGATGCAATTGATCAAATCCCCAGAAAACTCATCGAAGTCGCCCTGCCACTGGATGATATCAACACCACCGCCGCGCGTTAGAAATCCATCTGCCATGGCCACCCCAGCACTCTGCACTTATGATGGGCCCGACGCCCCTTGGCGGCGGCGCGGGCGGTATTGTTTGCCCAGTTGGTGAATGACCCCGGCTACCAGCGTGATCAGCCCCTTTCATGCGGAGCCAGAAGGTTGGTTGCGGATTACAGACCGGCATTCCTCAGCCGGTTGGCGTGCTGCTTGTAAACGGATTTCGGGTCAGTTTCGAACAGGCTGTGCAGTCCGAGCGCCTGGTTAATCTCATCAAGATGGTTCATGAAGTAGTTGTCCCGGATAACCTTGCCGAACCGATTGCTGCAGCGCCCGACCAGACCATCGTTCTGGCTGAAACCGAAGGTCAGACTGGTGGTGCCGAGCAGGGCGTCAGACGGGTCCAGCACGTTGGTGAGAACGCCGGTGCCTCCCCAGGAATAGAAGCGAACGCCGTTCGCCGAGTAAGCCCCTTCTCCACACGCCGTCGCCGGAACACCGGCAGGGGCGAAGCTGTTGAACTCGGCACTTCCCTGGGTCGTCAGGGAGTAAAGGCTGGAGCGCAGGTCCTGGTTGTAGCCGCCGCTCGAAAGCAGATCGATAAGGCCACCAAGGGCATTGCCCAGGCTCGCTGCCAGACTTTCGGCGGGCGATCCGTAGATCAGATCAGCGACCGGAGAGCCCTTGTGGGGGGAGCCCACCGAGGTTACCGAAGCCACCAGATCAGGCCGGATCCGGGCGATGTAGCGGGCGGTTGGCCCGCCATGGCTGTGGCCAATCAGGTTCACCTTACCATGCACAGCGGCAATCGCCTGAACCTGAGGCAGCAGGGCTTCACCACGGGCAATAGTGCTATCAAGAGCCGGAACCTGGGTGGTGTAAACATCGGCGCCATATTTGCGGAGATCTTCAGCCACGCCGTACCAGTAATCCACACCGGCAATGGAATCAAAACCGAACATACCGTGCACCAGCACAACCGGGTAACGGGTATCGGTGTAATCTGAAGGGGTAGAGTCCCACCACCAGGCGGCGGAGGGCGCAGACCAGGCCACAGTCAGGGCCAGGGCCATTGCTTTAATCCAGGCTTTCATTGTCGTTCCTACAGTTTGATGTTGTGTTTGTTATCCAAACTGCGGCTCAACCTAACGGGTTGCTCCAGAGACTCCTTTCTCATACTGCATCTGCCTCAAGGCAGATCGAGTGCTTCCGTGCGCTGACTTGGTTCTTGTGTTTGTTAGGTTGATGCCGTCAGAGCATCTCGGTAGAGATGTGCCCATAATTTGATCAGTGACATGGGTAAGTCAACGGCAGAGGAGGCAAGCCGGGTGTGTTCACTCTGGAAGTGTGAGGCATATCACATGGATGGCCCCGCAGGACAAGCCTCGGGCTGACCTGCGGGGTGTGTTGACTGGCGAGCGCAGTCTCAGGGATCAGAGCGTGGCCATGACCTTCTTGGCCGCCGCGGTAGTATGGGCAATATCTTGTTCTGACAACGCAGCGCTGGTGAAGCCAGCCTCGAAGGCGGAGGGGGCCAGGTAGACACCCTCCTTCAGCATGCCTTGGAAGAACTTCTTGAATCGCTCGACATCGCAGGCCATCACCTGGTCGAAGCGGGTAACCGAAGGCTCTTCTGTGAAGAAGAAACCAAACATGGCACCGGAACCCTGAACGGTCAGGGGAATGCCGGTGGCATCGGCGGCCTCCCTGAGGCCTCGGCAAACGGCGTTGGTTTTCTCGGTCAGGCGGTCGTGAAAACCGGGCTCGGAAATCGCGTTCAGAGTCGCCAGGCCTGCACACATGGCGAGCGGGTTTCCGCTCAGGGTACCGGCCTGGTAGACCGGGCCCAGCGGTGAGATATGCTCCATGATTTCACGTTTGCCGCCAAAGGCGCCAACCGGAAGCCCACCGCCAATCACCTTGCCCAGGGCCGTGAGATCAGGCGTCACGCCATATAGCCCCTGGGCACCGCCGAGGGACACGCGGAAGCCGGTCATTACCTCGTCAAAAATCAGCACCGTGCCATGCTCGTCGCATACCTCACGCAGCCCTTCGAGGAATCCGGGCACCGGCGGGATGCAATTCATGTTGCCGGCAACCGGCTCCACGATGATTGCCGCGATCTGGTCGCCCATCTTGCTGAAGGTCTCTCTGACACTATCGATGTCGTTGTAGGTCAGCGTCAGGGTGAGTTCGGCCAGGCTGGCCGGGATGCCCGGTGAATTCGGCACGCCGAGGGTCAGTGCGCCGGAGCCCGCCTTTACCAGAAGGGAATCCACGTGTCCGTGGTAGCAGCCTTCAAACTTCACAATCTTGTCCCGGCCGGTGTAACCCCGGGCCAGTCGGATTGCGCTCATGGTTGCCTCGGTGCCGGAGTTCACCATGCGGACCAGATCGATTGAGGGCACCAGTTCGCAGACCTTCCTGGCCATCTCCGTCTCAAGCGCCGTTGGCGCGCCATAGCCGATGCCGAGATCAACCTGGGCATGGAGGGCATCCTTGATGCGCTTGTCCGAGTGGCCAAGAATCATCGGCCCCCAGGAGCCGATGTAGTCGATATAGCGTTGGCCGTCCTCGTCATACAGGTAGGCGCCCTGGGCATGGTTGAAGAAGATGGGTGTTCCCCCGACACCGCGAAAGGCCCGGACCGGGGAATTTACGCCACCGGGAATGTATTTCTGAGCCTGCTCGAAAAGGGTTTCGGAGTGCGTCATGTGTCTTGGCTCCTGTTATCATGGAAGTGAAAAAGTGGATGATGGTTTGCGAACAGTCGTTCAAAGGCTTTTGCCCGTTGCTCAATGTCATCAGGGCTGCCCCCGAACAGGCCGCCAACCACGGCAAGCATGTCAGCACCGGCACGAATCAGAGATTCGCCGTTTTCTGTGGTTACTCCGCCAATGGCAGCCAGGGGGCGACGGAAACGTTTCGCCTCGGTGAGCACCTCCGGCGATGCCGCCGGTGCCCCCGGTTTGGTCGAGGATGTGAAAAAGCGCCCGAATGCAAGATAGTCGGCACCTTCCTCCAGCCCGGCCTGTGCCAGTGCAAGGTCGGCATGGCAGGTTACTCCAATGATGGCCTGCTCCCCGAGTAACCGGCGGGCAGCGGCCAGTGAGCCGTCGGTCTGTCCCAGGTGAACGCCGGCAGCTCCGACCCGTTTTGCCAGTTCCGGATCGTCATTGATCAGCAGCGGCACACCGGCGTTGCGGCAAACAGCCTGAAGGTTTCTGGCCTGAGCGACTCTCTCGGCCAGGGGCGCGGATTTTTCCCGGTATTGTACCATTACCGCGCCACCCCGCAGTGCCGCTTCAACGGATTCAATGAGAATGGCACGCGGGGTGAGCTGGCTGTCGGTAATGGCATAGAGCCCCGGGCGAAGCCCCTTGCTCATCGTTCCCACAGAATGCCCCGGTCCGGTACTGGCTGGCCTTTGCCAACCTCAAGCGCATGCAGTATGGCGTGGTTTACGTAGTTCTGGGCCTGGGAGATGGCGGCGCGGGGCGACAGGCCCGACGCCCGGCCTGCTGCAATAGCTGCCGCCAGCGTGCAGCCGGTACCGTGGTACTCTCCGCCAATACGCTCAATCTCCCAGCGCATGGGCTCCGGGCCATGGTTGTAAAGCGTGTTGGTGATGTGGATGCCGGTGCCATGGCCCCCGGTTGCAAGAACCGATTCACACCCGCCTTGCAGCAGGTGTTCGGCTGCCTCGCCGGGATTATCGCTGCCTCCCAGCAACGCCAGTTCGACCCCGTTCGGGGTAATCATCTCGGCCAGCGGAAACAACCGCTCCTTCATGGCGGCAATCAGTTCGTCGTCGGCCAGATCGCCGCCACCCGCGGCCTTGATCACCGGGTCGGTGATGAGCGGCAGGCCCGGGCGTTCGGCCATAAACTCCACCAGTACGTCCACCACCGCAGCGTTACCCAGTGCCCCGGTTTTCACCGCATGAATCGGAGCATCGTCTGCAATGCACTGAAGCTGCTTGCGAATCAGCTCAGCAGAGACGGCTTCAGCGCCGTACACGTTCCGGGTGTCCTGAACGGTGAGGCAGGTTAGTACGGGCAGAGGGTGGCAACCCAGTGATGTAATCGCCTGGATGTCAGCCTGAATACCGGCGCCGCCAGAGGGGTCCAGACCGGAGAGTATCAATACCTGGGGACGATTATAGCGTTTGATGACCCACCTCCTTAGAAGGGTTTGACGACAGCCAGGATAACAACGGCCAGAAGGATAAAGACCGGCAGTTCATTGAACCAGCGATAGAATACGTGGCTGCGGGTGTTCCGGTCGTCCCGGAAGACTTTGACAAGATGTCCGCAGTAGAAATGGTAAACGATCAGCACAGCGACCAGAAGCAGCTTCACATGCAGCCAGCCCTGACTGAAGTAGCCAGAAACATTGTAACTGATCAGCCACACACCGAAGACAATCGTGGCAATCATTGAGGGCGTGGTGATGCCCCGATAGAGCTTGCGCTCCATGATCTTGAATCGTTCGCGCCCCGGTTCATCCTCGCAGGCGGCGTGGTAGACGAACAGCCTGGGCAGATAGAAGATGCCGGCAAACCAGCACACCAGTGAAATAATATGGAAGGCTTTGACCCACAGCATTCGTCAGCTCCGTCGGTATTGGTAATAACTTTCGATATCGGATTTGAGCACCACACCGTAAACCCGCTGGATCATGGGCGCTACGTGACGTTGTACGTACAGGGCCTCGGCGTTGGTTGACTCGAATTCGTCCAGGGCCTCCTCAAGGGTGGCCTGGTATTGTACCGGAGCGACATCACGACGATTGGCGGGAATATCCATCAGATCGATGGACTCCGGGGGCTCGATTTCTTCTTCGGAAACCAGCTTTTCGGTGTCTTCGAGATAGCGGGCGAGGTCGACCGCTGGCAGCAGGGCGGTCGGCCCGTTACTGCCCTCAACAACCAGCCACTTGGGTTCGGATTTCAGGACCTTCCGGGCGTCCCCGACAGTAAGGTGTCGCCCTGTGCGCAGAATGCTGCGGTCCATGATGGCTCCTACCGATACCCGGCGCAGGGCCTGGATAACCGGAGAATTCTGGTAGCTCAGGCCCTGATTCTTGAGGATGGTAAGGAACAGTGATTTCTTGCCGAACGCTTCACTGGTCACCAGGCTTGAGGTGGTAATGATGAGCATGCCCGGAAGGATGATGTTGGCGTTATGGGTCAGTTCCATCAGGGCCATCAGGGCGGCCAGCGGCGCCTGAAGCACTGCCCCCATCATGGCTCCCATGCCCAGTATGGCGTAGACCCCTACGGAGGAAGCGTGCTCCGGCATGATCTGGGCCCCGATCAGCCCCATTGCTCCCCCCAGTGTTGCACCCATAAACAGAGTCGGGCCGATGACGCCACTTGGCATGCCCAGCCCGATGGACAACGATGTAATGATCAGTTTGGCAACACCTGCGCCCAATAGCAGCCAGAATCCCAGCTGACCATTAATGGTTTCGTTAACAGTGTCGTACCCGATACCCATGGTTTCCGGAACCAGAATGGCGAAAGGCACCATCAGCAAACCTGCGGTGACAATCCGCAACAGGACTGGCCGGTGGTGATGTTTGCCCATGGTGTCCACTAACTGAATAAACAACGCAGCGGCAATGCCGATAATGACGGCAATAGCGAGAATCCAGGGAATCTCAAGCAGGGAATTCATCGTCAGAGCAGGCACGTTGAAGGCTGGCTCTGAGCCATACACCGCCTGGGTGACAACGGCGGCACTGACCGCTGCCAGGATGATAGGAGTGAAGCCGGCAATGGTGTATTCCATCATCACGACTTCCATGGCGAAAATGACACCGGATATCGGCGTATTGAACGAGGCTGAAATCGCCGCTGCGCAGCCGCAGGCAACCAGGGTCCGGATGCTGTTGTTCGGCAACCGCATCCACTGCCCCATCAGGCTGGAGAACGCGGCCCCCAGATGCACCGCCGGTCCCTCCCGGCCTGCGGACTGGCCACTGACAACCGTGGCGACGCCCGAGATGAATTGCACGATGGCGCTGCGGATGGATATGTAGCCCTGGTGGTAGTTCAGGCGCTCCATGACATGGACAACCCCCACCTTGCGGTCATGGGTGGACAGCCGGTGGAGCAGCAAACCGAGGCTGAGAGCCCCTGCAAGAGGAAGCAGGCCGCGGGTCAGCAGATCGAGGTTCTCAAACGACTCAGAGCCCTCTCCCGGAAGAAAGCGCTCCAGGGGCCATTCGATGGCCAGGCGGAAAACCAGGATGACACCGCCAGTGATAAGCCCCGATAACAGGCCAAGAACGGCCAGTTGCGGCAGCGCGTCGACACCGGAAAGCCTGCGCCGGAAAACAGGGATCAGGTGCTCGGTAATCTGGTACCAGATTTTCTGCATGAGGCCGGAGTTCCGGTGAATTTAGGCGGACCGCCAGAAGGTTTCTGGCAACGTTTCTGACAACATTGTAACGGTCGCCCTGAGGGCTGCAATAAGTCATTGGTTTATCATGGTAGACTACGCCGTCAAACCTCAAAATCCTGATACGACGTCGCTGGAGAGAAAGGTGATTAAAGTAGGCATCGTTGGTGGCACCGGGTATACCGGTGTGGAGCTGCTGAGAATCCTCGCGGTTCACCCTGAAGTTTCGGTCAGTTGCATTACATCCCGCTCGGAAGCCGGCCTGCCTGTGGCGGATATGTATCCGAACTTGCGCGGGCACTATGACCTCGCGTTCTCTGAGCCGGATGCAGGCATACTGGCAGCATGCGATCTGGTGTTCTTTGCCACGCCCCACGGTGTCGCCATGAGGATGGTGCCGGAACTGATGGCGGCCGGTGTGCGTGTGGTTGATCTCTCTGCGGACTTCCGCCTGAAAGATCTGGATGTCTGGGCAAGCTGGTACGGCATGCGCCACGAAAGCCCGGAATGGGCTGAGAAGGCAGTCTACGGGCTGCCGGAAGTGGTCCGTGAGGAAATCCGCGAAGCGCAACTGGTGGCGAACCCGGGCTGTTACCCGACTGCCGTTCAGCTGGGCTTTCTGCCACTGCTTGAGCAGGGCCTGGTCGATCCCGCCCGCCTGATCGCAGATGCGAAATCGGGAGCCAGCGGGGCTGGCCGGCAGGGCAAGATCGGCATGTTGCACGGGGAGGTTGGCGAGAGCTTCAAGGCCTATGGCGCTTCCGGTCATCGCCATCTGCCCGAAATTCGTCAGGGGCTGTCTGGCGCGGCTGGTGGTGACGTGGGGGTGACGTTTGTTCCGCACCTGATTCCGATGATTCGCGGTATCGAAGCAACTCTCTATGCTGAGCTGAAAGATCCAGCAGACTTCGACCGGCTTCAGGCGTTGTTTGAAGAGCGGTACAAGGCGGAACCGTTTGTCGATGTCATGCCCTTTGGCAGTCATCCGGAAACCCGGAGTGTGAGGGGCGCAAACCAGTGCCGTATGGCGCTGCATCGGCAGGAGCAAAGCAACATTGTTATTGTGTCTTCGGTCATCGATAACCTGGTGAAAGGCGCCGCCGGGCAGGCGGTTCAGAACATGAACATCATGTTCGGGCTGAAAGAAACCATGGGGCTTGAGGCTCCGGCGCTTCTGCCGTAATGCCGAAGGACAAACCGTGAGCGAGCAGAGAAAGCCGGCCGAAGAGTATGTTGTAATCCGGCATCGCCCGGGTTACCGCCTGCGCAGAACAGCAATCCTGCTGGTGTTCACCCTAGTCGCTGCGATCGCCGGGTATGCAACTGGCCTGGCGCAGGGCGGGTTCCGGTTCTCCAGTGCGGAAGAATCGAACCAGGTGCTGGAGAGCGAAGTCGAAAAGCTTCGGAAGGATTACCGGGAGGCCCGGCAGCAGTTGATCAATCTGGAGCGCGGGCGAGCCATTGATGAGCAGGCCCTGAACCGGGCCCGGAAAACCATAGTTGATCTTGAAACCCGGATTGCGTCACTGCAATCGGACCTGACTTTCTATAAAAACATCATGGCACCCTCGGAAACTAGCAAAGGGTTACAGGTCGACAGCGTCACGCTGACACCCAGCCGCAGTCAGGGTGCCTACGATTTCAAGTTGGTACTGACCCAGGTCGGTAATAACAAAAGTTACATCTCCGGCGTGGTGGCGGTGAACGTCATCGGGCTGCGTGACCAGGAAAAAGAGGTGATTGCCCTGCGTGATCTTTCTGAGGATATCGAGGATCTCGGGGTGAAGTTCCGTTTCCGGTATTTCCAGGATGTTGAAGGTACCCTGGCGTTGCCGGAAGAATTTGAGCCAATCGAGATTCAGGTGGTAGCCCAGGCGGAGGGACGGAAGTCCTCGCAGGCCGAGCGTACCTTTAACTGGGATGATTTAACGGAGAACTGACATGCTTGGCAAGAAAAAGCAGAAGCCACGCCGGCCTACCGGCCATTTTGATACCCTGGTTTCCTCCCGTACAACCATCGAGGGGGATGTTCACTTCTCCGGTGGCCTGCATGTGGACGGGCGTATTCGCGGCAAGGTGGTTGCTGATGAAGGGACCGATGCCGTGCTCAGGGTCTCGGAGGTCGGAGAGGTCACCGGCGATATCAACGCCCCTCACGTGATCATCAATGGTACGGTGAATGGTGATGTCTACGCCTCGGCCCATCTTGAACTGGCGGAAAAAGCGTCCATCAATGGGAGTGTTTTTTACAACCTTATCGAAATGGCGATGGGAGCTTCGGTTAACGGTAATCTGGTCCATCAGCGGGAACCGGTCGGGTTGCTTGCACAGGATGGTTCCGCCACCCGGCAGAAGCAGGAACAGGCCCACGGTGCTGACCAGCCGGACGAGGCTGATGAAGCATCGGTCGATGGTGGAAAGTCCGAATAGTTGATTGTTTTAGTCAGGAATACCATAATCGCCTGAGTTGTTAGCAATAATCCGGAGGCGAACTTGAGTGCAGTCCAGCAACAAATGGCCACACCGCTGTTCTTCAGTGACAGCGCCGTTGCCAAGGTGCGTGAGTTAATCGAGGAAGAGGGTAACGCCGAACTCAAACTCCGCGTCTTCGTGACCGGGGGCGGCTGTTCCGGGTTTCAGTATGGTTTCTCGTTCGATGAAAGCCAGGATGAAGAAGATACCGTTATCGAGCGTGACGGCGTTTATCTGTTGGTTGATCCGATGAGCTATCAGTATCTTGTCGGAGCCACCATCGATTATCAGGAAGGTCTTCAGGGTTCCCAGTTTGTCGTCCAGAATCCGAATGCCAGCTCAACCTGCGGGTGTGGCAGTTCCTTCTCCATCTGAACTCAGGAAGGCCTCAGGCCGGGTAGATGGCCCCCAGGATTCGCGGGCCTGACGCTCCGGTCACCTCAGGTAGGTTACCTGGTAATCCCTCCAGGGCCTGTTTTGCCAGCCAGGCAAATGCCACCGGTTCCACCATTTGCGGGTCCAGCCCCAGGTCTGATGTCAGCGTGAGCCGGCTTTCAGGCAAAGCTTTCTCAAGCTCCGCCATCAGTAGCGAATTCCGCGCACCGCCGCCGCAGACATAAATCCGGAGATCGCGGGCTTCGGGTAATTGATTCGCCACGCTTTCCACTGTCAGTTGCAGCAGGGTTCGCTGAATATCCTCGGCCGGGATGTCCGGATGGCGACTTACCTGCGTTTTTACCCAGTCCAGATTGAACCTCTCCTTGCCGGTGCTTTTCGGGGGTGTCCGCGAAAAATAGGCATCCGAGAGCATATCGCTGAGCAGTTCCTGATTCACTTTGCCTTCCCTGGCCCAGTGGCCATCGCTGTCAAAAGGAAGCCCGGTCTGAGCCAGGCACCAGGCATCCATCAGCGCGTTGGCTGGACCGGTGTCGAAACCGGTTACCGGGCTGCCTCTGTCGGCCGGGATCCAGGTTATGTTCGCAATGCCCCCCAGATTAAGGATGCAGCGATCCTCTGTGTCTGAACTGAAAAAGGCCTTGTGAAACGCAGGGACCAAAGGTGCTCCCTGGCCTCCGGCAGCCATGTCCCTTCTGCGGAAGTCGGCGACGGTGGTAATGCCGGTGGCTTCAGAAATAACAGACGGATTGCCAATCTGGATGGTAAAGGGCGCCGCACCTAAAGGTTGATGGCGAAGCGTCTGACCGTGACTGCCAATGGCGCGAATAGCTGATGCACAGAGGCCGGAGTGCCGTATCACCTCTGTCGCGGCCTGCGCAAACAGCGTGCCGGTGAGAGTGTCCAGTTCGCCGATTTCATCCGGGGTTGCCTGATTCTGGCTGGCGGCCAGGAGTCTGTGCCGGATCTGATCGGGGTAGGGTGCGGTGTGAGATGCGTGGATTCGTGCGGACTGTCCCTGGAACGACACCAGCACGGCATCAATGCCATCCATGCTGGTGCCGGACATCAAACCGATCCAGGTGTCCATAGCGCTCAGTCGTCTGAAGCCAGTGCGAGTTGCCGGTAGCTCTCGCGGAAAACATCAAATTGTGCGATTCGTTGTTCGGTGACCTGCTTGAAGCGGGCCATCTCGGAAGACGGTACAGGTTTTGCGTCCGGCAATTTCACAGTGCGTGAGTTGCGCGGAGCGCCGTTCAGCCGGAACTCATAGTGTAGATGTGGCCCGGTTACCATGCCGGAGGAACCGACATAGCCGATGGTTTCGCCCTGCTTTACCCGGGTGCCATTCTTAATGCCCTTTCCAAGGCGACTCATATGGGCGTAAAGCGTGGTGATGTTGTCGCCATGCTTCAGGATAACCGTGCGGCCGTAACCGCCTTTCCATCCTGCAAACTTCACACGACCTGCGCCGGCTGCCTTGATGGGGGTTCCTGGGGGGGCGCCATAGTCGGTGCCCTCGTGAGGACGAACCACATCCAGAACAGGGTGGCGCCTTTGAAGATTGAACGGCGAGGATACCCGCGCATTAATCGGCGTGCGCAGGAATGCCTTGCGCATGCTTTTGCCGTTGGGGTTGTAATAATCGCTGTCGCCATTGCTGTCGGTGTAGAGTAGGGCAGTGTTCTCCTCGCCACGGTTCACAAATCGGGCAGATAGGATGCGACCGGTATCGAACTTCTCGCCATCAAGGTAAAGTTCTTCATAGACCACTTCAAACTGGTCGCCCTTGCGGACGTCGTACACAAAGTCGATTTCCCAGCCGAAGATACCGGCCAACTCCATAGTGAGTTGGTCATTAAGTCCAGCTTCGCGAGCGGCAAGATAAAGTGAGCCGTCGATTGTTCCGGAAGCGAACGCCGGCCGTGCTTCAGGTTTGCGAACTTCCGTCTCGCCGGTGAAGCTTTCGCCTTCCCTGCTGATTTTCAGGGTTTCCAGGAGGTTGCGCTGCAGCTCAACGAAAGCCAGAGCGCCGTCACCAGCTGTGGCGAAACGGATCGTTTCACCGGCGTAGAGGCGCTGCAACTTTTCGGCTTCTCCGTCGCCGTGGATCACCGAGAGCATGATGCCGTCATTGAATCCAGCTTTCTTGAATAGTGAGGACAGGGTGTCGCCCGACTTGATGGCGAAGGTTTGCCACTCCAGTTCCGGTTGTTCCGGCGCGGCCGGGGCTGCAGGCTCGGTAACGCTGACTTGCTGGGAAGACTGCTCTGTGGAATCTGCCGTAGGCGATGCAGGCTGTTCGTCCACTGAGAGCGAACCCGGTTGCGCTGACGGCTCCGGTTCAGCGTTCGTCTTTGCGACGGTTCCCTGCTCCAGATCCAGTGAATAGGACATCCGCTTGGCTTCGACATTGCTGCTGGGGCTCATCAGAACAGTGGCGGTAACAATCACAGTCGCCGCTGCAGCAATGGTAATGTGTGTTTTTGGAAACATTTTCAGCACGTGTCACACCCGTTTTAATCGGTATTCCGGCAGCTTGTACTATCTAATTAAAGCTGCTGTTCAAGTATAGTCCAACAGATTACCGTATAAAATGCATGCGGGACAGCGTGAAATATTACGGTTACTGCCCCATCCTCCGGATTTCTTTTGGCAGCGTTGTTATAATGCGCCGCCCTTTTGTTTCGGTGTTGGTCAAAATCTGGTCAAACCACTCTAGCAGGAGAGCGGGTAACTCACAGATTTCTTTTGTTGAAGTCTGTAACCGATGAAATCTTTCAAGATCAAGATTGGGGACGTGTTGGTCATGGCATGCACTGATGAAGCGTTGGCGATTATCAAGCGCGGAGTAGACGAACTCATTCCGGAAGGTGAGTTGGTAGAAAAACTAAGGAAGGGCCGTCCTCTCAGGATTAAGGCCGGCTTCGATCCCACTGCGCCCGATCTTCACCTTGGACACACCGTCCTTATTAACAAGCTTCGTCAGTTTCAGGATCTGGGTCACGAGGTCATCTTCCTGATCGGTGACTTTACTGGGATGATTGGTGATCCGACCGGAAAGAGTGCCACCCGGCCCCCTCTGACAGAGCAACAGGTAGCCGATAACGCGGTCAGCTATAAAGAGCAGGTGTTCAAGATTCTCGATCCATCGAAAACCCGTGTGGTTTTCAACTCCGAATGGATGGGCAAAATGACCGCGGCCGATATGGTCAAGCTGGCGGGACAGTATACCGTTGCCCGTATGCTTGAGCGCGATGATTTTACCAAGCGCTACCGGGCGGAGCAGGCCATTGCGATCCATGAGTTTCTCTATCCCCTGGTGCAGGGGTACGATTCGGTCGCCCTTGAGGCAGACGTTGAATTGGGTGGGACCGATCAGAAGTTCAACTTGCTGATGGGACGGATTCTTCAGAAGCATTATGGTCAGTCTCCCCAGGCGATTCTCACCATGCCTATTCTGGAGGGGCTTGATGGCGTTCAGAAGATGTCCAAGTCCCTTGGGAACTATGTGGGCGTTAATGATTCTCCGGGTGAGATGTACACCAAGCTGTTGTCGATGCCGGATGATCTTCTCTGGCGTTACTTTGAGCTGCTGAGCTTCCGTCCGCTTGCAGAGGTGGAGACGTTCCGGAAGGAAGTGTCGGTGGGGGGCAATCCCCAGGATTATAAAAAGTTGCTGGCGGAAGAGATTATTACCCGCTTCCATGGTGAAGAGGCTGCAAAGACGGCGCACAAGTCAGCTGGGAACCGTGTTTCTCTTGGGGAGATTCCCGAGAACCTGCCGACCATTGAGGTTTCACTTGAAGGTCAGTCCGGGATGCCAATGGCTTCGGTATTGCGTTTGGCAGGCCTGGTAAAGAACGGTGCTGCCGCCCGCGATGTGCTGGGGCGTGGGGCGGTTTTCGTCGATGGCCGGAAATTCGAGGGCGACCGGGTGTTCGTGAAAGGTGACGACTGCGTCATACAGGCGGGAAAGAAGAAGATAGCCCGGGTTTTGGTCACTGCGTAACCGGGTTTCGGCGATTTTGAAATTTTTTTCAGGATCGCCGTTGACACCTTGGCGCAGGTCTGTAGAATGCGCATCTCTTTCGAGGGGCAGGCCAGTTGGGAGGCTCTGGATTCGAAAGACAACTGTTTGAAAGTATTCGAAAATTTGATATTTAAATTGTTCGAAATAAACGGTTGACAGGGTGGCGGAACGATGTAGAATACGCCTCCTTGATTGAGCCACGGCTCAACCGCTCTTTAAAAAGTTAACCAAGTAATTCG
>NZ_JBSXNZ010000077.1:0-88659 GCF_056857895.1 Marinobacter sp. B-21
ATGCATTGAGCTCGTTGCGCTCTTCCTCTGTCATCTTCAAAGGTATAACGGGTCGGCCCATTGCAGTAGCTCCATCAACATTTTCTGCAATTATAGCCTTTAATGCCAATTACTCGATGAACTTTTGTTAAGGTACACTAGGTGTGAACGGAGGGCCCGTGCAGCACCCTGCTCTTGAGCACCCTCTGGTCACCGGCATACTGGAGCGGCCCTTCTTCGCGGAAAGCATCCGCCATCTGAGAAAAGTACTCAGCCAGAAGGATCGTTTCCTGGTGTTGATGGATGATTCACCAACCATGCGCAATGCCGTAAACGAATACTTCGGTGACAAAAGACAAGCCACCCTTTACGGCTCGCAACTGGACATTGTGCTTACCAATGACAAGGACACCTGGTTGCAAAGCGTTTTCAATGCACACGAAACCTACGACGCTATTGTGGTCGGCACGCACCACACCATTCGCGATGAAGCCGATAACTACATCACCCCAAAAGAGCTCATGACTGAGGCATTTACCCGCACCCGAATTCCGATCTTTTCATTCTGGGATATTTTCATCGGCAAGGAACAAAGCATCGGGGGATTCACCATTTCAGCCCATCAGGAAGGCCTGACCGCAGCTCGCCTCGCCTCCCTGATACTGAACGGGGTTAAACCCAATCGCATACCCCAGCTGAAATCCCTGAGTGGCCACTACGTGTACAGCGAAAGTGGACTGAAACACTGGAACCTGGATTTGTCGCCACTGATCGCCAGCCAAGCGAACTTTGTTGACTAAATCGTCACGATTCACTCCAGACAATTCCCGTTCGGTCGTTAACTGAGATATCTAGCACTTTGGAAGAGGTTGTACAGTGACTGCCACCATTGTTGAATCTATTGAGCGTCGCCTCGGCGTGCGCGGCAAACTGCTGATTGCACCGGTGTTTATCTTGCTGCTGTTCGCGCTCGTCACTTTTTACAGTGTTCGCGAATTCCGAAGCCTGGATGATCGAATGGGCACTGTCGCCAGGGACCTTGCCCCCGAGACGGCGATTGCAACGGATGTTCTCATCAACCTTTACCGGTTGAGACTTTGGGTTTTCGACTATTACGCCACGGGTAACGAGGAAGTCCTGTCCCGTCTTGAGCAGCTCGAGTCTGGATTTTTCAACGATCTGGCAGATGCTCAGGCAAACATCCGGGCACCGGAACGTATCCGGCTGGTCAGGGAAATCGAGCAGGCCACCTCCCGGTACGTTGGTATCTTCGAAGAGGAGTTGGTCCCCGCCAAACAGCAAGTTCAGCGAATTGTTGCCGAAGAACTGGACCAGTATGGCCCTGCCGCTTCCAAAGCATTGCGCAGGGCTATTGACGGCATCACCAACCGGGAACCGGACAGCCCACTCCGGGTCACGCTTGAGCAGCTGATCCACGACACGCTCCTGATGCGAATGGCAACCCAGCGATATTTTTCGGATGGCACTGAAACCTCCGAGAAAGCACTGGGTTATGCCATGGAGGATGTATCGGACGCCCTTTCCTTTCTCGATATGGATGCCGTGCCCGATTTCATACGCCAATACCTCGATACGGCCATTGAGGCGCTGGAGAAATATCAAGCCTCAGTGAACAATCTTTTGCTTCATCAAAGCGCCATGAACCGAACCAAAACAGAACAACTCGATGTTCTGGGCCCGCAAATTACGCAACTGGCGAGGGAGCTCGAACAAAAGGTTTTTGTTGCGCTGGAAGCCGTGGCCGATGAGGCGGAATCAGAAACCGACACTGCTCTGCGCCTGACTATGGCCGCCTTCGCAACCTCTGTATTGTTGGGACTGGTGGTTGCCTTCCTCTTTAGCCGGATGATGGCCATTAGCGTGAAACGCGCTCGCGCGGAAATCCTCGGATACCTGGAAGACATTGGCAACAATCGCGGCAATGTCTCAACCCGACTCACCAAAGGGCGCCCGGATGAAATCGGGGACTTCATATCAGCCGTCAATTCGTTTCTCGAAACCCTCGAGGACATCATCTCAAGGATTGCCACGGCATCCCGGGGGTTGACCAGCGAATCCGAGTCCCTGTCCGGCATTACAGAGAGGACGACAAAAAGCTCCGGGCAGCAGAGAGACCAGATTACCCAGGTATCGGCGGCGATGCAGGAAATGGTTTCCACATCCGATGAGATCGCTTCAAATACCAACGACACGGACGAATCCGCCCGGCAGGCCGCGCGGCTGGCCGATTCCGGACAGGCAACCGTGACCAATGCAATCCAGTCGGTAACCCGGCTTGCGGAACAGGTCCAGGAGGGTTCCAAACGCATTCAACGTCTGGAACAGGAGTCTGGTGAAATCGGTGGTGTCCTCGAAGTGATACAGAGCATCGCCGGGCAAACCAACCTCCTGGCCCTGAACGCGGCCATTGAAGCAGCCCGGGCGGGTGAAGCCGGCCGGGGCTTCGCTGTGGTTGCTGATGAAGTCCGCGGGCTCGCCAGGCGGGTTCAGGATTCAACGGTCGATATTGAGCGGATTGTTTCCAATCTCCAGAGTGGCGCCGCGGGGGCCGTGGTTGATATGAGCAAGGCCAGACAGATGGCCGGAGAGGCCAGCGAAGAGGCCGGCAGGTCCGGCACGGCGCTTTCGGACATTCTGGCCGCAGTGAACCGGATTGTGGACATGACCACACAGATTGCGAGTGCCACCGAACAACAACGGGCGACCGCCGCGGAAATGACTCAGAATGTCGAGGCCAGCAGTGGTGCCATCGACGAACTGACTGGAGACATTTCTCACGTAAACGATTCCAGCAAGGCGCTTGCAGGTATGGCCGAAGAAATGGACAGCCTCGTTCGCCGGTTTCACGTCAGCTAATTATTCCGGTTGTTAACTGCGTCATAGGCGGTCCCGGTTATTGCTGATACTTTCAGGGCTCACGTTACGAAATGTAAACGTATACGGAACAGCCCAGAGGGATTTCGCCATGAAACGCTCACGCCATTGCCAGGTTCCTGGCTTTCGCACTCAGGCCGCCGTCCTGTTCACCGCGGCCATGGGCTTCAGTGCTGCCCACGGGGCAAGTCCGGTAAATGTTATTTTTTCAGCGGAAAATGCCCTTTACGGCGCCGGCTATGACATCGGGCGTGCGGACGGCTGGTATGACAACAAGTTGCGGGCCGCTGTCCGGAACTATCAGGACAAAAGCGGCCTTCCCACCAGCGGTGACCTGGATTCGCAAACCCTGAAGGCGCTGGGTGTAAATACCACCGCCAAGGCAACAGTCAGCAGCAATGCTGTCGCCAGCCGTGAAGACGCTGTGGCTGCACTGGGTTTACCGGAACTGAACCTGCGGTTACGGCCTCAAGCTGTGGCGAAAATGGTGCCGCGAACGGAGCCAAAGCCCGAGCCATCTGCACCGTTGATCGAGGCCCCCCGGGAAACGGGAACTGAAGAACCTCCTGCAAGCGCTGAGGCATCTGCAAGCAAGCCACCAGAAGCTATTGATGATTCTGATAACAAAACCATTTATAGTCAATTAGTTAAAAACGGAACCTCAACTCCTTCTGAAGCTCCATCCTCGTCCTCCCCGGCCGTTTTGGGGGTCGTATCCGAGTCGTCCAGTGAAACTGCGCCAGCCCCGGAATCCGAGACCGAAATCGTTGACTCCGTACCATCGGCAAATCAAAAACCTGTTACCGCTGTTGCAGTAGTGGCCGTTGAGGCAGACGGTCCATTAGCACAGCTGCCAGCAGAGCCAACAAGTACCGCCCCCCTTGAGCCTGAAACCGAAGTTACAGTCACAGAACAAACCGCCGGCACTGGCAACCCTGCTGCAACGAATCAGCCTGAGAACGAACCCCGGCGTAGTACCGGTGGCGGATTCTTCAGTGCGTTGTTTGATTTCTTCTTTGGCTGGCTGGTGTAACCGTCAGCCCTGAGCCCGGCGGCTGAAAACCTTCCAGTCGACCACGTTGCCATCCGAATCAAAATGAACGTAGCCTCGGAAGCTTGGATCCTCTTCCCAGGCTTTCACGAAGCCTACGGTTTCGCCGGCATCAGAAACGATTTCAAAGGCCTCGCTGCGGACAGCTGCAAGTTCACTATCAGGATCAATCTCAGAACGTTTGAGGGTAACGGAAGAGTCTAAAGGCAAGGTGCTTTGCAGGAATTCCTGGATCATCGTCGAGCTCTCCTTTCTGGGTGAACCGTTGGGGTTCTGGAGGTAGCCAGACTATAGACTGATCCGTTCAGGGAATATACAGATACAAATCAACTTTCTTATATTTTTTCGAGATAAAAACACTTTAAGAACAATGGTATATTTTATTTTTGCCACATTCCGAAAACGCTGAACTGGTGATTTTCTCACCAGCTCAGGAGATTACCGGTGCAATTGCCGGTCAGTTCTTCCGGATCAGAATTTCCAGAAAGGCGTGCTCAGTTTCTGTTCAACCAGTTCGGGTGAAAACCCGACGTCGTTCAGCAACCGGCGATCCATTGTCATAACCAGGCGGACGAAGTTGCGCTTCATCCGCCAGCCTTTGTAAAGAGAAGCTGCGCTTTTCATTTTAAAACTCCTGAGTCAACGACAAAATGTCGGTCATTCAAAACCGGGACCTTGTTTAATTAGGATCCTATTTTAGGGTTGACGAGGAGTTTTCTAAATACTTGGAAACCCCTACACACAGGGGCTCTCAGCGTTTTTCCGTTAAATTCAGGCTACACATTCATTACGTTTTCATGATGCCTTGTCGTTTGAAACCAGCGCCTGGTAAAGATTATCCTTAAGCCGGGCGCGCTTCTGTTTCATGCGATGCAATTTGTCGTCACTAATAGGCGCATCCCTCTTTTCCAACCCCTCTATCTCCTGATCCAGCTCCGCGTATTCCCGGAATTTTTCATCGAACCTCGGGTCGTTGCTCTTGAGCTCATCAATAAGGTCACTGTACTGGGGAAATTCTTTGTGAAGCTCATGGCTGGAAATGCCCATCGTCTTGCTCTCCTCTTCTGTGCAGAGTTATGCATCGTGTCGATCAAAGGTGATCACCTTCAGCATAGACGAGCCTGCCAGTTTCCGGGCTTCTTTGACAAATCGCTAATTACGCACGACGTTACATGGGTATAGCATGGAAGAACGTTAAACCAGTTACGCCTCGGGACACTCGCGAATGACCTTTGCACGAATTACCGGCACCGGCTCTTACCTGCCAGACAATATCGTTACCAATAAAGACCTTGAGAAAATGGTCGACACCACAGACCAGTGGATTCGCGAGCGCACAGGAATCGAGCAACGGCATATTGCCATTGAGGGACAGACCACGGTCGACCTGGCCGAGCAAGCTGCGAGGAACGCCATTGACGCCGCTGGCATTAACGCTGAAGACATTGATCTGATTGTGTTCGCCACCTCCACCCCGGACAAGATTTTCCCGAGCTCCGCCTGCATTCTTCAGGCCCGGCTGGGAATCCATGGCTGCCCCGCTTTCGATATTCAGGCAGTCTGCAGCGGTTTTGTCTACGCATTGGCAACTGCGGAAAAATTCATCAAAACCGGCAGCAGCAAGAAGGCGCTCGTCATCGGGGCTGAGGTATTCTCCCGCATCATCAACTGGGAAGACCGTGGCACCTGTGTACTCTTCGGGGACGGTGCCGGTGCGGTGATCCTGGAAGCCGATGACGAAACCGGCATTCTCTCCACGCACATCCACGCCGATGGCCAATATGAAGAGTTACTTCATGTGCCCTGCGGTATTGCGGATGGTTATGATCAGGTGAAAGCCGGGCGCGCGTTTGTGGAGATGAAGGGCAACGAAGTGTTCAAGGTGGCGGTGAACACGCTCGGCAAGATTGTCGACGAAACCCTCGAAGCCAATCAGATGCAGAAATCGGATATTGACTGGCTGGTGCCCCACCAGGCCAATCTTCGAATCATCTCGGCTACTGCCAGAAAACTGAATATGTCCATGGACCAGGTTGTTGTTACTGTTGGCCAGCATGGCAACACCTCTGCGGCTTCGATCCCCCTTGCCCTGGATGTTGCCGTGCGCGACGGGCGAATCAAGCGCAATGAGGTGATCCTGCTGGAGGCCTTCGGTGGCGGATTCACCTGGGGTTCCGCACTACTGAGATACTGATTTTCCCTTCCCGTACCCTGTCTTTCCGGGCTTCGGCAATTGCTGAAGCCCGATTGCCATTGTGTTGGCGACCCCCTGTCGGATAGACTGTGTTTTTATACAGTACTACTAACGCTCACTGCGAGGAATGACCATGGCAGTACAAGCAGTCTACTTTTCCGATAGGGACGGCCTGGATATGGCACTGAAAAATCCTGACACGATGCTGTTCACCTCAAAAGCCGAAGCCGATGCCCGGGATAAGGTTCTGGAGCTGGCCGAAGAAATTCAGGTATTTCTCAGCCGTAAGGTTGAAGGGCTTGGCGATGACCTGGCTGAACGCTGCGCCATGGCCATCGCTGAAGAAAAGGATCTGTTTCAGAAATCGCTCAAAAAACCGGATCTTCTTAACGCGGAGCAGGAATAAGAGCCAAGGGCGGCCGGCAGGTAAAGGCCGCCCTGCCTCACGCTATGCTTTTCCACTGCCCCTTATCGTAACGCTCTGCCCCATTCTCAGACATCCGGCACAGGCAGACCCACTGATTCTGCACCAGGGCCGCCACGTCTGGCTGGCAACGAATCACCGACTCTATCCGCTGTGCCGGAGCGTCAATCAGCACCGTCAGCCGAACCGGTTCGTGGCGCCAGTAGGTTCCGTCGTGCACCGATTGCAGAGGCAGGCCGATCCTAAGATGCGACCCATTGCCTTCAACCACCCCCACATTGCCACCAACGACCGAATGAAGCAGCTTGTTCCCTGAGCCGTAGACTTCCGGAACCGTTACCGAAGCAAAGTACTGGAGGTTAATCCAGTTGGCTACGATCATCGGAGCGGCAAGCAGCCCTTCCAGCAGGCTGCCATCGGCATCCAGGGCGGGATCGTAATCGTGCAGAAATACCCGGCCGGAAAGATTCCTTCCGCGGGTTCTTGTCCGCTTGGCAAAGATGATGGCTGCATTGTTGGCCAACCCCCACTCCGGACGCACCTCTGACCAGTCTCTGGTCCTTTTCTCCATGGCTTCTTTCAGCTGGTCATCCCCCAACCCATTCAGTTTCAGTGGCGTTGCCCGCTCCTTGCGAACCCGAACGCCAGCCTCCTCAAAACCCGCCTGTAAATCCGCCAGCTTATGAACGTGGGAATCCGGAATCAGGTGGTGATCGGCAATGGTCACCTTGTCAGTGGCCGTGCAATGCTCGGCAGCCACGGCCCAGGTATAGTCGGGGATTCTTATACCCCGGGCGGCCAGCCCTGCCCGGATTTCGGGCTCGTTGATCAGGCGGGCGGCAAGGCGCGCGTTGACGCCGCCACTCTGGCCGCCGCAGGCGCCGCAATCCAGTCCGGCCTGATTCGGATTGTTATCGGTATGACTGCCATGGCCAACAAACACCAGCAAGGGCGCAAAGCTGCCGGTTAACGACATGCCCCGGAGCATGTTTTCTGCCAGCGTTACCTTTTCCGCATCGGAAAGGGGATCACCGCCATGGTTATGAACCAGTCGCCCTTCAATACAATGTTCAGTATTGCTGTGCTGGCCACGCTTCAAGCTGTCCTTCAGCAATTTCCAGGCCCACGCAAGCCCGGTTGTTTCCACCATAGTGAATGTGGAGAGACTGCTGTATTTCGCCTTTCTCACCGATTCCCGGGCAATTTCCTTCTGATCCAATGCCCTGTTTTCAGCGAAGTCTTCCCGCAAGCTGCCCTTGGTATCGATTAAACGGTATGGCGCTGACAATAGCCCCGGCAGGCGCCGGACCGGCGCGAAAGGCCCGTGCTGCTGGTGCGCAATGGGCATTCCGAAAAAGCCCGCGAAACCCAGCGTCTGAACGCCGGGACAGACCTCTTCCAGGTGTCGGCGCATCACTTCAGACCGGACATCAATACAGAAGACAGCCTGGGCTTCCAGCGTCTCGTTGTCTGGAACCGAAACCGGCTCGGTCTGATGCCCGAATCCAAGCGCCTGCCAAAGCGTGCGCTGATAACCGAGCTCAAACGCACGCTGCCACACCCAGAGCCTGTTCCGATCGTTCCGGTCGCCGGCACGGCGTGCCCGCGCTCTCTGTTTCTGCCATTGGGCTTTTTGGGCGGGCGAGGCAAAGCCAGCGCCGAGGGACTCCCAGACCAGCATGATGGCCAGCAGTTCTGCGCAGCGATCAGACGATGCGCCCTCAAGGCCAGCGCGCCAGTCCTCTCCACGGCACCAGGAGGCCCAGCCGTTTACCCGAAGCAACAGACTGTGGAGCAGGGCCTCAAGCTCCTGACCAGAAACCCTGATAGCCTTGATCGATTCTTCAATCGCCTCATCCATGGTATCCGGCACGGCGTTGAAAAACGCCCGGGCACCCGCCAGACCGGTTCTGAAATCCAGGGAACGATCCTCGCGAACCGACTCGAGCCAGAACCCGAACAAACCCGTGTCATATTCGCCTCTGGTCGCAGACCAACGGCCCTGGCGCTGGTCAAAAAAAGCGCCACAGGTTTTCGAAACCTGATCACAAACCACCTCAGCCAGGTTCTCTTCACCATTGCCTGCGGAGTTTGCCGGACCTCCGGAAAACGTACCAAGAATCGAGCCCTGTCCGGGAGCAGAGGTGTTTGATGGACGGCCAGGCCAGTCCAGATAATCCGCAAGACACTGCTCGCCGTCAAACTCCTCGATACTCGCCCTGAGATCCTCTTCCCGGATCCGGCCGCCGTCCCAAGCCTCCCGGTAATACTCCGGGGGCATCAGCATGTTGATCCCGCCACGCTCCTGCAGAAGCTGGTCTGCTCTCGCCGCCGTACTATGCCTCAGGCCCCAGAACGGGTTGACCGCAATCCACTGATCCAGCGGCCACACCGGCGCAATCAGGTTACAGGCCTTGCGGAAAGAGTCGCGCCAACCATCATCCATTACCTGCAACTCCGGCACCGACACCGATAAATTGGTCATGATCTTTCCTCCAGTCTGAACGGATGATGGGGAACTCTACGAAACATTGACGGCACCCTCAGCGCTTCGGCCGCCAGCTGACGAGTCAGCCGGTCAAACGGCAGGTCGAGATAGAGCCCCTGCCGGAAGTGGGCGCCGAGCACCCGGGTTGCCCGGAAACGGGCGCCCAGAACAATCAGCAGCGAACATAGGGCCAGCAACGCGACCATTGCCGCCCCCAGTGCGTAACCGACCGGAGGAACGGCAAAACCCTCATGCACGGGCACCGCCGGCCCCACCAGCGTATGCAGCAGTGAATAGACCGGAACCAGCAACACCGACATGCCTGCCAGTTTGAATTTTACTGAAGCGGTTGCGCCGGCCGGTATACCCATGGCCGCGGCGGCGACTGCAAGCACCAGCAGCGCCCCGAAAACCGGGTTGTGCTCAACAATCCACGGAGCCTGGAACAGAATCAGAGTTGCGACCAGCCCGGTTGAGCCCGCCCAGAGCATCCGGCTGGCCACTGGAGGCTCGGCAAAGCCACCCGCCGCCGACACCACCACCGTGCGCCCGGAGGCCAGGAAGGAGTGGGCCTTATAAAGCGAGTGAGCCAACAGATGCAGCAGCGCCAGCGTGTAGGCTCCCATGCCGATTTCAAACAGCATGAACCCCATCTGCGCACAGGTGGACCAGGCCAGAGCATGCTTCACGGAGTGTTGGGTCATCATGATGAGCGCCGCAACGACCGCTGTGAGGCCGCCAATCACCAGCAGTATCAGGTGTCCGGCGGTGAATCCGTCGAAGACCGGGAACAAACGCAGCCACAGAAATCCGCCGAGGTTGATCACGCCGGCATGCAACAGTGCAGAAACCGGCGTCGGCGCCTCCATCACCCGGATAAGCCAGCCATGGAAGGGGATCTGGGCACACTTGAGAATGGCCGCCAGAGCCAGGGCCACCGAGGCCATGGTCAGCTCCGGCGAACCACCTGCACGGGCGGTCTCGCTCGCCACCATCTCTGGCAGGTAAAAGGTGCCGTAGTGGAGATACAGCAACACCACACCCGAAATCACCAGCACGTCTCCGGCGCGGCTGACGATAAACTTCTGAACCGCTGCCATTCGCGCCTGTGGCCGGTCCTGGTAAAGCGTAAGAAGGTGGTGCAGGGCCAGGCTGACACCAATCCAGACGCCTGCCAGAATCAGCAGGTTATTGGTGAAAACCAGAACCAGAACCGAAGCGATCGTAACCAGGAACCAGGGAAGGAAGCGATCACGGCCGGGATCCTGGCTGAGATAATTGTGCGCAAACCGCAGAATCACCCACCCAACGAACGCCACCATCAGAGCCATCCAGACGGCGATACCATCCGGGTACAAGCCAAAGCGACTGCCGAGGGTAGCCAGTGTGTTGCTGTCGCCAACGACCACGGACTGGATGATAAGCAAAGTGGCAACCAGTAAAGACGCGGCCATTGAGAGCACCATCAGCCAGCCGGCAATGCGCCAGCAGTGATTCCGCTTCAGGGGGCTTTTCAGCCAGCCGCTCAATCCGGCCAGCGCAAAAAGGGCCACCGGCAGCATCAGCCAGATGGCCAGTACCAGTAACGAAGAAAATTCAGCGATTGGATTCATAGGGACAAACCTTCTGTTTGGCGGAACCTTTCGGGAGTACTTTGCCCTTGCCAGACCGATATAAAAAATGGTTTATACTTATTAATTCATTCTGTTTTTGAGAACGGTCGGCAATGAAGCTCAATTACCACCACCTGTATTATTTCTGGAAGGTTGCCCGCACCGGCCATCTCACCCGGGCGGCAGACTCCCTGCATATTTCCCAGTCCGCTCTTTCAGGGCAGATCCGGAAACTGGAGGAAAGCCTCGGCCATGACCTGTTCATTCGGGAGGGGCGCCGGCTAAAGCTGTCCGAGGCGGGACGCATGGCTTTCTCCTATGCCGAAGAAATCTTCCGGCAAGGTGAGGAACTGTCGGCCCTGTTTGCCTCAGGCGCGCAACCGAACCGGGAAATCCTCCGCATTGGCGCCGTCGCGACCCTGTCACGGAACTTTCAGGAGGGTTTTCTGCAACCCTTGCTGAACCGGGAGGATCTGGAGCTTAGCCTGCAAAGCAGCCACATTGATGAATTGCTGCGGCGTCTGTCGGCCCATCGACTGGACCTGATTCTTTCCAATCAGACAGTACAGGGGGATGAGCAGAACCCCTGGCGCTCCCGTCTGATCGCCAAACAGCCGGTAAGCATCATTGGCCCGACGGGCCTGGAGGTGCAAAGAGAGTTCCCTGAGATGCTCAGGAACCGGAGCCTGATTGTTCCGGGACCGGACAACAACATACGCCAGGCTTTTGATCAGCTCTGCGAATACCACAGGCTCCGCCCGCACATTGCCGCGGAAGTGGACGACATGGCCATGATGCGACTGCTGACACGGGACACCGGGCACTTTGCCATCATGCCGCCGGTGGTGGTGCGGGACGAACTTAAAAGCGGGGCCCTGTCGGATTACGGCGCCCTGCCCGGCGTCTTCGAGGAATTCTACGCCATCAGCATCCGGCGCCAGTTCGAGACTCCAGCGCTGCGGGCGCTGCTTTCGCAGACCTCTGATAATTTTCTCGCCCAGCCCACGGTTGATCATTCTGACTAGCCAGTCTGGCCAAAAAAGTCATCCATCGGGGTGCTGTAGAACCGTATACTGATCCCGAACGAGCACAACAATAATGACGGACAGCCTTCCATGACCCCGCCCAGCGAACGTGAACGCCCATCCATTCTGATCATTGGCGCCGGTTTCGGCGGCCTCGGAATAGCCATAAAACTGAAGCTGGCGGGCTACACCAACCTGACACTGCTGGAAAAAGCCGACCGGGTGGGTGGCACCTGGCGCGACAATACCTACCCTGGCGCAGCCTGCGATGTCCAGTCCCACTTCTACTCCTACTCGTTTGAACCCAAGCACGACTGGTCCAGAAAATTTGGCCTGCAACGGGAAATCCTCGGGTACATGGAACACTGTGTCGCCAAATACCGGCTGGCCGACCACATCCGTTTTAATTCGGAAGTGCAGGAGGCGGCTTTTGATGACAACAACAATCAATGGACCGTTACTCTGGCCACCGGCGAGCAACTGACCGCAAGCGTGCTGATCACGGCAACAGGCCAGTTGAATCAGCCCGCCTGGCCAAAGCTCGATGGCCTGGAGCGCTTCAAAGGCAAGCTGTTTCATTCAGCCCGCTGGGATCACGGCTATGATCTGACGGGTAAGCGGGTAGCGGTTATCGGTACTGGCGCGAGTGCCATCCAGTTTGTGCCGGAGATTGCCCCAAAGGTAAAACAGCTGGACCTGTTCCAGCGCTCTGCCGCCTGGGTGCTGCCCAAGCCGGACCGCCCCTTCAAACCCTGGGAGCAGGCCTTGTTCCAGAAAGTCCCGGCCTGGGACCGGGTCTACCGCTATCTGATCTACTGGAAAAACGAAAGCCGGGCCCTGGCATTCACCAAATTCAGCGGATTGCTGGAGTTCCATGCCAACCAGGCAAAACGAGAAGCCAGAAAGCAGGTCACCGACCCGGCAAAGCTGCACCGTATCATCCCCGATTACAAAATCGGCTGTAAGCGCATTCTGATTTCCAACGATTGGTACCCGGCCATTAACCGGCCAAATGTGAATCTGATTACCGACCCCATTGACCATATTGATGAGACCGGTGTAGTTACCCGAGACAGCCACCACCCGGTGGATGCCATCATCTGCGGGACCGGTTTCCGGGCCTCGGAGTTTCTCTCCCCCATGCGGATAACCGGCCGGAGCGGGAAGACCCTGAACGAGGCCTGGCAGAACGGCGCAGCCGCCTTCAAAGGCATCACCGTCAGCGGCTTTCCCAATCTGTTCATGCTGTATGGCCCCAACACCAACCTGGCCCACAACTCCATTCTGTACATGCTGGAGTCCCAGTTCCGTTATGTCCTCGGTTGCCTGGATGCGCTCGGAAAATACCCCGGCTCCGCCATGGACGTTCGCCAGGACAGGCAGGACCGGTTTACCCATGTCGTCCAGGACGGGCTTGAAGACACTGTCTGGAGTTCCGGGTGTACTTCCTGGTACCTTGATGCTAATGGCCGGAATACCATTAACTGGCCGGGGTTTACCTTCACCTATCGTTTCGCGACACGACGGGTGGACACTGCGGACTATCAGTTTATTTATCCCTCTCAGCCATCTGACTGAGGCAAATCCTTCATCAATACTTGAAGCCTTCGCTAATTCATAGGATGATTGGGTCATAGGTTTGAGGGATGATAGACACATGCTAGAACGTATCCGCAAAGGCTCGCTTGTGGAAACCGCGATAGAAAGCCTCCGAAATGCCATCGAAAAAGGCGACTGGGATGTTGGCGATCGTCTGCCGGTGGAATCGGAGTTATCAGACGCTCTCGGGGTAGGCCGGAACACTGTCCGCGAAGCGGTTCGGGTGTTGGTGCATGTGGGGATGCTGGAAACCCGGCAGGGAGATGGCACCTACGTGCGCGCCACCCGGGACGCCGGCGAAACACTCCGCAGGATCACCCGTACCCAACTGGCGGATCAGCTGGAAGTGCGCATTATGCTGGAAACCGAAGCCGCCAAGCTGGCTGCGGCAAGGCGCACAGACCAGGATCTGCGGAACATGACCAGCGCCCTCGATGCGCGGGCCAAAGCCGGTGAGGATCTGCAAAGCCGCATCCGCCATGATGAAGCCTTCCACCACGCCCTGGTGGCGGCCTCCCATAACCCGGCACTGGCTGAGCTGTACAATTACTTCTCCCACGCCGTCAGCCAGACCATCGAGCAGACCGAAACCAATACCGACCTGCCAGAGCCGTCCCAGGAAGATCATGAACTTCTGCTGGCCGCGGTCCGCCGGCAGGATGAAACCAGGGCGGAGAACCTTGCCAGGGAATTATTGAAACCCAGCCTTCAGGCGCTCAAGCGGCAGGAGTCCTGAAATATGAGGTTCAGGATTGATACCTTCACCCTGCTCCTGCTCGGCGCCATCGTTCTGGCAACGTTTCTGCCCGCTACGGGCCAGGCCGGAGACATGCTGGCGACCGCCGGCACGGTAGCGGTCGCCCTGCTCTTCTTCTTCCACGGTGCCGCCCTGTCCCGGGAGCAGATTGTTTCCGGGGCCACCCATTGGCGCCTGCACATTCTGATCACATCGCTCACGTTCATTTTCTTCCCGCTGGCGGTGTTGCCCATCAACGGCCTGAGCGACATTGTGCCAACCTGGATGCCGAAAGATCTGGGCCTGGGGTTCCTGTACCTGGGTGTACTGCCATCAGCGGTCTCCTCCTCCATCGCCTACACGGCCATGGCCCGGGGCAACGTACCTGCGGCCATCTGCAGCGCCGCCGCCTCCAATGTCTTCGGCATGATGCTGACACCCTTCCTGCTTCTGCTGCTGGTGAGCACCTCAGGGGGCGGAGACTTTTCAGTGGCCGAAGCGCTGAAAGACATTATCCTGCAACTACTACTCCCCTTCACGGTTGGCCACGCCATGCGGCCCTGGCTGGGCGGTTACCTGGCGCGAAATGAAAGCCTGATGGCACGCTACGACAAGTGTGTAATCTGGTTGATTGTCTACTCGGCCTTTTCCTTCTCGGTGGAAAGCGGCCTGTGGCAGAAACTGCCGTTGCAGGCGATCCTGTTCGCTATCGCGTTGTGCCTGGGTTTGCTCTTGCTGTTTATAGTGTTTGCCAGGTTTCTGGTGCGGCGATTCGGCTTCAGCCTCGAAGACGAGGCAGCTGTCGTGTTCTGCGGTTCCAAGAAGAGCCTGGCATCAGGGTTGCCCATGGCGAAGGTACTGTTCTCCGGCCACCCGGGCTTCGGGATGATCGTTTTGCCGATCATGTGCTACAACCAGATCCAGGTGATCGTCGGGGCAATCCTTGCGCAGAAATACCGGGAGAAGATTGAACAGGCCAATGCAGAAAAAGCGGAATAACCGGGGTGGCGGCTTTAACCGCCCCCCATTCCGCCAAAGAGCGCGGCAAGAATGACCAGGCCCACAATCCAGCCAATGATCGCAGGCCAGAAATTGACCATCTGGGGAGGCTCATCGTCCTGCGCTTCCGCCATCTCCCGTTCTGGGTAATTGCGCTCATCCGGCAAATCCCGAACCTGCTCAACGCTGAACCAGTTAAACCAGTCCCCGAGAAACTGGGCGACAGGAGCGGGAAACGTGCCGTTTTCAGCCATTGGGCGCAACTGCGGCTCAAGTTGCCGGCCAATCTCCCGGCGCAGTGGCTTCTGATCCGCTGGCGGTTCATTAAGAATCGCCTTCCAGATACCGACGTCCCTGCTCCGGGAGGAGTCGTTCAGCAGCGCCTTGATCTGGATAACCACCTCACGGACAACCTGGCCGTCGTTGGCATCAAGTGGACGATCAGTTCCCTCACCCCCGGCCCGGCCCTGCTCCTGCAGCCGAACGGCTACCGGCTCCTCCCCCGGTGGCTCCGGGGCATCACCCACCGCCTCCCGAAACGCCTGCTCAAGGCGCCGGGCCTCGTCATCAGAGGCAAATTTTAGCTGTTGCTCATACGCGTCCTGGATCCGCTGGCGATCGCCGGTGGGCTCAATTCCAAGGATTTCCCAACAATTCATACAGCTGCAACTCCCGGGCCTGACATTCATTACATTTTTGAGAGACAAAATGCCCCACGTCCCCTACGATAGGCACCAATCACACTATAACAATACCAACTTTTTTCTCGGCAGATTATAGAACGTCAACCATGCATCAAGCGACAAAAACGGCAGGAATGAAAAAGGGCCGCCCCTTTGTGACCTGCCTCAGCGCCACTTTGATTGGCGGTGCGTTGTTACCGTCGACAGGGTTCGGCCAATCCCCCACATCCGATCTCATGCCCGGCCTGCTCGCCCTTGATGGTGTGCAAACCGAAATACCCGAGGTTCTGACAACAACACGATTACGACAGTCAAAACTTCGGGTGCCCGGCACGACCACCATCCTCACCGGCGACATGATTCGCGATCTGGGCATCATGAACCTGGTTGAAGCCTTCCGTCTGGTTCCCGGCATGGTCGTTGGTGCATATGGCAGCAACAACCCGGTCGCAACCTATCACGGAACATCCCAGTACGAGCAACGACGTCTGCAGGTTCAGATCGATGGCCGGACGGCCTATCGGGTCAGCCTGGCAGACGTTGACTGGATTACCATGCCGGTGGCCCTGGAAAACATAGAACGGATCGAGGTGAGCCGTGGTCCTAACTCCGCCGCCGATGGTATCAACGCGTTCCTGGGCAGTATCAATATAATCACGCGCTCACCCCAGGACACCGCTGGCGTGGAAGCATATGCAAGCGCAGGCTCCCGCGGCTTCGTCAGGGCCTTTACGTCCGTCGGCGAGGCCGGCCAGGCCGGTAGCTGGCGGCTTTCTTACGAAAAGCGCAAATCAAATGGTTTCGACACCACCAGGGATGGAGTAACCCCCTTTCATGATGGCCACAACGTCAACAACTTCAACTTTGACAGTATTATAAATATCGACAGCCGCCACTCCGTGGACTTCCGTGCCGGCGTGATCGACGGCATCAACGAAGAGGACCGGGACAGATCCGGCAAGTTGGGCGCGATGACAGACCCAGACATTGTCGCGGATGATTACTACCTGCAGGTCCAGTTTAATGGCGCCACCTCCCCCAATCACTTTTATCATGTCCAAGCCAGCCACCAGGTTCAGCAGCGCCGCCAACGCTGGTCTGTCAGAATCCCCGAACTACCGGAACCGGGAGAAGCCCCGCCAACTGCTCCGGATTTTTTGGCGGACCTGTTTCCTCCGGGAGTGCCGCTCCCTTCCCAGACCTCTCCGCTCATCGCAGACTTGAATGAGGATATCAAGGAATCCCGTCATGAATTCGAGATTCAGGACACGATCATCTTCAATCCGGGCCTGAAACTGGTGTCCGGTCTAGGCTACCGAAACGACGGCTACGACTCGGAAACCTTCTTCAATGGCAAAGGCAGTACTTATCAGAGCCGGCTGTTCGCCAACCTGGAATACTCACCGAGCCATTGGCTGACCCTCAACGCGGGCGGAAACTGGGAACGAACCTCTACGACCGACGAGGGCTATTTTTCTCCGAGGATCGCATCCAATTTTATTCTGAACAACAACCATGCCCTGAGGTTTGTCTTCTCCCGGGCTGTGCGTACACCGGATGCTTTTGAACAGTCCCCCGACTGGTCCTACCGGCCGGCCAATGTGCGCGCCCCTTACGAAGCGCTCGAGGGCACCCGCCTGCTGATCGAGGATCTGGTGGATAGCAGCACCTCCACCTATGGAGAAGATCTCGAGGAGGAGTGGATCACCTCCCGGGAAATCAGCTATTTTGGTCAGTTCCGTTTTGAGCATGCGATGCTGTCCACGGAGATCCGGTATTTCAACGATGATTTCCGGGACATGATCAGTGGGGTCATTAACGAAGAAGAGTGGTTCATCGCCAACAACGTTGCCATGAAGCAGGAAGGTGTCGAACTTGAGACCTCACTCACATTCCCGGGCACCATGCTGCGAGCCACTTATGCTTACATGGATCAGGAAGGGTATTATACCGGTGATCCTGCCGCCCTCTCGCCCAAGGACCAGAGATATGTGGTCGGCCTGCTTTCCCGACTGTCTGCCCGTCACTCGGGTAGCGCTGCCTGGATACAGGAGCTGCCATTCGAACTACAATCTTCAGTATCCTATTACTGGACTAACGAAGTCCGGGAGACCCGCTTTGAGCGCGCGGATTTTCGCCTCGCCAGGCGCGTTGACAGGCCGGACTACAGCTATGTGCTGGCTTTGACGATCCAGCATTATCTTGATCTTCAGGCCTGGATGAGCCCGGACAACCGGATTGAGGACCACAACCAGTTTTTCGTTGAGGCTGGAATTCGCTTCTGAACACCTATTATGGAAAGCATCTGACCCTGGACGGTATGAGGCACACATCAAACAGTTTTTCTGAAACGCGGAACGGAGCGCTGGTCCGAAGACTGGTCCTCCGGCTTTGCTTCGGATTGCTGATCTGGGCGTTTGGCCACTCGGCTTTTGCCCAGGATGAAGCCGTCAGGCGAACCGTCTATCTTGCCGGTTCCGGCAATGGCGCCCTGGACCAGCATTTGACCGGCTTACTTCAGTCGCAAATGGGCGAAGGCGTCAACCTGCGCCCGATATCCGATGACCAGATTCCGATGACCGCGGAGGCGCCGGTCATCACCATTGGCCCCTCTGCCTTCTCCCGGGTCCGCCAGCGCAACCGCTCGGCGCCCATTCTTGCGATGCTTGTGGAAAAATCGTTTATTTCGACATTTGCAGATCGCTCGCCGGGCCAGATTTCCGGCATTCTTTACGATGTTCCCCTGATCCGTCAGGCGCTGACAGGAAAGGCAATCCTGCCCCATGCAACCAGGATTGCCCTGCTGGCAACCGCGGATTCGGTGCAACTCTATGAACCGTTGCTTGATGAACTGCCGGCCTTCGGAATGGCCGGCAGGATTTTCCTGGTGGATGACGCCGACGACTTGATCCCAACCCTTGTTCGGGCGCTGGGGTATGGTGATTTCCTACTGGCCGCTCCCGACAGTGCCATCTACAACCCAAGGACCATCAAGCACATCCTGCTGACCGCCTATCGCCGTAACCAGATTGTCATCGGACCAACCCAGGCCTATGTGAAAGCGGGTTCACTGGCATCCAGTTATGCACCATTTCCCGAGATGGCTCGGTTGGCCAGCCAATTTCTGGACACCTACTTTGAGACCGGAGAGTTCCCTCCGCCCTCCTACCCGGATCAGTTCCGGGTAGAAATCAACAAACAGGTCGCGCGCTCCCTGAACATCCCATTGCCCAGCCGGGAGGACATTGCCGCCCGGGTGGATCGACAACTGACCGTCAACGGAGAGGTGTCTGATGAGTAATACGCCCCGACAGCAGCGCCCGTTGTCCCGCAAGCTGTTGCTGCTCGGCGCATTGCCCGCCGTTGTCATGTTCCTCGTGCTTATGGTGTTTTTCACATCAGCCCGGCTGGAGGATGCCCGTCGCGACTTGTCAGACAGCAGCCAGATGCTGGCAGACAGTCTGGCTCCGGCTCTGGAGTACGCGGTTGTATCCGGCAACACCCTGGCTCTGGAGCAGGTTCTCTCTCAATCCCTGCGCCGCAGCAGGACGGACTGGATCCGGGTATCGGATGTTTTGGGCGAGCAGGTCGGCTTCGTTGCCCAAGGACCGGTGAATCCGCAGGAAAACCCGGAACGCTATCAGGTTTTTGAGGCAGAAATTCTCCAGCAGCCTCTGGAGCTCGGGTCAGAACGCGCCGCGGAGTGGTTTGAACCGGACTATGGCTTTGGTTCGGGCGCACTGCGGGTGGGAACTGTGCAGGTCGGTGTCGGCACCGATGTTCTGGCGGACCGTCGCATGGGCATTCTGTGGACATCCACTGCCGTCGGTCTGGCATTGCTTTTGTTCACCATCCTGATCATCAACCATTTCCTGACCACTATCCTCTCTCCGGTCCGGGATCTGACCGACCGGATCGGTAAGCTGACAGCCGGCGATTACCAGGAACGACCGCTGAATACCCGCCAGACCTCCCGGGAAATCGTCGCCATTGAAGAGCAACTGAATCAACTGGCAAAACACCTGGCCGGCCTGCAGACCGCCCGGGATCAGACCCTGACGGCGTCTGAAAGTGCTCGCGAAAAGGCGGAAACGGCGAATCAGGCGAAATCCGAGTTTCTTGCAACGATGAGCCATGAATTACGCACGCCGCTTAATGGTGTACTCGGCATGATTGACCTTGTTCAGGAAGAACCACTCAGCAACCGCCAGCGCGACTACCTCATCACGGCCCGCCAGTCCACCGAGGATCTGCTTACCGTGATCGGCGACATCCTTGATTATTCCCGTATGGACAGCGGAACTCTCAAGCTGGAGACTCAGGAGTTTGACCTCAGACAACTCATCCTGAACTGCACCGCTACCTACCGGCATGTGGCCGAGCAACAAGGCCTGGCCCTGAATCTCACATTCTACGGCGACTGGCCCGATACCCCGCTGGTTACCGGTGATGCCGCGCGCCTTCGGCAGGTGCTCGCCGGGCTAGTGGACAATGCCATCAAGTTTACCAGTGACGGCTTTATCAATATTCAGGCCGGCTGCTTCTGCCTTGAAGACAACTGCGTCATCCTGAACTGCTCAGTCAGCGATTCCGGGTCTGGCATTCCGGTGGAGCGCCTGCACGACATTTTTAATTCGTTTGAACAGCTCGACGGCGGAAACACCCGGCTGCACGGAGGTACCGGGCTGGGCCTGTCTCTGGTGCAATGCCTGGTGGAGCTGATGGGCGGCCACATTCAGGTTGAGACCGACCTCGGCAAAGGTTCGTCGTTCCGGTTTGAATTGCCTTTTGAGCTGGCAGAAACCAATGCCCGACCAAATCCCCCCGGCATCCTGCCGCGAGAGTCGATAGGCGGAACCAGCCATGCCCTGGTGGTGGAAGACAACCCGGTGAACCAGCGGGTTGCCACGGCCATACTCAGCCGGTTGGGCTTTCAGACCGATTCCGCCGACAATGGCAAGGAAGCGCTGGAAAAGGTAACCACCAATCACAACGGATACGATGTGATTCTGATGGACTGCCAGATGCCGGTTATGGATGGTTACGAGGCAACCCGATACATCAGGGACTGGGAGAAGAGTAACGGTCAGTCAGGAACGCCGATCATTGCGCTGACCGCCGATGTACTGCCAGGCACGGAGAAAAGCTGCCTTGACAGCGGAATGAATGACTACCTGGCCAAACCGGTCCGAAAGGAAAATCTGCGCGAAGTACTGAGCCGCTGGATACAGCTTTAAGGTGGGTTGGCGCCCTTCCCTGGGCGCCTTTTGGTGATTCAGGGCTGATTCAGGCCACCGGCTCTCTCATGGTGACGAACTCTTCCGCCGATGTCGGGTGAATACCCAGCGTGGAATCAAACTGCGCCTTGGTGGCACCGGCCTTGATGGCCACGGCGAGGCCCTGGGTTATCTCGCCGGCATCCGGCCCGACCATATGGGCGCCCAACACCCGGTCGGTTTCATCGTCCACCACCAGTTTCATCAGGCTGCGTTCATCCCGTCCGCTGAGGGTGTATTTCATTGGCCGGAATTCGGAGCGATAAATCCGCAGGCGATGTCCTGCTTCGCGGGCCTCCTCCTCGGTCAGGCCAACCGTACCGATGCTGGGCTGACAGAACACAGCGGTGGGTATGGCGGAATAATCCATGTCGCCCTGGCCGTCACCGAACAGTCGTCTGGCCAGCACCATGCCTTGCGCCAGGGCCACAGGCGTGAGCTGCGGAGTGCCAATCACGTCACCCAGTGCCGTGATTGAGGGGACGGCGGTCTGGAAATGATCATCCACAACCACATGCCCGGACGCACTCAGCTGGACGCCCAGATCTGTCAGCCCCAACCCGTCGACCAGAGCCCGCCGGCCTGTTGCAGCCATCACCAGGCCGGTTTCCATGACCTCTCCGTTACTGAGCTGCACCCGGTAATGGGCATTTTCAGCGTCAACCGATTCGATCGTTACGCCAAACTGGAGGTTGACGCCCTTCTTGCGCATTTCCTGTTCCGTGAACCGACGGACATCGCCATCAAATCCTCTCAGGAACAGGTCACCACGATACAACAGCGTGGTCTCAACGCCCAGACCGGCCAGAATGCCGGCAAACTCAACGGCAATGTAACCACCTCCCCAGACGACCGCCTGTTTTGGCAGTTGCGGCAGGTAGAACATCTCGTTGGAGGTAAGAATGCACTCTTTACCCGGTATGTCCGGAATCACCGGCCAGCTGCCGGTGGCCACGGTAATGTGTTTCGACGTATATGACTTGTCGCCGACCACAACCGTATGGGCATCGGACACAGTGGCGGTGCCTTCGATAATTGTAACCCCGGCATTCTCAAGCAGCCGGCCGTAAATGCCGTTCAGGCGCTCAATTTCGGCGTTCTTGTTGGCGACCAGCTTGGGCCAGTCAAAACGGACGTCATCCAGCGGGACCTGCCAGCCATAACCGGCCCCGTCTTCCAGCTCATCGTGAACGTGGGCACCGTATACAAACAGTTTCTTGGGCACGCACCCCACGTTGACACAGGTGCCTCCCAGGTACCGTGATTCCACCACGGCAACGCGGGCGCCTCGTTGCGCCGACATACGGGCAAGTCGAACACCGCCAGAGCCGGCTCCGATAACAATCAGATCAAAATCCTGCTGGTCAGACACAGTTTCTCCCGTTAACAATTAAAAATCAGGTACGGCCTGGCACGGCCGTTTTGCTTTCCGGATGCACTTCCCGGAACAGAACGTGATCCTCGAAATCTCCGAGCCGGATCTTGCCCAGGCTTCGGAAACCTTCCGATTCGTAAAATGGCAGATAACGGTTGTTACCAGTATCCAGTACCAGCCCGCTGCCCTGCGGATTTTCTGCGCAGAGCTTCTCAACCGTTTTCAGCAACAGCCGGCCATAGCCCCGGTTCTGATACTTGGGATTCACCCCCATCAACGGCAGCTGGTGGGCCTGGGGCTGTGGCAACAGGTTGCGGATTTTCTCATGGTAATCGAGATAACGGCGCGTCGATGCGAAACCGGTGGTCAGCACCATACGGATACGCCAGCTGATCTGGTCCGCCAGATTCATCCGGAGCTCCGGATCACCGATGAAAGCCACTGCAACGAGGGTATCGTCGACCATAACCCCGATGGCGTCCTGATCGAGCTCAAAATACAGATCAATCAGTTCGCGTACGGTGGCCCTGACCCGCTGATCGTACCCCGGCCGGCGATGATCAAACAGATACTGGAATGTCGGTTCATTCCGGTAAGCATGGAAAAGTATGGATCTGGCTTCATTGCACGCACTCTCGTCCAGGCGAACAATGGCTGGCTCGGATTTATTCTTGTTGTCGCTGCCGTTACTCATCACTTTCCTCTCCCGCGTCATTCCGGGCACCGGCCCGGAATCTGTTTTTCAGAATCAGATGGTCAGTGTGAAACGAGCGGAAACCCGCCCCGGTTCACTGGCCCTGTCCACGGCGGCCTGATCAACCATCACGCCATGGTTCGTATTCAGATTCTCAAGCCACGCCGCAACCTCTGCAAACGGTGCGTTCTCCAGCCAGACGCGAATAGCGCCCTCGCCGCCGGGCTCAAACCGCTGCAGTGACAACCCCGCTTCGCCAGCGGAACGGGTCACCAGAGCCATCAGGGCTCGACCGTCTTCCGGCTTGTCTGCGGCGGCCGATGCGGTGCCCCCACCGGAATTGCCCAGGCGCTGGATCGTCTGTTCATTCGCCTGCATCCAGGCCAGCAGCTCGGCAGCATTATCCCGGGCGCTCAACGACTGGTCATGGAACTCCGCCGATGGGCGCCAGACAGCAAAGTACAGAATGCCGATAAAGACTGCGATCGCGAGCACGATCAGAGCCTGCTGGTCACGCCTCGGTAACTGGTCGTATTGTGCAATCAGTTTGCCCACCACCGGCTGATCCTCGATTCTGGAAAGCATACCCTTAACCTCCGGATACAGTCAGGCGGCCGCGGGCACCGCTGGATTCGTTCACCACCGAACCAATCCGGGCCTCAAGGCCCTGACTCGCCAGACCATTGCGCAAGGCACTCAGGCGATCGTAGCTATCCGCCCGCACATCCACGATCAGTTCCCCTCGGGAGCGGCTGTAGTTCACCGAATTGAAATTGACCGACTGGGTCCCCGGCAAGCGCGCATACTGCTGGCCGGTGTATTTCATCAGAGTGATAAAGTCCACCTCCGGACCACTGGCGCCGGCAACCCGGAGCTGCCCCTCAATGACACGCCTGACATTACCGGCATGGGTTCGACGATCAGCGGGAAAGGCATCGCGGTAGATCGCCATAGCGTCATTTCTCAGCGCTTCGGCCTGGTTCTGATAATAGAATCCCATGCCCGCCTGCAACGCTACCTGAATGACAAACCAGACCGCGGCAACCGCAATCAGCGGTTTCCAGGGCTTCAGCGGACTCGTTTTGCCGGACGTTGTCGAAAACATGCCCTGGCACAGATTGACCGGCTCACACATATGGTGATGATGGGCGTAGGCCAGCAATTCAAGTGGCATGAGCTCGAGGACTTCTTTCTTGAGCACAAGGCGGCCGGAAGCATTCAGCTTACCAATGCCCGATTGCTGAAGTTCAAATTCCTCCTCGGTGCCATAGAGGGTTACGGGTATTTCCGCAACCACTTCGTCTGCGGAGGGTGCGGCGAGGGTGTGAACAAACATGCCAAGATTGGCCGACTGCATGCTCAGCCACTCACCCCGCTCGCTGACCATCATCGCGGTATCGCCATCCAGACAGACGGACCAGCCGCCAGCGGTACGTGGTAGCACAGAGGCATCCGGATAGATTGCGTCCAGACGCACCAGCTCCCAGCCACTGAGCAGAGTCACCCACTGCGCCATGCGTTCGCGGTCAATCGCGGCTACCCGGTAGCCGTGATCGCTATGGCTACCCAGCGCCAGGTGAACGGAATCAATATCCTGGGCGATCTGCTCCTCAACGGCGTAGGGCAACGCCTGGCGGATGAAGCGGCTTTGTTTGGCCGGAATATCGGCAAGGCAATACAGTGCCTCGTCGCCGGGAATCAGGCCAATCAGCAAAACGTTGTCCAGGGCGTTCTGGCCCAGAGTCTGTTCAATGCTATCGCGGCTGTCTCCGGTTCCACGGGCCTGGGTATCGCCACTGGCGTCGTGCAGCACCCAACTGAACATCTGGGCACCGGGATTCTGGTCAGCGTCCGCAAAAGGCGGTATCGGGCGGACGTAAAGGCGATAAGACATGGTTATCCTTCTGAAATGGTAAAAGGCTCTTTGGTGATTCGGTTTTTCTGTCCGGTATCCCTGTGAACCGTCCGGACCTCCCCTTCCGGGGTCCGGTACACGGTACTGACCATATTAACGACACGGTTATCGTAGGTAATCCTCGAAGCAACTTCAAAAAAACGGGTCCGCAAACCCAGGCCCGCAGACTTGAGCCCGAGGCCGGCAAACTCCGGCAGCGCCAGAAAGTCCTGCAGGTTCTCGAAGGGTTCTTCTTCCCGCTTCTCTAGAATAGACGCAGCCTGGGCGTCCGTCAGTTCTTCATGCAGCGAGCGAATCACCATCGCGGTGGCGGTATTCACGTTAACGCCAGCCCCGGACACCGGAAGTGCCACGACGTGGGGCCTGAGGGCCTGATAGATTTCCTCGGTCATGCCGTCGATCAGCCGCAGCTCGGTCACGCTGGTAAAGGGCTGATTGCCGGCACGGTAGCCCGGATCGGCCATCAGATACTGGCCGTCCTCGGCACCGTAGGCAGTCACCGTCTGGTCATTCGGATCAATCCAGTCGACCAGGGCGTCTACCGACACGGCGGTAATTCCCAACGCCGCAAAAAGCCGGACAAAACGGTCTCGTGTCAACGCGTCAACCTGGCCGTTTCCGCCAACCAGATCGTTCAGGTTCAGGCGCCCGCCCAGATCGTCGATCTGCACTTCGGCCACGCCGTTGTCATCCAATGGCAAAACAGCGGCGTTGGCGGCCCAGAATTCATCCAGGCTGTCGACCATCAGGCTGTCTTCCTTGTCTTCTTCGAAATCCCTGCTCAGAATCTGCCGGGCAAAGACCTCAGCACCCAGGGCAATGCTCTGCCCCTGTTGTTGAGCCAGGTAATGACCCGCCCTGAAAACCCGGATGCTCTGCTGCTGGGTCATCCCTGAGGCAAGCATGACCACCAGAGCCATGGCAAGAAGCACCATGATCAGCGCTACGCCATGCTGGCCCTTGCCCGGAAAACCGGAGATTCGCTGCATGACCTGTCAGCCCCCCTGCCCGGGAACGCCGGCGCTGCCGCCAGCCTGCTCTCGCGTGGTTTGTTCTTCAGACTCATTGCCCGCCTGATTGGCCTGGTTGATGGCACCCTGGGCAACCGCCGGATCAAAGTCCGGCAAAACAAAGGTCCTGACTATTGTTCCGAAGCGCTCATGCTCAAGGGTAATCTCGATCCCGAGGGGCAGCGTTATATCCGGACGGCTTCCAGGGGTTAACCCGGCCACCGCTTCATCAGTGGGCCATTGCGGTTGCCAGCTACGATTCGCATCGAGAAACCGGACCTCCAGGCGGTTAACACGCTCAAGCAGTAACACATCGCGGCTGTCTTCCTCCTGGCCCTGATCCACCATCGGCCAGTAGCGCCGACGCAATTCGCTGCCGGTGTATTCCCACGCAACCCGCTGGAGCCCGCTGCGCCGGATACCCAACGGGTTCCGCCAGCCTTGCCGGGTCAGTAGCAGGGCAAACTCATCTTCTCGGCTGGACAGCGCCGGCTTGAAATCGCCATAGATATCGCGGGCGGGCCTGTTTACCACTTGCAGAATATCTCGCTCCAAAAGAAGCATGGCCTTCTGGAGGCCATCGAACTGTTCCGCCAGTTCGTTGACCCGGTCACGGGAACTGACCACGCTGCTTATCACCTGCCATACTCCCAGCCCGATCACCGCGGTGATGGTGACGGCAATCAACACCTCCAGCAGAGTGAAGCCGCCCTCTGATCGCGAGACAGACTGAGCGTGCGCCCGCATCATCATTCCCCTACAAACGCAGAGAGGGTGTGTATTGGCACCGGCGCGGCGCCATCATCCCGGTATCGGGCGACGGTCACTTCGACGCGGCGCATCCTGGCTTCTGCGGTCGCCAGAACCGCCGTTGTCACCTGCCAGCGGTAAGGCCCGTAATCGGTATCCCGGGAGGTTTCGGAAATACCCGGGAGGGTTTCCTGCAGACGGATCTGGTTGATCCGGTTATCCGCCAGCCAGCTGGCCAGCGTTTTATCCCGGATCCGTTCATAACTGGAGATATACTGGCTTCCAACTTCGGCCGCGGCGGTCGCAATGAGGCCGAAAACAAGCAGCGCGATCAGCACTTCGATCAGCGTAAAGCCGTTCTGAGTCCTCACCTGCTGCTCCCGTCATCGCCCGGTTTACGCCATTCCATCGGCGACACACCATCAGATGCCAGCACCTGCTTGTAATCCGACCCGCTACCGATGGTAAATTCCAGCTCGAAAGGCGTGGTCTCGCCACTGGAAAAAAACACCACGTCCGGCAGCAGACGATCCTCCGCCGAGGCCAGCCTCGGCGCATCGCTTTCAATGAACCGGGTAACGGCCAGCCACTCCGGCAGGCTGCGGGCACGAAACAGACGCTCTCCAGATGCGTTCCAGTCGCCCGTCTGGTCCTGGAACGCGACAAACTGATAGCCGCCCTCTTCCAGCCGAAGCCCCAGCTCCAGATTATTAAGAACGGCCTGCTCCGAAGCCGTCTGCATCAACAGGTACAGTTCGCTGACTTCGTTCTCCAGTTCACGCTGCTGGGAACTTCCGCCCATGGTAAACACGGCGAGTGACGCCAGCAGCCCGACAACCACCAGGACAACCAGTATTTCAATCAGGGTAAAACCGGTAGGCGGGGCTCTGAGTTGCACAATGGTTCAGCCCTTGGTGTTCCAGACACTGATATCCGCAGCGTTGCTGTCACCGCCTGGTTGCCCGTCGGAGCCATAGGAATACAGATCGTAGGGACCTTCGGTACCCGGGCTCACATACTGGTACTGGGCACCCCAGGGATCTTCCGGAACGCTCTTGAGGTACCCGTCGGGGTTCCAGTTTTTCGGTTCCGGGCTGCCACTGGGCTTCGACACCAGTGCTTCCAGGCCCTGTTGGGTGGAGGGGTAATGACTGTTATCCAGGCGGTAAAGATCCAGTGCGTTGGCGATATTGCTTAATTGGGTTTCCGCAACCGTCACTTTTGCCTGTTCGCTGCGCCCCATGATATTCGGGGCAACGATGGCCACCAGCAGGCCAAGGATGACCATAACCACCATGATCTCGATCAGGGTAAAGCCCTGGCTGTGCTTCGGTGTATTCAGGTTCTTGATCGTCATTGTTTCACTCGTCATTGACTTGGATTTCCATTCGGTTCGGGCCTGTCTCCTGACAACCCGGCGCGGCTTTAACCCACGAGATTACTCATGTTCAGTATCGGCAGCATAATCGCCAGAACGATAATCAGCACCACCACACCCATCACCAACAGCATCATGGGTTCAAACAAACCCACAATGGCGGCGATTTTCGATTGCAGGGTGTTTTCCTGCATTCGTGCCGTGCGTTCAAGCATGCTGTCGAGTTCGCCACTGGCCTCCCCGCTGGCAATCATATGCAGCATCATGGGCGGAAAGTACCCGGTCTGGTCCAGTGAGCGATGCAATGAGCCCCCCTCGCTGACCTTTCGGGCGGCGTCCCGGAGTTCCTGGCGCAGGAAGTCGTTCGAGAGCACCTCGCCGGCAATACGCATGGCCTCCACCAGCGGCACGCCACTGGTCGTAAGAATGCTCAATGTACTGGCATAACGGGCTGTATTTACCCCGCGCACCATCCCGGAAAGCAGCGGCAAATGCAGCAAACGCTTGTGAAAGCGCATTCTGAACCCGGGCTTGGTCAGGAAATACCGGAACACCATCAACGCGCCCACCAGCAAGATAAAAAGGTAGACACCGTAATCCGCCAGAAATTCCGACACCGCCAGCATCGCCATGGTGAGCGTTGGCAGTTCCTGCCCCTGTCTCAGGAACACGTCAATGATATCCGGCACCACATAGGTCAACAGGAAAACCACGATCGCGATGGCAACAATGCTGAGAATGATGGGATAAATCGCCGCCAGCTGAATTTTCTGGCGAGCTTCCTGGCGGCTCTCGGTGTAATCGGCCAGCCGGTTCAGCACCAGATCCAGGTGGCCGGCATGCTCGCCCGCAGCAACGGTGGACCGGTAAAGTCTTGGAAAGGCTTTCGGAAACTCGCCGAGACTGTCTGCAAGCGTATAACCCTCCATAACCTTGGCGCGGATCGCAATCAGCATGCTGCGAATGCGGGGCTTGGTTGATTGCTGCGATGCCGCCGACAGGGCCTGCTCAATGGGAATACCCGACTGAATCAGTGTGGCCAACTGGCGGGTGACCAATGCCAGGTCCGCCGCAGCAAGAGAGCCGCGACTACTCAGCGGATTGCTGCGGGTCTGCTTTTCAACTGCCGGTTCCACGGCCAGAGGGGTCAGCCCCTTGTCCCGGAGTTGCTGGCGAACCACCCTCGGTGCATCGGCCTCAACCACACCGCGCTTCTGTTTGCCCCGGGCATCAAGTGCCCTGTATTCGTATGCGGGCATGGTTTACCGGCCCCGGTGAGTGACGCGAAGCACTTCTTCCACCGTGGTGACACCGTCCAGTATCTTCTGCACCCCGTCGGCGTGAATGCTGGGGCCGTGCTGGCGGGCAACCCGTTCAAGGTCCAGTTCCCCGGCGCGCTTGTGGATCAGGGAACCGATTTCCTCGGAGATTTCCACCACTTCATAGATACCGATACGGCCACGATACCCAAGGTGGTTGCAATGGGAGCACCCCTTCGCCCGGTAAATGGTTGGTGGATTGGCCGAATCCTGCTGCAGGAATTCGCAATGCTCCTCAGTGGGCGTGTAGGGCTCCCGGCATTCCTTGCACAGCACTCGCACAAGGCGCTGGGCGACGATCCCCACCAGACTTGAAGATATGAGGAATGGCTCTATGCCCATGTCCATCAGACGCGTAATGGCACCAACAGCCGTGTTCGTGTGCAAAGTGGAAAGCACCAGGTGCCCTGTCAGACTGGCCTGAACTGCAATTTCCGCGGTCTCCAGATCCCGGATCTCACCGATCATCACCACATCGGGATCCTGCCGGAGAATGGCGCGCAAGCCGCGGGCGAACGTCATGTCCACTTTGGTATTGACCTGGGTCTGGCCGATACCGGGCAGGTTGTATTCGATCGGATCCTCAACGGTGAGGATGTTCCGGCTGCGATCGTTGATTTCCTGAAGGGCCGCGTAAAGCGTGGTGGATTTACCGGAACCCGTCGGGCCGGTTGCCAGCAGGATACCATAGGGCCGGTAGATCAGTTTGCGAAGCACTTTCAGATCCGGATCGGCCATCCCCAAAGACTCCAGCCGTATGGCCCCTGCCTGCTTGTCCAGCAGTCGCAGAACCACCCGTTCACCGCTCGAAGAGGGCATCGTCGAGACCCGGATATCCACCTCACGCCCGGCCACCCGCAGGGCAATACGGCCATCCTGGGGCACCCGTTTCTCAGCAATATCCAGCTTTGCCATGACCTTGATCCGGGACACCAGCAGCGGAGCCAGCGCCCGCTTGGGCTCGACCACTTCCCGCAACACACCGTCCACCCGGAAACGAACCACAAGCCGTTTTTCGTAGGTTTCAATGTGCACGTCCGAGGCGCTGGTTTTCACCGCTTCGGTCAGGATCGCGTTGATCAGGCGAATGATCGGCGCATCGTCTTCCTGCTCCAGAAGATCCTCGGTTTCCGGCACGGAGTCAGCCAGTGACGCCAGGTCCATGTCATCGCCAATGCCCTCGACCATCTGCATCGCTTCGGCTGAATCATTCTGGTAGGCAGAGTTAAGGGCCTGATCGAACCGGTCTGGATCGATCGAGGCAAAGCGGGCGCGGCCGCCGCTGATCCGATTGGCTTCCGCCAGCGCGGAATGGGACGCCCCGGGACGAACCAGAATGACCGGCTCGCCCGCATCCGAACGGGTCAGGATCACCCCGTTGCGCTTGGCAAACGTAAAGGGAAGACGGCCCAGCGGAGCATCCTGCGGCTGAAGTTCAGTGTCTGTGGTCAAGGTCGTCCTCGTTCGTGAAACCCTTTTCGATTCAATCAATTCAGAAAGGCTACCACAGGATATGGAGCCGCTGAATAACTCTGTACACTATACTGCCAATAAAACGTTGCAGTCTGATAACCTGTGGGCTTTTCGCGGCCCACAAACTTGCATTCAGGATGATCGATGCTCCTAAACAACGAACGGCTTCCCCTGATCCTCACGCTTCTGGCAGGGGCTGCCATGGTGGCCCTGACAGCGTGGCAGGGCCACCGTTTCTGGCAGATGGAAAGCCTGCAAGGTGATTATGGCACTGCACAGCCGCGGGTTTCCGAGTCCGCTCCGGCCCGGGAGCCGCCCGGTGTTGACCTCTCTTCCCTGGACCTGTTCGGGGCGGCCACCGGGGACAGCACATCGACGGAGATTGATACCGAAAACCTGCCGGAAACCAACCTTCGGCTATTCCTGCGCGGCGTTCTGGCCGCGGACGGCGATTTTCCCGGCAGCGCACTGATCGAAGACGACAAGAGCAAGACCGAAGCCTACTTGGTGGGCGATCAACTGCCCGGCAATGCGAAGCTTCGGTCGGTTCACCCAAACCGCGTAATCATTGAACGCGCCGGTAAGCTTGAGAACCTGTATTTCCCAGAGTCGGAGGATCGCGAAGGGATGTCATTCACCGCAGATCGTGAGGCCGAACCGGTCAACGCCGTCCAGCCTGCGGCTTCGGTCACAACCTCCATAGCGCCAGCCACCGCCGCGAGCGATGATCAGCGCCGGGAGGAAATCCGCCGGCGCCTTGAGCAGCTCAGGGAACGCCTGCGGAACAATAACTGAGGCCCCTATATACCGGCATAACTGCGATACCTGCATACCTGCGCTGTGGCTGCCGGTTTCCGCCGTGGGTGCCTTTGAGTTCCGCTGGCGGTAAATGACAGCGTCCCTGGCGCCAACCGACACCTGCGCCTGGCGCAAAGCCTATAGAATGCGCTCACATTCGTTTTAAATCCGGGAGAAAGAGAAAGATGCGACGCTGGAACGGCTGGGGCGATGAGACCTTCAATCTGGCAATGCCGGAACAGGGCCATGACTTTCTGGCCAGCAAGATCGGGAACGGCCGTCCGCTGGCCGACACAACCCTGGAGTCGGCTTGTGCCAGGGTGCCGGAAACCCGACTGCATCCCGGGCCTGACCTGGAGGCCCTGATCGATACCGCGCCGGAAACGCGGGTTCGGCACGCCCGGGGCCAAAGCCTTGCTGACTGGCTTGCCATGCGCAGCGGCGATTTTGGCGTGTTCCCTGATGGCGTCGCCTATCCGGCATCGAACGAAGATGTCCGGAAACTGCTTGCCTGGGCGGCGGAGCAGCAGATCAACGTGATTCCCTACGGTGGCGGCACCAGCGTAGCCGGGCATATCAATCCGGTCGACAACGGCAAGCCCGTGCTGACCGTGGATATGGGCAGAATGAACCGCCTGCTGGATCTGGACCCGGACAGCCAGATTGCCACCTTTGGAGCAGGCACCCCCGGTCCACTTGTGGAATCCCAGCTTCGGGCCCACGGCTATACCCTTGGCCATTTTCCGCAGTCCTTTGAACTGTCCACCATCGGGGGCTGGGTGGCTTCCCGCTCCAGTGGCCAGCAGTCCCTGCGTTATGGCCGAATTGAGCAACTCTTTGCCGGCGGCCGGGTTGAGACCCTGCAAGGCACCCTTACCCTGCCCACCATCCCGGCCTCGAGCGCCGGCCCGGATATCCGCGAGATGGTATTGGGCTCCGAGGGTCGGATCGGCCTCATTACCGAGGTTAAGGTGCGGGTAACCCGGCTACCTGAACACGAGAGCTTCCACGTTGTCTTCTTTCCGGACTGGGAGCGTGCCCGCACTGCAAGCCGAATGCTGGTCCAGAATCGAACCCAGCTGTCCATGCTGCGCCTCAGTAACGCCGTGGAGACCGAAACGCAACTCGCCCTTGCCGGTCACCCCCGGCTGATCGGCACCCTGGAACGCTTCCTCTCGCTCCGCGGCGCCGGAACCGGCAAATGCATGATGACGTTCGGAGTCACCGGAAGCCGGCGCCAATGCCGGAATACCCTGCAGGAGGCCCGCAGCGTCTGCAAGGCTCACAAAGGGGTCTACACCGGCACCCGGCTTGGTGATAAGTGGGCCGCCAAACGGTTTACCATGCCCTACCTCCGGGAGGCGCTCTGGCAGATGGGCTATGCTGTCGACACGCTGGAAACCGCAACCGACTGGGACAATGTCGATAACCTGCTGGGGCTTATCGAGACCAACCTTCGGGAAGGGTTGGCGGATAAACAGGAAAACACCCACGTGTTTACCCACCTGTCCCATTTTTACAGTCAGGGCTGCAGCATCTACACCACTTACGTCTTCCGGGTAGGCGACAGTTACGAACAAACCCTCGCTCGCTGGCAAAGGCTCAAGACAAGCACCTCCGAACTGATTGTGAACAACCGGGGCACCATCAGCCATCAGCACGGTGTTGGCAAAGACCATGCGCCCTACCTGCCAGTGGAGAAAGGCGAGCTGGGTATGCTGGCGATCCGTTCCCTGTGCCACACCTTTGACCCGGACGCCCTTCTCAATCCGAAGACCCTGGTGGAGTGAGACGAATCATGACGCGGGCTGAGACTCTTAAAGCGCTGACAACCGACAACGCCGGGTTCGATGTGGTTGTGATTGGCGGCGGCATCACCGGGGCCGGCGTTGCCAGAGAAGCGGCGGGCAGCGGTCTGCGCACCCTGCTGGTTGAACAGAAAGACTTTTCCTGGGGCACTTCCAGCCGTTCCTCAAAGATGGTTCACGGAGGACTGAGGTACCTGGGCAGCGGGCACTATGGTCTGACCCGGGACGCCGTCCGTGAGCGCGAACGATTGATGGCGGAAGCACCGGGGCTTATCGGCCCACTGCGATTCATCATGCCTCACTTCAAAGGCCAGTTTCCCGGGCCGCGCCTGTTCCAGCTGCTGCTCCGGGCTTACGACTTCATCGCTCACTCTCCAAGCCGGCACTTTCTGAGCCCGGCCCAATCAGAGCTGTGGGTTCCCGGACTAACCACCGAAAATCTGGCAGGGGCCAGCGGCTTCACCGACGCCGTTACCGACGATTCCAGGCTGGTACAACGGCTGATTGCAGAGGCCCGCAGGGACGGTGCCATCTGCCTGAACTACACACGTGCTCAGGAGGTAAAGCGCAGCCAGGGCAAAGTGTCCGGGCTGGTTATCCAGCCAGAGGAGGAAGACACTCCGATAGAGGTATCCGCCGATCTGGTGATCAATGCAACGGGTGCCTGGGCCGATCGACTCCAGACCGGCGGGAACGCCACCAAGGCCATGACCATCCGCCCCCTTCGCGGCAGCCATCTGGTACTGCCCTGGTCGTGCTTGCCCGTGTCCTGCTCGGTATCGCTGTTTCATCCGCAGGACCGTCGCCCGGTGTTTGCCTTTCCCTGGCAAGGTACAACCGTTCTGGGCACCACCGACCTGGACCATGAGGGCAGCCTGGATCAGGAGCCCGTCATTTCAGAGGCGGAAACCGAGTACCTGCTTCAGATCGCTTCTCGCCTGTTCCCGGCCACTCCCATCTCCCGATCCAACATACTCTCAACCTGGGCCGGAGTGCGGCCCGTGGTCACGGATGGCACCGGCAAAGCACCGTCAAAGGAAAACCGCGAACACTCGGTTCGACAAGACCGGGGGCTCATCAGCATTGCCGGCGGCAAGCTGACGACGTTCCGTGTGATTGCCCGGGAAGCCCTGAAAATGGGTCTCGGGGAAAGCGCAGGCAGCCTTCTGCGGCCGGGCAGCCAGGCGGTTTTCCAGACTGCACCAAAACTGGCGCGGCCGGAGCAGGTCGGGCATCAGACCTGGCAGAGACTGCAAGGATATTACGGACCCGACCTGAATCAGCTGGTTGCATCGGGCCCCATGGAGCCTGTGGTGCCGGACCGCCATTGGGATTTGCTCTGGGCAGAGCTGCTATGGGCCTGCAAGGCAGAAGATGTTCGGCATCTGGACGATCTGCTGCTGCGAAGAACGCGACTTGGCCTGATTCTGGCCGAGGGTGGCAAGGCGCTGTTGCCGGCGATCAAACTCCGCTGCCAGGCAGCGCTGGGCTGGGATGACCAGCGCTGGGCAGAAGAAGAGACCCGCTACCTCGGTATTTACCAGAGCGCCTATTCCCTGCCCCGGAAGGAATCGCCCAATGCCAGCTGAACCCCTGATCCTGGCCATCGATAATGGCACCCAGAGCATCCGCGCCCTGCTCTTTGACACCAAAGGCAACCTGATTGGTAAAGGCAAACAGGAGATCGAACCCTACTTTTCCAGGCAACCCGGCTGGGCCGAGCAGCATCCGGAATACTTCTGGAAGCAGCTCGGCGAGGCCTGCAGATTACTGTGGCGGACAACCACTGCAATGCCTGACCAGGTGGCTGGCGTTACCGTGACCACTCAACGGGGAACCGTGATCAATCTGGATGAGAACGGCCAACCGCTGCGGCCGGCAATCATCTGGCTGGATCAACGCCACGCACGGGTTGATGGCCCCGTCAAAGGTCCCTGGGGCTGGCTGTTCAAACTGGCCCGCCTTGAAGACACCATCAATCGGTTCCGGGAAAAAACCCAGGCCAGTTGGATTGCCCAGAACGAACCCGAACTCTGGGCCAGAACCCGACATTTCCTGCTGCTTTCCGGATATCTCAACTATCGCCTTACCGGCGAGTTCAAAGACTCAACCGGCAGCCAGGTGGGCTACCTGCCCTTCGATTACAAAAAACACCGCTGGGCTGGTCCCAGGGATTTCAAATGGCAGACCATGCCGGTCACCCCGTCCATGCTGCCGGAACTGGTATCACCCGGTGAAACCCTGGGGTATCTGACTCAGGAGGCCGGCCAGCATCTGGGCCTGAACCGGAAGTTACCGGTCATCGCGGCAGCATCGGATAAAGCCTGCGAGATTCTCGGTTCGGGCGGCCTGACACCGGACATCGGCTGCATGAGTTACGGCACCACCGCTACCATCAATACCACCAGCAAGCGTTACGTAGAGCCCGTCCGGCTGATGCCGCCCTATCCTTCTGCGCTTCCGCGCCACTATTCCACTGAGGTCATGATCTACCGGGGCTTCTGGATGGTGAGCTGGTTCAAGCGGGAATTCGGCCTGCGCGAACAGAAAATCGCGGAACAACGGGGAATCGAACCCGAGACGCTGTTTGATGAACTGGTCAAGGCCGTCCCGCCAGGTTCCATGGGCCTGATGTTGCAACCCTACTGGTCACCGGGCGTGCGCCAACCGGGGCCGGAAGCGAAAGGATCCATTATCGGTTTCGGGGATGTGCACACCCGCTCACACATTTACCGGGCCATACTCGAGGGGCTGGCCTATGCGCTGCGCGAAGGCAAGGAGAAGATCGAAAAACGGAGCGGTGTGAAGATCAAAAAGCTCCGGGTGGCCGGCGGCGGCTCCCAGAGCGATGCCGCCATGCAACTGACGGCCGATGTGTTCGGACTCCCCGCTGAACGCCCCCACACCTATGAAACCTCGGGGCTCGGCGCCGCTATCGACGCGGCTGTGGGCCTCGGGCTTCACCCGGACTTTGACACCGCCGTCGCCGAAATGACCCGGGTCGGGGACGTGTTTTCCCCCAATGAGAAAACCCGGGCTCTCTACCAGAAGCTTTATTCCGAGGTGTACCTGCGCATGTACCCGCAACTTCAGCCGCTATACCGGAAAATCAGGGAGATAACCGGCTACCCGGGCTGATACGGTCTGCAATCCTGGCGGAAGGCGGACCCTACGACGCCTTCTCCACAGCGTCCGCCAGCATCTCGGCGGTAATGGCCGACAACGTCCAGCCCAGATGACCATGGCCCGTGTTGTAGAACACGGTCGGCAGACGGCCCGGTCCGACTCGCGGCATCATGTTGGGAAGCATGGGGCGCAAACCCGCCCAAGGTACAACACGGCGTGTACAAACCCCGGGGAAACACTGCTCGACCCAGCGGGTGAGCGGCCGGATCCGGTCATCCTTGATATCGCGGTTGTAGCCGCTGAATTCCGCGGTACCGGCAACACGGAAGCGACCATCACCGAGCCGGCTGGTGACAATCTTGGTGGCATCGTCCAGCAGACTGACCGTCGGTGCGGCTTTCTGAGAGGCTTCGTCGTCAAGCTCAACCGTGATCGAATAGCCTTTGACCGGGTAGATATTGACCCGGTCCCCCAGCTTTGATGCCAGCCCCCGGCTACCAACACCCGCACAGATCACCACGCCATCGAAGGTATCCCGGGATTGCTCTTCTCCATCGTGCACTGTAATCCAGGCACTGTTTTCGTCCGCACTCAGCTCGGTCACCGTGTGGCCATAGCAGGTTTTAACGCCAAGTCGCTGGATGGCATCCGCCAGCCCGTTGGTGAACTTGTGAATATCACCTGTGGAATCACTCTCGGTGAAAAAGCCGCCGTAATAGGTGCCTGCCAGAGTCGGCTCAATGGCCTTCATTTCCTCCGGAGTGACGGACCGGCGCTCCAGGCCGCCAGCGGCCAGAAGCCGTGACACCCTGGCAGCGTGATCAAACCCGGCCTTGTCGCGATAAATGTGCAGAATGCCCTGCTTCTTGAGATCGAAATCGATCCCCTCTTCCTGCGCCCAGGCAAACAGGTGATCACGGGCAGCAATGGCCAGACGGGCGGTTTCGGTGGTGTTCTTCTCGTACTGGGGAATTGCAGCCATGAACTCGGCGAACCAGCTCAGTTTATGCCAGGAGGGTTTGGGATTAACCAGTAACGGCGCATCCCGGCGGGACATCCACTTGATGCCCTTGATCACTGTCTGCCAGTTATTCCAGACCTCCGCATTAGAGGCCGACAGCTGGCCACCATTGGCGAAGGAGGTTTCCATCGCCGCATAACGGTGCGTCTCGTAAACAGTGACATCCAGCCCGCGCTTGGCAAGGGTGTAAGCCGTGGTAATACCTGTGATACCACCGCCAATAACAGCGATTCGCTTCATTACAGTCTCCGTGAGGCGTCCAGGGTTTCCTTTCTACGCAACATGGTAGAAAGCACCCCTTCCGTCACGGGACCTGAGAGATTCACGGGCCGTTTCAGCGAAACCGGCCGCTTGCTCCTTCGGTGTGCCGACTGACGCGATTGTCGACAGCTCTTCGGAAAGTTTTCATGCTAGCGGTCCTTTTGCCTGAGAGTTTCCGGGGCAGTTGCTCCTTCGGCGCTGATCACACTTATGTGTGATTCAGTCTCTCCCGCTGACATGTCTGATCTGCATCTGGTGCCTATCAAAGCGTATAAGATAGCAAATAACCCGGGGGCAGGAAACCGGGCTGCCGCACGGGAGCCTGATGCGGGAACACATGGCCTTTGGCGCCTTATACCCACCCCTGCATAACCCCCTGCTTTGGTTACCATCACAGGGATGTTCACGATACAACACCACGCTCCCGGAGCACCCTGATCTCCTCGGGGGACAGCCCCGCAATGTGCTGCAGGACCTGTTCCGACTGCTCCCCTAACAGCGGCGGTGCCGCTCGGTAGGTCACCGGTGTCAGTTTCAGCTTGATTGGATTGCCGACCATCGGTACCTCGCCCAGGTCCGGATGCGAAACAGACTGTTTCATCCCCCGCGCAAGGACCTGGGGATCATCAAATACCTGATCCAGGGTATTCACCGGCCCACAGGGCACACCTGCCCCCTCAAGGATTTCCACCCACTCCCGGGTAGACCGCATCACCGTGGCCCGCCTCAGTTTCGGGGTCAGCTCCCTGCGGTTGGCCACCCGGGCTCGGTTCGTCGCAAAGCGCTCATCGCTCGCCCAGTCCGGATGTCCGAGCACGTCACACAGCCGGGCAAACTGCTGATCGTTGCCGACGGTCAGCACCATGTTGCCGTCCGCGGTAGGGAAATCCTGATAAGGAACGATGTTGGGATGGGCATTTCCCATCCTGGCCGGTGCCTTGCCCGTAGTCAGGTAATTCATCGCCTGATTGGCCAGGCAGGCCACCTGCACATCCAGCAGCGCGGTCTCCACATACTGGCCCTCGCCGGTCCGGTCCCGGTGGCTGAGGGCAGCAAGCACGCCGATGGTGGCGTATAACCCGGTCATGATGTCCGTCAGGGCTACCCCGACCTTCATTGGCCCGGCCCCGGGCTCGCCGTCCGGCTGCCCGGTAATGCTCATCAGCCCGCCCATGGCCTGGATCAGGAAATCATAGCCGGGCCGTTTCGCGTAGGGGCCATCCTGGCCAAATCCGGTAATCGAGCAGTAGATGAGTTTGGGGTTGATGCGTTTCAGGCTGTCATAATCCAGGCCATGGCGTTTGAGGCCGCCCACCTTGAAGTTTTCCAGCACCACATCCGATTCGGCCACCAGCTTGCGGATCAGTTCCTGCCCCTCGGGATGGGCGATATCGATCGCCAGGGACTGCTTGTTCCGATTGGCGGTCAGGAAGTAGGCGGAGAGCTCGGCGCTGCCATCAACTCCCTGCAGATAGGGCGGCCCCCAGGAGCGGGTGTCGTCACCGGTTCCCGGGCGCTCGATCTTGATGACCTCCGCGCCCAGATCCCCGAGGATCTGCCCCGCCCAGGGGCCGGCCAGGACCCTGGAAAGGTCCAGGACACGAAGGTGCGACAAAGGGCCTGACACCCGGCTCTCCTTGCAAGCGGGCATTTAGCGCATGCCACCGAGGCAGAGATACTTGAGCTCCATGAACTCGTCCAGACCATAGCGGGAGCCTTCCCGACCCAGGCCGCTTTCCTTGACGCCGCCAAAGGGGGCCGCCTCGGTGGAAATGATCCCCTCGTTGATCCCGATCATGCCGGTCTCAAGCGCCTCGGCTACGTGCCAGATGCGCCGGATGTCGTTGCTGTAGAAGTAGGCCGCCAGACCAAATTCCGAATCGTTGGCCATGGCGATTGCCTGCTCCTCGGTATCAAACCGGAACAGCGGCGCCACCGGGCCAAAGGTCTCCTCACGGGCCACCAGCATGTCCTGGGTGACGTCGGTGAGGATGGTTGGCTCGAAGAAGGTGCCGCCGAGGGCGTGCTCCTGCCCTCCCAGAACCACTTTTGCCCCCTTGCCGGTGGCATCGGCGATATGCCGCTTGACCTTGTCCAGGGCCGCCTGATTGATCAGCGGACCCTGGTGGGTCTCGCCTTCGAGACCGGCGCCCACCACCATCTTGCTGACGGCTTCCTTCAGCTTTTCAGCAAATTCGTCGTACACGCCGGACTGGACATAGATGCGGTTGGCGCAGACACAGGTCTGCCCGGTATTGCGGTACTTTGAGGCCATCAGTCCGGCCACCGCGGCATCGAGATCGGCATCGTCAAACACAATGAACGGAGCATTGCCACCCAGCTCCAGGCTCACTTTCTTGACCGTGCCGCTGGCCTGGCGCATAAGCAGTTTGCCTACCGGCGTGGAGCCAGTGAACGACACCTTGCGCACTGCCGGGTTGGTAGTCAGCTCCTCGCCTACCTCCGGCGCCCGGCTTTTCGAGCAGGTAATGATGTTAAGGACCCCCGGTGGAACACCGGCCTCCTCTGCCAAAGCCCCCAGAGCGAGGGCGCACAAGGGTGTGTCTTCCGCGGGCTTGACCACCGCCGGGCAGCCAGCGGCCAGGGCCGGCGCCACCTTTCGGGTAATCATGGCTACCGGGAAGTTCCAGGGTGTGATCGCCGCCACCACCCCGATGGGCTGTTTGATCACCACAATCCGCTTGTCCCGACCGTGGCCCGGAATCACGTCGCCGTAGGCCCGTTTGGCTTCCTCGGCAAACCACTCGATGAAGCTGGCGCCGTAACCTACCTCACCGCGGGCTTCCGCCAGAGGCTTGCCCTGCTCCGCCGTCATCAGGCGAGCCAGGTCTTCCTGATGCTGCATCACCAGATCGAACCAGCGGCGCAGTATACCCGTTCGTTCCCTGGCCGGGCGGGCACGCCATTCCGGCCATGCGGCCTCCGCCGCCCGGATGGCCTGCCGGGTGTCGTCGGCGTCCATATCCGGCACATTCGCCAGATGCTCACCATTGGCCGGATTGGTTACCGGGAGTCGGATACCTGAACGGGCCTGGACCCATTCGCCGTTGATATAGGCGCTTTCGCGCACAAGTTCCGGATTCGCCAATCTGATAGTCATCACAGTCCTCACAGGAGAGAGTCAGCGCCCTCAGAGCAGATAGCTTTCAATTACATCCCTGACAAACGCAGCATAGTCGTCAACGGCAACATTCTGGTCACGGTATTTTCTGCGCTTCAGGTACCAGTCCTGCAACAGGGCCTTGGCCATCGACGCAACGAGGCGGGCATTTCTTGAGCGGTAAACCCCCGCCTCAATGCCGTCTTCAATTAACCCCAGGAAGATCTCTTCGATCTCCAGCTCAATGGCAACCGCGTCGCGTTTTTCCTCAGCCGGCAGTCTCGTCGCTTCCATGTAGGAAAAGTAGAACCAGGCCCGCATCAGTTCGCTCAGGTACAGGTGTGCCTTGATCGCCGCAAACAAACGGTCACGGACATCCGGGACCTCTGCGGTGTAATGCAGCAGGGTCCGGCGCGTGATAATGAAGCCGTGGCTCTGGATCAGATGGATCAGGTCGTCCTTGTTGCGGATATAGGCATAGAGGCCACCCATGCTCATTCCGGAATCCCCACACAGATCCCTGAGCGTCATGGCATGGAAACCCTTGGAGTTGGCCAGCCGCAGGGTCGACTCGATGATCCGGGTCAGATTTCTGACCGCCGTCGCCTCCTTCTTGATGCTGATCCGTTCCTTGTTCTGACGGTAAACATCACGGATCACATCCTCCTTGGACATGCTGAGTTCACCACGAAATGCCTCATAATTCTCGATCATAGCTGCCACGCCTGTCTGCTCCTGCGGGCGGGGATTATAAGCCAGATTATGCCACCGAGAGGAACCGGTCCTGGGTGGCCTGATCAGCACGCAACTCATCACTGCTCGCTTCATGCACTACCTGACCCTTTTCCAGGATGTAGGCTCGCTGGGCATGCTTGAGGGCAAACCGCACGCTCTGGTCGGTGAACAGGATGGTTGTAGTCTGACTGAGGTCGTCAATCAGCTCACCAATCTGCTGCACAATAACCGGGGCCAGTCCTTCATTGGGCTCATCCAGCAGCAACAGTCTGGGCTGAATCATCAGGGAACGCGCCACCGCCAGCATCTGCTGCTGGCCGCCAGACAGGGTGGCACCGTCCTGGTCCGCCCGCTCACCAAGCATTTCGTACTTCTTGAGGATGCCATCCACCGTCCAGCGGGCGGTACTGCCCTTGCGTTGATAGGAGGCCACATCCAGGTTGTCCCGCACCGTCAGCCCGGGGAATATCCGGCGATCTTCGGGCACATAACCGATGCCTGCGCGGGCAATCCGGTGCGCGGGCCAGCCCTGGACCGGCTTGCCATCATAGATCACCTCTCCGGATCGCGGCGGCGTCAGCCCCATAATACTTTTCAGGGTTGTGCTCTTTCCCGCACCGTTACGGCCAAGGATGCAAACCGTCTCACCGGCTTCGAGCTGAAGGGTAACACCCTGGAGCGCCTGACTCTCACCGTAGAACGTCTGGATATTGCGAACATCAAGAATCATGGATTGGCCTCCTCGACCGCCTCGTCGTCTTCCTCACCCAGGTAGGCGACACGAACCTCCGGATGGTTCTTCACTTCCTCGGGTGTACCGGCAAACAGCTTTTCGCCACGGTGCATGACCAGAATCCGGTCCGCCAGGTTGAAAACCACGTCCATGTCGTGCTCGGTAATCATGAACGTGTAGTCACCACTGTCCGCAAGCTTCTTGATCAGCCGGGTGGTGCGCCGGGTTTCATCCGGGGTCATCCCGGCGGTGGGTTCGTCCAGCAGTACCAGCTTGGGTTGTGTCGCCAGCACCATGGCGATTTCCAGCAATCGCTTGTCGCCGTAACTGATGACTTCGGCACGCTGGTCCCTGAGGCTGTCGATGCCCAGGCGCTGCAGAAACTCGACCGCCTCCTGCTGAATTCCGGTGTTGCGGGAAGCAATGTTGAACAGCTTGCGGCTGTGGCCGTGATAGGCCGACAGCACCACCTCCACATTCTCCTGCACCGTCATCTCCGGGAAGATGTTATTGATCTGGAACGACCGGGATACTCCCAGCCGGCTGATCTTGTGGGGCGGCAGGCCGGTGATATCCCTGCCGTCCAGCATGATCTTGCCTTCAGTCGGCTGCATCCGGCCGGAAACCATGTTGTAGAAGGTTGTCTTGCCGGCACCGTTGGGGCCGATAATGGCAATGGTTTCCTTCGGCATGACCTCCAGGTTAATTCCAGATACCGCAGTGACTCCGCCAAAACGCTTGGTCAGGTTAGCTATGGTAAGGATTGGATTACTCATTTCTTCACCTCCATCCACCAGTCAATGACAGTACCCAGCAGACCCTTGCGGAAGAAAATCACCATCATGGCCAGGATGATGCCCAGAACCAGCATCCAGGATTCGGTATAACTGGTGATCCAGGTTTCCAGCAGCACAAACACCGCGGAACCGACGAAGGGCCCGAGAAAATACCCAGTGCCACCGAGGATGGCCATCAAAATCGGTTCGGCGGACATGGACCAGTGCAAAAGTTCCGGGCTCGCCACCCGCAGGAACGGTGCGATCAGGCCACCGGCCAGGCCCGCAAAGCTGCCGGCAATAACGAAAGCCACCAGACGGTAGGTGCGTACGTTCAATCCGGCAAAGGACACCCGTTCCGGATTCTGACGGATGGCCCTGAGGATCATGCCGAAAGAGCTGCGACAGATCACGTAGAGCACCACCGAGGCAACAGCCACGATCCCCAGCACCACGTGGTAATAAACCGACGGATTGGCCAGGGTCAGATCAAGGCCGAGCCCGAAGGAACCCAGGGTAAACCCGGCAAGGCCGTCACTGCCGTTGGTTACCGAACGCCACTGGTAGGCGATGGCAAAGACCATCATGCCAAAGGCCAGGGTGAGCATGGCAAAGTACACCTCGTTAAGCCGGACGCTCAGGAAGCCGATGACCAGCGCCAGCAGCGCGGATGCCCCCATGGAAACCAGCAGGCAGGCCAGGAACGGCCACTCCAGATGGATCAGTACCAGTGCCGTGGCGTAAGAGCCGATACCAAAGAAGGCGGCATGCCCGAAGCTCAGCATGCCGGTATAGCCGAAAATCAGGTTGAAGCTGGCCGCGAACAAACCCAGGATCAGGATCTCGGTAAAAATAAAAACATAGAAATAGGAAGCGATCCAGGGCACCGCAATCAGCCCCGCGATCACCACAGCCAGAATGGCCATCAGAACCTTGGTCTTCATGCGGCTGCCCCCTTGCCCATAATGCCGTTTGGCTTGAACAACAGAACCAGTGCCATGCCTACAAACGGCAACAGCAGGTTCACTTCCGGCAGGTAGCGGCCACCGAAGCCGTGAATCAGGCCCAGGATGATGGCGCCGAGCAAGGCACCCGGGAAGCTACCCAGACCGCCAATCACCACCACAATGAACGATTCGATAATGATCTTGTCCCCCATGCCGGGATCCAGTGCACGCATGGGTGCGGCCATTACACCGCCGACGGCGGCCAGCCAGGCGCCAAAGGCAAAGACGCCGGTCACCACCATCCGGGTGTTGATGCACAGGGCCTCGGCCATGTCCCGGTCCAGTGCGGCTGCCCGCATGACGCGGCCGACGCGGGTGCGGTTGAACAGGTACCACAGCCCGGCCAGCAACAGCAGGCCGACGACAATCACAAACAGGCTGTAGGTGGCAACGGAACTGCCCAACAGTTGCACCGAACCGGAAAGCAGCTGCGGCGGCTGGACCACATGAATACCACTACCCCAGATCATCCGCACACTCTCGTTGATGATCAGCAGGATGGCGAAGGTCAGTAGCAGGCTGTCTGCCACGTCCCGGGAATAGATGAAGCGCAACAGGACCCGGTCGATGATCACCGCCAGGATGGCGACACCCATCGGAGCCAGTATCAGGGCCACCCAGAAGGGCATGCCTGCAATATTGATCAGGGTGAAGGCCAGGTAGGCCCCCAGCATGTAAAGTGCCCCATGGGCAAAGTTGATGATGTTCAGCACACCGAACACGATATTCAGGCCCACTGCGATGATAAACAGCAGCAGCCCGATATCGAGACTATTCAGCAACGCCGCTCCGATGCCAGACATGGATTACCTCATTAGGTTAGGGCCGGTTCCGTAGCGCCCCGGAGGACGCCACGGCAAGCGTAAGAACAACAATCAGATCAGAGCTTGCAACCGGTCTCTTCGATAGTGCGGGCTACTTTTTCGCCGTCAAAGATCCGCAGGTTGGTCAGCGTGCGGATGCCGTGCTCCGGATGCATGGGGCCGGAAACACCCCAGTTCGGACTGACCATCGCCTGGTGATCACCCTCACGGAAAGTCACCGTGCCGTTCGGCGCCTCCAGACTCATGCCGCTGAGTGCCTTGGCGACGGCAGGACCTTCGGTGGTACCTGCTGTTTCCATGGCCTTTTTATAGGCATAGATAGCCGCATAGGCGCCCTCGGCGTTGTAGCTCGGGGGAGTGCCGTAGGCGTCGATGTACGCCTTGACGAAGCGATCGTTCACCGCGTTGTCATAGGCCTCATACCAGTAACGCGTGGACAGATGCACACCCTCTGGCATTTCCTCACCCAGGGCGGACAGTACTTCTGTAGCCGCCCCGACGGTAAACATCACCTCCAGGTCCTTTTCGAAGAACCCACGGGTATTGGCCTGGCGGATAAAGTTGACCAGGTCACCACCCCAGACGGAGATGAGCACACCCTCGGCGTCGGAGTCCATTACACGGTCAATGAATGGGGTGAAGTCCTCGGCCCCGAAGCGCGGAAAGTTGGTCTCCGACATCAGGTTCACTTCCGGCTTGATGTCCTTGAGGTAGTTACCGAAGAACTCCCAGGACTGGTGGCCGAAGGCGTAGTCCGGACCAATGGTGGTCCAGTTGGTGGCATCGGTTTCCGCGGCCACCAGGGCGGCAGCCTTCATGTTCTGGGCCACGTTCACACTGATGCGGTAGGTAAACGGATTACACAGACTGCCGGTGACATCCGGCGTGGCGGCGTGGGTAATGATCAGCGGCTTCTGCAGCTCTGGCATGGTCGGAACCATACCCTGGGCAACACCCGAGCTGTCCAGACCCACCAGGGCGTCAACACCCTCGGAGTAAACCAGTTTCCGGGCTGCCTGGATGGCTACCGATGCCTTACCCTGGCTGTCCTCATAGACCATTTCGACCTGGCGACCCAGGATGCCGCCCGAAGCGTTGATTTCGTCCACCGCAAGGTTGATGCCCTTCTGGGCAAACTCACCGTAGGTGGCGGCACTGCCGGAGAGAATGTAGATGCCCCCGATCCGGATCGGATCCTCGGCATAACTGGTACCGGCGGTACCCAGCGTAGCGGCTGCGGTCATCGCAACCAGGAGTTTCCTGATGCTCGTTATTTTCATGATAATGCTCCTGTGTTCTTGTCTTTGTTGTCACTGGAACTTGCAGACCCGTTGAATCAGGCCCGGTTTTCGTCGCTGTGAATGCGTTGTTCGCGCTATCGCAACCTCCCGCCGACCATGGTCAGCCTAATCATCGGGACAGCCCGGTCATCGTGACAGCCCGGTCATTGTGACAGAGAGTCCCGGAGAATGTTTTTGCGGATCTTGCCGGTGGCGGTCTTGGGCAATTCACCAAGCACCACCTTCCGCGGTGCCTTGAAGTGCGCCATGCGCTCCCGGCAAAAGGCAATAATCTCCTCGGGGGTGGGTGCCTCGCCGTCGTCGACCGGATTGACAAAGGCACAGGGTACTTCGCCCCACTTTTCGTCGGCCATTGCCACCACCGCCGCCTCGGAGACCTTCGGGTGCCGGTAAAGAACCTCTTCCACCTCCAGGCTGGAGATGTTCTCGCCACCGGAAATGATGACATCCTTGGCACGATCCCGGATTTCCACATAGTGATCCGGGTGCATGACGGCCAGGTCACCGGTATGAAACCAGCCGTCCCTGAACGCCTTCTCCGTGGCTTCCGCATTCTTCAGGTAGCCCTTCATCACGGTATTGCCGCGGATACAGATCTCGCCCATGGTGTTGCCATCGGCAGGCAGCGGTTCCCCACTGTCCATATCCAGCACCGCGACCTCGTCCAGACCATGGGTGGGAACACCCTGGCGGGACATTTTCACTGCCCGTTCCTCCAACGGCAGCTGCTGCCATTCCGGCTGGAGCACACACAGTGCCGAAGGGCCGAATGTCTCCGTCAGGCCATAAAGGTGAGTAACCTGGAAGCCAATGTCCTCCGCCTTATGGATCACGCTGCTGGGGGGCGCCGCGCCACCCAGGGCAAAGTGGGCGGGCCGGGACAGTGTCAGGCCTTCGCGTCCCAGGTCCTGCAGCAACATGTTCATCACTACCGGCGCGCCGCACATGTGGGTCACACCGTAGTCCTCGATCCGGCGGTAGATTTCCATGGCGTCCACCTCCCGCAGGCAGACGTGGGTGCCGCCCACCGCCGTGATCGCCCAGGTGTAGGCCCAGCCGTTGCAGTGGAACATCGGCAGGGTCCACAGGTAGACGGTCTCGGCGGTCATGTCGAACACCATGGCGTTGGTCATGGCCGCCAGGTAGGCGCCGCGATGGTGGTAGACCACACCCTTGGGATTGCCGGTGGTGCCTGAGGTGTAATTCAGGGTAATGGCGTCCCATTCATCGGCGGGCCGTTGCCAGGAGGCCTCCGGATCGCCCTCCGTCAGCAGGTGCTCGTAGCCCAGGTCTGCCAGGCCCTCGCTCGCCCCCGCCTTGCGCTCGATGGCCACCAGCAGCGGCGGCACCTCCAGCTCGGCAATAGCGGCCCGGATCTCGTTCTCCCACTGGGTGTCGTAGAACAGCACCCGGGCTTCGCCATGGGCCAGGACAAAGGCTATCGTGGCCGAGTCCAGGCGGATATTGATCGAATTGAGTACCGCCCCGGCCATCGGCACCGAGTAGTGGGACTCCAGCATCTCATGACTGTTCGGGCAGAGGATGGCCACCGTGTCACCGGGGTTGATGCCGCGGCGACGAAGCGCATCGCCCATCTGGCAACAGCGCTGGTAGAGCTGCCGGTAGGACAGTGTCCGGTCATCATCGATGACTGCCCGCTTGTCCGGGAAGATCCGTGCCGAGCGCTGGAGCAGACTCAGCGGTGTCAGCGCGGAGTGGTTGGCAGCTGTCTTGTCGAGGTTGTTGTACTTGTTCATGGTTCACCGTTTCAGGTAGCCGGGGTTGTTGATCCGCAACCGGGCCTCCGTGAGAGTTCGGAGCACCGATCGCAGGGCCGGATCGGCGCCATCGAGGTGACGCTCTCGAACGGCCCGGGCAAGGGCGGCCTCAGCCTCACCGGCGGTAGCTTTGAGGGACCGCTCCGCCAGGAATGCCCGGACAGTCCGGTCGGTTTGCTCCGGTTGGCCCTGCTCGCGCTGCTCAAGCTCCCGGATTGCCATACCCATGGCATTGGCTACCATCAGCGCCTGGTATTTGCGCTCTCCCGTCAGCTCCGGGGCCACTGAATCCAGCAACACCTGGCGGGCCTCGGTGAGCAAATCCCGGGTTTCCGGTTGGTTGATCATTGCCCATCCTCCAGTTCCTGAATCTGGTTCAGCAGGTCGGATTCCATCTGGGCCACCATGCGGCCGGTCAGTGCCAGTTCCAGCGAACGCTGTTCACCGGACATGTGCCTGCGCGCCTGCTGCAACGCGATCATCGCCCAGCGCACCAGGGCCATGACTTCCCAGTAACTCACCGCCGCCGGGTCAAGGTCGGTTCCGCTTGCTTCCCGGTAACCGTCCAGAAGATCCTGTTTGGCTCCGACGCCACCAACTTCCCGGTCATCCGCCCCAAATCGCCAGCTGCGGCAACAGAGCCAGCCCAGATCTTCACAGGGATCGCTCCAGGCGGCGAATTCCCAGTCCAGGACAGCGGTCAGCTCGTCACCGTCCATCATGTAGTTGCCGGTCCGGAAATCACAGTGGCACAGCACCGTCGGGCCCGGTTCCGGCGCACGGTCCTCCAGCCAGTTCAGCGCCCACTCCAGCACCGGATGGGGCTCACCGATCTCTTTCAGATAGCGGCGATACAGCGCGACCCGACTCAGGGCCGGATTGTCCGGATCCGGCAGTGCCAGAAACTCCAGCGACTCCTGCGGTGGCCTCACTGTGTGTAGCCTGGCGAGCTCGGCACCCAGCCTGCGCACGATGTTCCGGCGCTGCTCTTTGGTGAAATCCGCTTTGACAAGCTTGCGCGGTGAGGCGCTGCCCGAAGCCCGGGTCATGACATAGAACACCCGCCCACTGACCTCAGTATCCTCGCACAGCCAGAGCGGCTCCGGAGCGGTAACCCCGGCCTGAAACGCCGCCTGCAGAACCTGGAATTCCTCAGGCCTGGACAGGCTCTCCGACACCCCGGAGGGGGCGTCCTGCCGGACCACAAATTCCTGCCGCCCCGGCCGGCTGCCGCCCTCCAGCTCCAGGGTCAACCCGAAGTTGTCCTGGATGGCGCCCCCGGAGAGCTTGTCGAAATCGATAACCCGGGCACTCCGGGCACCGGTTTGCCGGGCAATGAATGCGCTGAAGGTGTCGGCAAGCGCAGACATCAGGCCTTCACTCCCCAGTGCCAGAAGTCCGTACGCTCCGCCAGCAGGGTCTTCGAGAACACCATCTTGTGTATTTCCGAGGCCCCATCCACCAACCGCGCCTGGCGGGCATAACGGTAGATCCACTCCAGCGGGGTATCCTTGGAATAACCCCGGGCACCGCACAGCTGAATGGCCGTGTCCACCGCCTTGTGCAGGGTGTCGGCCACCGCGACCTTGGCCATGGAAACTTCCTTGCGGGCGAAGTCACCCTGGTCCAGCTTCCAGGCAGCGTGCATGGTCAATAGCCGGCCGATCTGGATCTCCATCGCGGCCTCGCCCAGCAGCCACTGCACGCCCTCGCGCTGGGCCAGGGTCTGACCGAAGGATTCCCGGGTATCGACATACTCGGTGGCAATCTCCAGGGAGCGACGGGCCAGGCCGAGCCAGCGCATGCAGTGGGTCAGACGGGCCGTGCCCAGGCGGATCTGGGTGACCTTGAGGCCGTCACCGACCTCCATCAGCCGGTTCTCATCCGAAATTTCCAGGCCATCGAACCGGAGCTCGCAATGACCGCCGTGCTCTTCCGGCCCCATGATCGGAATCCGCCGGACGATCTCCCAGCCCGGATCATCCTTGTGGAACATGAAAGCGCTCAGGCCCTTGCGGGTATCGTCGGAAGTCCGGGCAATCAAGATGAAATGGGACGCTTCGGCGGCGCCGGTAATATAGTGCTTGTGGCCGTGGATGACCCACCGGTCGCCCTTGCGCGTGGCGGTAGTCTGCATCATGCCGGGATCCGAGCCGCAGCCGGGGGGCGGTTCGGTCATGGCAAACGAAGACCGTACCTTGCCCTCCACGATGGGTTTGAGCCAGCGCTCCTGCTGGGCCTCGGTCGCCACCTTCGCCAGCACGATCATGTTGCCGTCGTCCGGTGCCGAGGAATTGAACACCACCGGCCCGAAAATCGAGCGGTTCATTTCCTCGTAACAGGCCGCCATACCGGAGACATCAAGCCCCTGGCCGCCCAGATGCCCAGGAATCTGCAGGCACCACAGGCCCTGCTGTTTTGCCTTGGCGCGCATCTTCTCGAGATGGTCGTGCGCAATGTTCTCATGCTCATCGTAGGCCTCCGGGTTCTGCTCCAGCGGCAACAGTTCCTGTTCCACAAAATCCCGGATGCGTTTTCGGTAAGACTCGTTCCTGGCGTTCAGATTGAAGTCCACAGCCCACTCCTTACAGTGAGGATTGAAGATGACCGCCATCAACCACAAGGGTGCTGCCGGTCATGTAGTCGGAAAGCCCTGAAGCCAGAAGCAGCAACGGACCGGAGAGATCATCGGCCTGCCCCAGGCGACGCTGGGGAATGCGACGGATCATTTTCTGACCGGGTTCACTGGCGAAGAAATCACGGTTCAGGTCGGTTTCAATGTACCCCGGTGCCAGCGCGTTGACGCGGATACCGTAACGGGCCCATTCGAGCGCAAGGGCACGGGTCAGCTGCTCAACGCCGGCCTTTGCGGCGGCATAAGGCGCCACGTTGCCGGCCACGCGATGGCCAAGAATGGAAGAAATCATGATGATGCTGCCGCCCCGGTTGATTGCCGAGAGGCGGCGTGCCGCTTCGTTGCTGACCAGCCAGCAGCCCTTGAGATTGGTGTCAATCACCCGGTCCCAGTCCGAACCGGTCAGGTTCAGTGCCTTCTTGCTGGTCGCCACGCCAGCATTGGAAACCACGACATCGGGGATGGCAATGTCATCGGCCATGGTGTCGAACGCTTCAGTGACGCTTGCCTCGTCGGTGACATCCATGGTGACAACATGGACCCGATCAGCATGCTCGGGAAATTCAACCTTGAGGGACTCCAGTGCCTCGCGGCGGCGGCCACTGACAATGACCGTTGCACCGGCCTCCAGCAGGCATCGGGTAAAGCTGTGGCCCAGGCCGCCTGCCGCACCGGTAACCAGTGCAGTCTTGCCGTCCACGCGCAGGGACCAGTTTGTGTTGCCAGGGTTCGTGTTATTGGAATTGTTCATATTTCGACCTCCGGAATATAAAAATAGAACGAGCGCTCGAATTATTCAAGTTTCAGATCGAACCGGGACCCGGAAACCGAAAATACCCCGGGGCGTTAAATTGCGACCAAACCCCGATCAGGAGTACACTTATTGTGTACACAAATGGGGTAAAGGTTATGCAGACAATCAATGTCCGGGAAACCCGGGAAAAGCTCTCAAATCTATTGGACGCCGTGGCCGCCGGAGAAGAGATTGTTATCCTTCGCCATGGCAAACCTGCTGCGCGCCTGACCGCAGCCCTGCCAGAAAAAATTCAGTTTCCGAACCGGTCAGAACTCAGGGCCTCATTGCCCCCCTCCCGGGAAAGTTCCGCTCGGGCGGTGCGGCAGCTCAGAGACGATGAGCGTTATTGATGGTTTACTTTGACACCAGCGCCGTTCTGCCCTATTACCGCCAGGAACGCACCAGCGATCAGGTTCAGGCTTTGCTTGAGTCACAGACCAGGCCTGTTCTTATCAGTCATCTGACAGAAGTTGAGGTTGCAAGCGCACTGGCCCGTTGGGTTCGAATGGGGGAACTCAGTGAGCCTCAGGCGAACCGTATCGAAAGTGCGTTCCATGACGATGTAAGTCATGGCCGCTTCACCCTTTGCCCCATTGAAACGACCCACTATCAACGAGCGAGCCACTGGATTGGAACAAGGAAGACGAGCCTGAGGACGTTGGATGCGCTTCACCTGGCCTGCGCGGAACATCACCAGGCCCGTTTAATCAGCGAAGACGAGGCGCTTGTGAACGCAGCCATTTTCTTTGGCATCGACGCCAGCCTTGCTTCAAAGAGCGTCTGAGTACCATGGCGAGTCCTAAACATCTCACCCGCACACTTTTTGAGCACTGGGAAACCGTTGAATCCTTGGTCAGGGCCACCCGGGATATGCCGGCGTTCTCCGAAGAGCAGATCCTTGCAGCGATTCGACAGGCCCAGCCGGCACTGGATGACAATCAAGTCGGTGATGCCCTGCGCAAACTTTTTGCCAGTGGCGTGCTGGAGGTTCAGAGTCGCTCTGAACGCTTTGTGGTGAATGCCCACGTGTTGGAATTTGTGCGTGGTTTGACTCATGAACACGAACTGGGGCTGTCTTCGGTCATCCAGGCACGCATTGAGGCCATTCGTGGCGCGACAGAAACGCTCACCTCCGGCATAGAGGCGGGTGATACCGGCCAGCAAACCTCTGCAATTAATCGGCTCTCCACCCTGTTCAGAGACATTGCCCGCCAACTGGAGCAGGACCGCCACGCCATCGCGGAGTTGGCCGAACAGGCCAAGTCATCCGATACCCGGGCCCCCATTGCCAGGCGCTACAAGTCCGTGCTCGATGCCTATGACCAGTATGTTGAGCCGATGAACGCGATGATGGATTCCGGCCCTTCAGGCATTTTCTATCATCATCTGGCAGCGGCGGAAGAGGCTCTCGACCTTGGCTACAACCGTCTGGTAACCAAGGGTGCACTGTACAGCCACCTGAACCGTCTCAGGCACGTTGGTTACCAGGCAAAGGAATTGCGCCGGCTGGGGCGAGTCACGGCCCAGCAGTGTGCCGACATTCTGTTGCCCCTTCGGGAGGAAGCACGCCAGCATAACAATCTGTCCTCCGCCATAAGCCGCCTGCTGGGCCAGGTCCGAAAAAAGGGCCTCAACCGGGCGTTTCGGAAGCGGCAGGGTCAACCCTGGTTGCCGGTCTGGCGTGTGCACCAGAGCCGCAGTGTGTCCGTGGGGGACCAGGTGAAAACCATCATGGCCGAGGCCAGGAATTTTGAGCCCAATGAACAGGCCTTCCCGGACGAAGTGGATGCAGCGCCCGTGGCCATTGCGGAGTGGATTGACGAAGACCAGCTCCGACAACAATTGTTGACCGGGCTTCCGGTTTACAACCTGCTGGAATGGCTGCGGCAACACTACCCCTCCCTGCCTGACCAGGTCCTCCTGAGACTTTATCATGACCTTGCGAGGGAGGATCAATGGGAAACGCAATTGGAGGCAGAGCCCACAACTACAAGCCTTTCAAAGGTTTCTGTCCTTTACTGGCCCTACCGCCTGGTCCAGCCCGATCCAGAAGCCAATGATCCTTTAAGCGAGCCCTCTAAGTGAGATCCGTGAGTGACAACTGTGAGTAGCAACTGTGGATAATACGAGCCAATTCAATCAGATCGCGGATAACCTGCCGAGCCTGGCCCAGCTTTTCCGGTGGTTCAGCCGGGGCCGCCACCTGAACCGCCTCGCGGAACCGGCGTTATGGGAAGAGCTTGAACGCAATATCAACGACTATCAGGCCATCTTTACGGCGTTGGGACACGAACTTCGTCTCGATGGACGTGGGTTTGCCTGGTTCCATCAGGACGAAGGCAGCGCGACAACCAACAAGGCCACGCGCCAGTTGGCCCTGTTGTTCATGGTCCTTTTCGACACTCAGGCGGATGCGGGCATACCGCTGATGAAATTCGGGCACTGGCGCATTGATCAGACTCTGCTAACCACTGTTTACGAGCAACATCAGGACCTGCTGGATGCGGAGGAGCTGGATCTACCCGGTTTGTCAGGGTTAATGAAAACCGCCGAAAACTTCGGCTTTGCCCGTTTCGATTCCGGAGCCTGGCAATTGCTGCCGGCGGTGTGTCGCTACCTGGACCATTACGAAGAACTGGCCAGCCAGGTGGATCAGGCCGAGGATGTGTCCTGGGCTGGCGATCAGGATGACGAGGATGATACCCCATGAGCTCAGATTACGGTTTCCAGCAACTGGTGCTCCTCAACAGTGCCGGGTACGAACGGGCAGAGCTTCCCCTGGATGAGTCCGTCTCTCTCATCGCCCCGAACAACACCGGCAAAACCAGCCTGATCAACGCCCTGCAATACCTGCTGATCATCGACAAGCGGCACCTGGACTTTGGTGCTCATGACAAGGATAAGGCCCGGCGATTCTACTTCCCCTCCAACAGCAGCTATATCCTGCTGGAGGTCACCCTGCCGGAATCCGGTTCCGTGGTACTGGGCTGCGTAGGCAAAGGCTTCAGCCACGACTATGAGTATTTTGCCTACCGGGGGCCTTTGGATATCGAAGAGTACCGCCTGGAAAACGGCAAGCTGGTGACACAACCCCGGCTATTGGAGCAGCTTGCCCACCATGGGCGAACGGCCAACTTCTACTCATCCACGGACTTCGCCGAAATGGTCTACGGCGGCGCCCGCAAGCGCGGACAGACCAGTTCCGACTTTACCGTGTTCCGGCTGGAGAACCGCAACGACGCCAGTGCCTATCGGCAAGTGCTCACCCGAACCCTGCGGTTGGACAAACTGAGTTCCGCCGAAGTGAAACGGCATCTGTTGCAAATCTTCAGCCGCCAGTTGCCGGACTCCGTCGTGGACTTCAAACAGGAGTGGGACAAAGCCTTCGCAGAAGTGAACCAGGACCGGGAGCAATACAATGCCGCCCGCAACCAGCAAGGGCTCATTGACGACCTGGAAAAACTTCAGGAAGAACGACTCACCATACGGGGTCGGATCATTGCCCGGCGCCCGCTGATCGATGATGGTCTGGAGCGCTGGCAAAACCATTACCACACCCAGGGCCAGAGCCTTCAGGACCAGCACCAGAAACTGGAGCGAGAGGAAGCAGAACTGCTGGCAAAAGACCGGGAGCAGACCCGGCGCCAGCTTGAACTTAATCAGAGGCTGCAAACCCTGAAGGCCGAAGAAACGCGCCTTGCGGAGCTGGAGAACCAGTTTGCCCTGGTCACTGCCCGGGCTCAGCTTGAGCAGCAGCTGACCACCGCCATCCAGAACCGTGACCGCCAGATTGCCCTTCTGGCCGGCGCCGACAGTCAGTCCGGCGCAGCTCTCGAACGTCAGATCCAGCGGGAGAAAAAGGAGCTGTCGGCACTGAGCAAGGAGCAGGAGACGCTATCAGACAACCTTTATCTGACCCTGAAGCAACACGTCTCTGAAGAAGGGCTCAACGTTCTCAACAGAAGTCTTAACCGCCAACTGCTCACCCTGTCCCCTCGGGAGTATCAACTGGACTCCGCTGAACTTCACCATTGGCTACAGAGCATGCCGGAGGACAGGTTGCTGCTACCAGGCCTGAACCTGTCCCTCCAGAACCAGTTGCCGCAACATGAGCAACGGTCAGCTGAGGAGATTGCGCGCCTGACCGAAGAATGCCAGGCCCGGCTCCAGGCGCTGGAGGAACAGCAGGCTGCGGCCCGGGAGCTCGATAGCCAACGGAAGCGCAAGCTGGAGCTTGAGCAGGAAGCAAAGAATCTGGAAAAGGGCCTGGAACAGTTTGATGAGTTGAAACGCCTTCAAAACACTCACCCGGACCGACGAAAGGAAATGGGCGCAGCCAACCGGGAACTGACTGAGATTGACCATGCCCAGAAACAGGCCAGCGCCCGACAACAAGCCCTGAGAGATCAGCTCCAGGCATTGGCGAACCAAAAGCAAAAGCTGGAGGCCGCGCATCAGGAGATAGATCGCATCCGCCAGAACCGGGGTGATACAGACGAGCAATTTAACTGGCTGGAAGACCTGCCCCACACTCCCTGGGTGGGCGACCCCGAGTTACCCCTCGACCGGTTGGCCGAAACGTTGCGGGAATACCAGCGGGACTGCCAGCGACTGAAAGACCTGGACCGGGACCTCCACCACCTGCGCATCACGCTCCACAGCGGCGGACTGACCAAGTTCCAGTATGCCCCGAGCACGGAGGAGGAAATCCGGCTGATGGTTGAATTTCGCCATCACCTCGCCCGCGAAGCAGAAGCACTGGAAAAGAAAGCCCGCAGCGCCGTGGTCACCGTGACGGCCAGTCTCCGGGATCTTCGGGGCAACCTGCAGTCCTTTGAAAATGCCATGCATGAATTCAATCGGTTAATCAGCCGCAGAAGGCTGTCAGATCTCAAGGTGTTCCGCATCCGGCCGGTTCACGAAAGCCACCTGGTGGACGCCATTGATCTGCTGATACAGACTGCGGAAAAGGTAGAATCCGGTGAGTCCTTTGAGTTGTTCAATCAAACCAGTGTGCTCGACGACCGGCAGTTGGACCAGGCCCGCCAGTTATTGATTGACGAGGGCAGCGCCCGCCACGGCCTGAAGGTGGCCGACCTGTTCCGACTGACATTCGAGCTGGGAAAGGAAAACCAGGACCCTGAGAGCTTTGACGATATCGACAGCGCGGCCTCCAACGGAACCGTGCTCATGGCCAAACTGGTTACCGGACTGGCCATGCTGTACCTGATGCAGGACAAGACCCGTCAGATCCAGGCGCTGTGCTACCTGGACGAAGCCCTGGCCCTGGACGCGGCGAACCAGAAGAGCCTGATCAAGACCGCTTCCGAATTTGGTTTCGCGCTGATCTTTGCCTCACCTTCACCGTTGATCACGGCCCACTACTGCGTGCCTATTCAGCAGAGGAGCAACGGTATGAACCACATCAGCCGCAAACACTGGCAGATCCTGCAACCGTTAGAGGCTGTTGAGGCGTGAGTTCCCACCGATGAACAGATCCCTGAGAGAAGCATTGATCAAGCTAGAGGATTCTGGTGGAGAGTGCGTGGGCTCGCGGTTCACTCCTTCCCAAAAACGAGTACTTGATGACTTCCTCCGCACGACCGCCTGCGTAACCAGGGTGCGCCAGGGAAACGGCACCGTCTATCGTGTCACCAACCCGACGGTGTTTAGACAGAATCTTCGAGAGTTACGACCTGATGCCGAATCGGTTGACGAGAATCTCCCGGTTCGTGCAAAGAACCTGGCGCTTACCCGATCCACGAAAGGTCGGAAGAATACTCACGAGGCTTCCTACCGGCTACTGAAAGCAACGGCCCCTGGAGTGACCTGGAGTTGCGACAGCGAATCCCTCAATCTCTGGGCCCTATCCTCCCTGGCAGGAGCCCTGGCCATCGATATCAGCCAGGCGGATACCTCGCTGACCTCGGGCAACCCCTTGTGGTTAGTGGAAAACCAGGCCCTGCTGGACGACACCAATTGGGTACCCGAGGACCTGAATGGATCCGTACTTTTTTATCAGGGCCAGATCAGCAACCGGCTGATCACCTGGCTAGTTGCGAGAAGCCGAAGCCCGAGGATTCTTTTCTTTCCCGACTACGATGGCGCCGGGCTTCAGAATTATGCCCGTCTGCGCCAGGCAATGGGCGAAAACGTCGAACTGTGGCTAATGCCTGACTGGAAGCGGAAACTGGAACGCTACGGCGATTCTGACGTGTGGCGAAAAAATCTTAAATATGTGGCCAGTGCCGAGCAGAGGTTAGATCCGGACAAGGAACCGGAAGAGGTTCTGGAGCTTCTGAAAGCCCTGAAGCTCAGCGGAAAAGCACTGGAGCAGGAGGCCGTGTTTTTGGTTTAATCCGGGTATTTTTCGGGTGAGAAAATCAACCAAAACCAAAAACGACATCTTTTTGATTTTAAAGGGAAAATAATGGAGGCGCGGGTCGGAATCGAACCGGCGTACACGGAGTTGCAGGACGAGCTCTCAGAAAGACTTTTCTATTTTATTTTCAAATAGTTAAAAGCCTTTTCTAACAATAGATCTACGCTCAGTCACGCATCATAAAACCTTTCCTGATTACTCATATTGATCAGCTTGCTCTACACTGTGATTATATCCAGTAAAGGAGATGACGTCATGGCACGGCAGCATGCCCCGCGCTACCTGGCCGAGTTCGAGTATCGCTTCAATCGGCGCTATGACCTCAAGGCCATGGTCCCGCGCTTTCTCACGGCAGCCACGAGAACGCCGCCGATGCCATACCGGTTCCTGAAGATGGCTGAGCCTTATGCGTAATCAGGAAGCTTTATTTCACATCAGCATGTTATCGACAAAAGGTCCCTCACATCGCTTAGGCTGTGAAGATACCGGACACTATTCTGCAGCGGATGCAAAACCATCAAGGCCCACAGCGTTGCTTTTGGAAACCACGCTCTCTGGGCCTGCTGCCAAGCGGCTCAATTATCGACCGATGTTCGGAATCGGGAAGTAAGGTTGTTCATGGAATTTGCTTCGGTCTTCAATGCAATACTGATTTCCCTGCTGCCAGCTACATTGTCATTGACGTTGGACGCGTGGGCATTGAGCGTCGCAAACCGGTCACCGACACGATCAATCTCTGTGCGTTGCAGTGAGAGTGCTTCATTAATTGTGGCGCTGCGTTGCTCCAGCTCCGAAAACCAGCGATTCATAGAAACCAGATGTCCTTTCAGGTCTGCAAGAGTCTGGCGGTTGTCATCACCGGCCTGCGTCATCTCAACAATCAAGTAGTCAACGCCCTGCACTCCCGTAAGGAGATCGGCTACCCATTGCCGGATTTCTCCGGTGGAATCGGCCGTTCGTTTCGACAATGTGCGAACCTCATCAGCAACAACCGCAAACCCGCGGCCATGTTCGCCCGCTCTCGCTGCCTCAATTGCAGCATTGAGGGCCAGCAGGTTCGTTTGCTCGGCAATATCGGCGATTACGCCAATAACCCTCTCGATCTTCGAAGCCGAATCTGTCAGTGCCTGTATTGATCCTGACACTCGCCCGATTACCTCTACCGTATGCTCGGCCGCCGTCTCACTCTTTCTTAGTCCCGATTGAATATCTGAGTTTGCCGTCACCGCCGCCTGAACCGTTTCAGCGGTTTCGCGCGTCGAATCTTTGATCGTGGACGCCTGATCTGCCATCGCCTTCATTGAATCGGTCACATCCTGGATCTGGTGATGCGTCGTTTGGGATGCGGACTCCAGTTCTCTCGCCTGGGTATCGAGACGCTCGGACCGCTCGTTGACGGTTTTCGAGGCCTCCCTGATATCCCCGACAAACTCCTCGAACCGACCGACCAGACGAATCAGCGCGGCAGCAACGCCTGCCACTTCGTCTGAACCAGCCAGTGCCGGGGGGCTGGCAAGATCTGAACACTCATCCATTCTCTGAATATCCCGTTCGATGCGCTGCAGCCTTACAATGACCGTCTTTCTCAGCCAGAGCGTCAGCAGAACGATGACAACCAGGAAGGTCACAGAGCCAACAATCAGAGAAACCTGTTGGCGGTCGAGAAAATCCAGGAGTTCGGCCGAGCCCTGAGAAATTCGATCACGAGTCCCTTCATTACGGACGTTGATGCTTTCCAGCAACGGCGACAGTGCCGGAAAAAGTGAAAAGTCCACTGTTTTGCCTGCCTGGTAGTAGCTTTTTTCTTCGATACCTTGCCTGAGCTCTTCCAAATAGGCGGCAAATGCTTCTCGACCCTCTTTGTTTTCACTTGCCCAGGCGCCCAGTTGTTCGTTCTGCTGAATCGCGTTCCATTTAGCCGGGATTGACTTTGAAAGTGACGTGAATTCTTTGCTGATCTCACCCCAGAGCAGCAACTGGCCTTTGATCTTGAAAGAAAGATCCTGCACACGACGAAGGTCCTGCTCCAGATCATTCAGTAGCCATGATTCGGTCATGCGGTTCTGGATCAGGTCCTCGGCCGCATTTTCCGCCTTTCCGATGATTGACCAGGACAGCAGGGAAAGGGCCGAGAGCGCGAAGGCTGAGAAGAATGAAAAGAAAAGAATCCTGCTTCGAACGGTTTTTAACATGACACCACCACAGCTGAATGATGATGGTGATGTTGCAGAATTTTTGTGACAGCAATATTGCAAAGGCCAAAAACATTGATTTCATTGAGAAACTTACAAAAGTTAATATCAAAAAGGCAACCGCACCTCCATCACTGAAATGTTCCTGTCATGTTTAACAAACAGGATTACTGGGCATGATGATTCTTGGCACATCCAGGAGTGACCTAATGCAGGACTGCCTCAGTCAGGAACTGAACCGCTTGTTGTTGGAAGATGACGTCACGACACTTTTGCAGCCCATTGTGAATATCGATAATAAAAGCGTATTTGGTTTTGAGGCACTGAGCCGCGGACCATCAGACAGCCCTTTGCACACGGCCCCAATGCTGTTTGAAACTGCTGAACGCTGTGGCCAGACGCTGGAACTGGAAACTCTCTGCCTTCGGACCGCTGCACGCCACTGGCCAAACACATCACCGAACGAAAGATCGAAAGCGCGCGCTATGCGAACCCCCTGAGCCTGCTGGCAGGCAATGTTCCCATTCAACAGGCCTTGGTTGCCCGCATAGAGGAAGTGCGTCCCTTCTCACTGATTTATTTTGATATCAATACGTTCAAGCCTTTAAACGACGTCCTCGGATATCGTGTCGGTGACCAGGTAATTCTCCTACTCGCCGAACTTCTCACCGAGGCTTTTCACGCTGATGATGACTTTATAGGGCACATCGGCGGGGACGATTTTGTTGTCATCAGTTCTTCGGGGTCAGCCACTCAAAGCGCCACTGCCGTGCAGGCACGATTCGCTGAACAAAGTCGGCACTTTTACAGCGATAGCGCACTGATAAGCGGGTTTATCGAATCCGAAGACCGAAACGGCGAGCTCTGCCGCTTTCCACTGGTGTCGCTGGCGGCGGGTACCGTAGACGTAGGCCCGGACGAGAGGGTGACGGCTGATCAGGTCTCAGACCTTGCCAGCTATGCCAAGAAAAGAGCCAAGGCCTCCCCTTCGGGTTTTTCACGCAATACCTCCAGTCCCTTGCTGACCTGCTGATGAAGTGTCCGAGCCAGCTCGCTCGGGGTGTCACTTACGGAAACTGCCAGAGGTGGGTGAAACACAACATCCACTCGCACCGCAGGCTTTCTTAGCAGACGGAACAAGTGAGCGACGAACTCATCGTCACCAACAAAAGGCACCAAGCGGTCGGGTTGCCCGTCCCGGTGGTAGGCAATCGTGATCGCCTGCACCGGGCACCTGGCCGTGATCGCCGCGCCGAGCAGGCGCGGGTGAAACGGTCGAACGCTTTCTCCGGCGGTCGTGGTTCCTTCAGGAAAAACCAGTATGGACTCCCCCGCTTCCAGGGCCGAGGCCAGTGTCTCGCGAACCGCAGCGGAATCGCCGGCACCACGCTTTACAAAAATGGTTCCGACCTGGCGGGCAATCCAGCCAATCAATGGCCAGGAGGCCACCTCATGTTTGGCAAGGAATCGCAAAGGAAGGCCGGCGGCCAGAATCGGGATATCCGTCCAGGAAACGTGATTGCACACGCGCAATGCCGAACCTTCTATTGGCAATCCGTGCGTCTGGATGCGCATGCCCAACAAGCGGCAAAGTCCAGCGCAGTACCTATTCACCAGGACGGCTCGGGCGATTCGTCGTCTGCTGCAGAGCTCAACGGCCCGCAACAATACAAGGGTCATCATGCTGAGCAGCACAAACCCGACAAACGCGCTCAGGCGCGTGAAGAGCCGAAGACTCTCGGCAATACGCTCTATTTTGCTCAAGCGGTCCTGGCCTCAAGTTTGTAGCGCCGCGCATAACGGGCTGCCAGTTTATCCACATTCAACAGCACCAGCAGGTCCGCGCAGCGAAAAGCGGGATCCCAGCAGGGCTCACCACACACCTCTGCACCCAGGCGCATATAGCTGCGGATCAGCGGCGGAATCGCCACTTTGTCTGTTTGTGTGCGATGGCTGGCGAGGTGGGGCAATGTGCGCTTGGGCGTGACCCGGAAGTTGTCTGCAGCCAGATGCTCCTGCTGCACCTGTTGGGTAATTCGCCACGCCTTGTAGCCGCCATCAAGCATGCTGATACTGGCGCAGCCCAGCAGATAGTCGATGCCTTCCTGAACCAGATACTGTGCGACCTCGGACCACAGCATGCTCAGTGCCGCTCCCGAGCGGCAATCGCTGCGAATGCAGGTCCGGCCAAGTTCCGCAAACACGCCAGGGTTGCGTTTCAGGCGATCAAGATCGAATTCGTCTTCCGAATAGAAGCCACCGATTCTGGCAGCTACCTCGCCATGCAGCAGGCGCGTGGTTGCGACCACCTCACCGCTTTGGTCCATGACCACGAAATGCTCACACCAGGGGTCAAATCGATCCTGGTCGATACCGGTATCCGTTTTCAGGTCAGCGCCATATTCGCTGGTGAATACCTGATGCCTTAGCCGCTGAGCCGCGACGATCTGGGCCGGTTCCGTTGCCACGCCGGAGGTAAGCTTTCGGCCGGTGCTGGAGGCTGTCGACTGACTTTGCATGTTCTGATCCCTTTGACTGGCTGATTCATTGCCGCCGCTGATCTGCAGCAGACCGGTTTAATCAGACGGTAAGGCAGGGGTATTGCACCCAGATGAAGAGTTTGCGACGAATCGATGACAGCTCAGCCGGTAGCGGCCTGGAAGCGTTGATCGACTGGGAAGTAGCTATTGAGCTGGGCAATCAGCCACTCGGGATCGTCCAGTGGCAAGTCATGGCCAGCGACGGGATGCACTTCCAGTGGGCACTCAAGAGACTCGGCCAGATCCCGACTGCAACGCCAGTCCGTCAGCCGATCACCATAGCTGGCCAGCATGAGGGTCGGCATCAGCGGCACCTGATGCGGCGCCTTATAGCGGGAGGCCGCGTAAAGCTGGCGAATCACATCGGTCCGCCGCACCGGACGCTCCCGCTGAATCGACTGCCATTGTTCAGTAACCGCGGTATTAACAGGCCGGTTGCTCGTGAGGGCGAGAATAGACTGTTCCCGCCTATCACGGTCGGCCTGCGTCAGCATGCGCGCTACGTGCGCCCATTGAGCGGGGCGCAGTCGCAGCCAGGGAGCGCTCAGCCCGGAACTTGAGGAAATCAATATGAGGCTCGCGCAGTCTTGAGGCCGATGGAGGGCCCAGTCCAGTGCCACCATACCGCCCAGAGACAGCCCGATCAGCCCTAACGGGCGCGGCAATGGCTGAGTCGCCTGCTCGGCGAACCGGCGCATCCCGGCAATACAGGTGGGTGAACGTAAATGCCGGGCAAGCCCGGTCCCGGGTAGATCCAAGGTATGAAAGCGGTCCTCCGGACGGGCCATTCGAAGCTGCGCCGGCCAGTCGCCCCAATGTGCACTTTCCCTTGCCAGCCCCCGAAGTAACAACCAGTCCATTACAGATTCTCGCCCTTGCTGTACCAATGCATTCTGGCAGCCGCCCTCAACCACTCGTCTTCTGACTTGGTGGGTAACCAGTTACCGTAATTCGCGCTGGCGTTGAGCAGAAAATCCAACAAGATCAGATGGCTGCGCAGGACACGTTGATGGCGATGAGTCGGCAGCGGGTTAAACAGTCCCTCTCGGCTAAATAGCTGACGGGGGCGCTTGCGCACCCAGCGCCAGGACCCCATTTCCAGGGTAAGCGGCAGCCAGGGCGAGCTTGCCTCACGATTATGGCGTTTGTAAAAGTAGTCCCACAGGTCGCCATGGGTAACATAGTGCTCTGATTGCGGCTCGAACTGATAGTCGTGGTGAGGATAGGCTTGCTCCCAAAGCAGCTTCAGCGCCATAACGGAGGAGATATTACGCATTGGCCGGCGTCGGTAAGCGTACGGAAACCAGATCTGATCACGCCAGCCAAAGCCCGAGTGGCAATCCAGCGACACGCTGAATGGCCGTCCCGGCAATACCTCTTCGATGATGCTCTGCAAGGCCAGATTCTCCGGCTCCATCCCTTGATCAGATTTGCCTCTGTACCATGGAAGCACCGGCGATATGCGCTGCCCGCCCACCAGGAACGTGCTCTGCCTTTGGGCAGAAATGGGTGCATTGCGCATGAGATCGACACCGGCGGGGTTGCTGCGCCGGTTGAGAAACATACCGCCGGGATTGAGTATGGGCACAACCACCAGACGTACTTGCCGCAGTAGTTCAGACAAATGTTCGTCCCAGCGCAGCCTGTTGGCCAGGTTGCGCAACCATGCCAGAACCACCTGGGTGCCGATGCGCTCTAGCCCGTGCACGCCGCCCAGTAGCAACAGCGCTGGTCGGTCCGCCGGAGCATCGCCCACATCGACCCGGTAAATTGGCAGCTCAAGCGAACCCACCGGAATGTTCGTGCTCACCTGCGCGGAAAACTGCGCCGGTGACTCAGCGAGGATACGCTCCAGTTCAATCAGCTCCGGTAACTTTCGTCGCAACAGACGCCGCTGTTGTGCATCACGCAGGCTCTGCTGTTCCGGAATCGCCTTGATGTGCGTGAGGTCGCTCAGTTTAGTCATGGATCTGCCTCGCCGATCTACAGTTCATTGCGGAGTGACCTGTCGTCGTACCAATCGTCCATGTTGTCGTACATCTCACCTTTGAGAAGGTAGTAAGGCGCCTTCTGGTAAATCTTTATGTCATGGAAGGAGCAGCCGGATGGAAAAACACCAGAACATAGCTGACGAGAAAACAACTGGCACTGAGCAAACGCAGGCACTGAATGGAACTTCATGCTGGCCACCAGAATGGCCGCCACCGGCACCAAGGTCAGGCTGAAAGCGGGGTGGCCCGATTCCAGTTCAACCACCGCCCTTTCATTATTGCAGAACAGCTTCTCGACCTGTTTCAGGGCAACGGGATTGACGTTCCAGGTGTCTCCGGAGACGTAGCTAACCCGGTGAACCCGGCAGTCCACTGGCGCATGAAATCGGTGATACATGCTGGATTTGAGGCGCAGGGTGACAAAGTGGCCGTTGCGGTACTTCGATGCGAGATCAGCATCCGGAATCAGTTCTTCCAAGGTGTAAGGAAAGCCCTTGGCCTGGAATAGCTGGTTACCGGCAATACGCCCGCAGGCTCCGACGATGGCATCACAGGGACTGGTGACAATGTCCGGCCGGGCATCTGTCGGGCGCAGACCGGGCTTGAGCTGGCGCGTAAAACGCTCCTGCAAACTGCGAAAGTGAGGGGTCCTGGCGTCCTGTAACCGGAGATCGTCAGCGAACCTTTGCCAGACAGAGATCGAGAGCGCTGTTAGCCTTGGGCTTTGTATCCGGCTGAACCTGCCCATAAACAACGTCAACCAGCGTCTTGGAAGCCGGTTAGTCAGCAGGAAGTTGAGCTGCTCGCCAGGAGTTAACCGGGATGTTGCCTTAGTGAATCGCTTCATCAGGCCACCGTGGCTTCAGCATAAGCCTGTTCCGGGTATTCCAGCCCCAGATCCGCAAGAAACTGGCGCATGATGGGCTCTGCCTGGAACCGCGCGGCGCGTTTGCGGGCATTTTCGGCCAAGCCAGAATGACTTTCGGGTTTGCTGAAAAAACCCGCGATTGCCTCTGCCATGGCTTCGATATCGTCAACCAGATAACCGCTCTGCCCGTCCTCAATGATGTCTTTGGGCCCTTTGCAGTTGTAGGCCACAGCGGGCATGCCATGGGTCAGTGCCTGCAGCAGCACGTTGTCGAAGGTGTCAAAACGTGACGGAAACACGAACAGATCCAGCCCCAGATACAGCGATGCCAGTTGTTCCCGGCTCTGCCAGCCCACAAAAACGGCATCGGGCATAGCCTTTTTCAGCTCTGCACTGGCCGGCCCCGACCCGGCAATCACGATTTTGAGCTCCGGAACCGACCGGCGCGCGTCTCTCACAATCTCTGGCAGATCAAAGATGCCCTTTTCACGGCTCAGTCGACAGGCAATAAACAGCACCGGGGTTGTGTCGATGGCGCCGGGAATCAGGTCCGACTTGCGCGCCGGCTGAATTTTGAGGTCTCTCGGGGACGTATGGTGGGCCGTGAGCAACACCTTTTCTGCCGGCAGCTGCATCTCATACCCGGTCAACCAATCCCTGTGCTCACGGTTAAGCACGAATACGCCGTCAAACTGACTGTATAACGCCCGCATCATGCGGCGGACCCGGTCTCTTTCATGTTGGTTCAGGTGGGTGGTGTGAGTGATGAAATCGATCCAGTCCGTATGCATGAAAAAGTAGCTGGGTACGTTGAACATCTTTTGCAGGAACAGGGCGACCAGTGCCATCGGCCCTTCCGTGGAACAGACGATGCGGTCATAGCCGCCTTCATAGAAGATTCGGGCAATTTCCATCACGTCTGGCACCTGCAGGGTCTGTTCTCCAAAGGGGTGCAGGTCGATGTCGGCAATGGGCTGAACGACATGAAGGTGGGGTTCGGATTCCGCTTCGGGATGGCAGATCAGAAAATCAATGGGCAAGTTGGTGCGTTTGATTTCCATGAGCTTGCCGCTGAGCGAGGCGGATACTCCGTTCTTGTCCAGCAGGGTATCGGTCAAATACAGTGCCCGTCGCGAATGCTCGTTTTCTCCGAGCTGCCGGGCAAATCGGTTGATCAGCTCGCGATTCTGATACAGCACACGGGTTGATGCCAGGGTTGACCCCGCCAGTATGGTACTGATCAGCACCGGAAAGGACAGGCTGTCCAGCGCTTCGGCCAGGTTAACGTTACTCATGTTGTCCTGGCGCTTGCCGTCACCCAGGAGCAGCGCTGTAAGCTGGCTGGGTATTTCCAGCTTTCGGGTCAGCTCTTCGGTAGAAAAGTCCTTCAGGCCGGCACCCTGATTCTTGTCTACTGCCTTGCGAATTCGCTTGGCGATCAGCTGGTTCAGATGGTTGAACAGATCACCAATGCTGTCGTTGACGGTATCCACGAACGCCTCGGGATGATTGCGTTTGCTATCGGCGATCTTCTCCAGCTGGGCAATGCAAAATTTATAGTCTTTAGCGGCGTGCCATTTAAGAAAGCGATTGGGTTTCTTGCCCTGAAGCGCGTCGTGAATGAACGAGAAAAACTTCATAGTTTTCTTATGCTTTTGCATTTCCAGAAACAGGTTGGCGACCACAAAACAGCCCATCTTGTCCCAGGTTGATCCCCGATGAAGCAGAATGCGAAGAAGTCCTGGGTCTTTGAGCTTGGTGGCTGCCTGCGAAAAGTAGTCCAGCAGTGCAATATTGAGTTTCTGGTTCTCGCCGACCGTGCCGAAGGGCGCAACCTGACCATGACGCAGTGCTTCCAGGGCAAGATCTGAGGCCGCTTCGGTTTTCAGGCGCCTTTGCAGATCCGGCACGTAAAGCTGCGAGCCGCAAAGCCCGGCGAAGATTCCGGTGTGGTCGTCAGAGCCGCCAGTAACGACTTTCGGCTGATCAGGGTCTATACCGAATTCTGTTGGGTCCAGGTTGTGCTTACGGCCATACTCGCGCATGCGTTCCGGCGTCAGGCTCCGGACCCAGTTCAGGGTCAGTACGCTCTGCCACAGATCCCGCTGGCCATTCAGCACTTCGAAGCGCCAGAACATCACCGCCAGCTTTTCGAACAGGCACAGGTCAATGTGATCATTGCGGCTATAGAGATAGAGCGGATGCGGAAGAATCACTGGAATATCGTAGCGGGCGGCGTAGCGCAGGAAATCGTAGATGTTCTGGCGCTTCTGGTTGAGGACCTTTTCCTGTTCCCGAGTGAAGCCGTAGGTAAGCACATGAAGGAACAGGTCATATTCAGGAAAAAAGCAGGTGAATTCGCAGCCCACAAGAACATCCATGCCCTTCTCCTGAAGCTCCCAGCAGGATCGGGCGTTATTATGATTGGTGACCGTAACCACGGAGCTGCCGTTCTGTTCCAGAACCTTTACCAGTTTTTTGGTTTTCAGCCAGGTTTCCGGCAGCCGCAGAATCCGGCCCCACAGTTCATCCGGTACATCGCTATTATGATCGTGACAATGAAAGTCGATGCGCAGGCAGTTATCCGGATCAAACCGCTGTGCCTGCTGTGTCATGAAGCCGTCGAATTCGGCTCTCAGGTCCCGACGGAAACCGGAGTCGCCGTTGCCGTGCTGTTGAACTGCCATACTCAACCCACCTTGCTGGAGTATTGATCCTGATCGGGTGCCCAACCGGCTATTTTCTGGCGCCCGGCAGCGATCAGCGGGCCGTGGATCCGGCCAGCCAGCGCCGGAAAGCGGGCGGTCAGCATGTCGGCCAGGAACTGGCGCTTGATTGCCTTGTTGGTCAGCGCTGGGCTCTGCCACCACCAGCCGCCGTCCTGCATCTGGTGCGCGGCGTTCACAAACCGCTCTATAACGTCCTCGAACTCGGCATCACTGAAGCTGTAACTCATGATCAGCCGACCGGTAGCGGTCCAACTCAGCTCCAGCCCGGCCTCTCTCAGATAGAACTGGAACATCCAGTTGTAGCGGCTGGGTTGGGTGTAGAGCACTGAAAGGATGGAATGCAGGTTGGTGATCTGTAACGGAAGCCTTTCACTGCGCAAGCGGTGATTGAACTGAGCCACACGGCGATTGCAGAGACCTTCGGAGTCCCGGTACTGCTGCTGTATTTCCGCTTGGCGGATGCGATTCAGAAACGAACTCATCGCGCCCATAACATAGGGGTGGGAGTTGAAGGTGCCGCAAGCGAACGACACGTTGATCGGCTGATCGTCTTTGAAGCGCTGCATCAGCCGGTGGGTGCCCGCCAAAACGCCAATGGGCAGGCCGCCGCCCAGGGTTTTGCCGTAAGTCACCATATCGGCGTGAACACCGTCCCACCAGCCGTGGTAGGCACCGCAAAAACGAACCAGATGGGTTTTGCCAGTGTGATAGCGGGCCAGTCTGACTGCCTGCATAACCGCCTCGGTACCGGACATGTGAAAGGACACCTCATCTTTGGATGGAGCGACAGTGCTCGAGTGTTTTGGCGCATTGCCGTTCTGTGCGGGCCTGTAGCTGCTGAAGGGCATTGCGGCGCTGCTGAACCACGGGCAAAGGCGCACCGTCGCAGGCAAAAAACCCGGTTTCATCGTAGCTGAAAAAAGGAATCAGTCGCGCAATGCGCCGGGACCAGTTGCTGTGCCCACGAAGGGAGGCATGTTTTGCCCGTGAAAGTTGCAATCTTATCTGGGCTTTGTAGATAAGATAAAAGCTTACAGCTGCCGCGAGGGCGTAAAGGCTAATAGCGGACATCATCGATTCTGTTCCTGCCAATTTGCTCAAAAATAACGGAGCAAAGTGAAACCAATGTGTCATTTTTCCTACGGTTGTATGACCGGGGCTAAAGCCGCTTTTACTGTGGGGAAGGATTCGCGAGGTACGCTCACCGGCAGAGCGACCGCAGGGAACGGTTTTTGGAGTGAAATTCTGCGTTATCGCGCAAACCTTGACCTGAATCCGTGACTTCATTCAGCCGGAACTGCACCCAAAGCCTGCAATAACAGGGCCTTGAGCGATATAATAGCACCTGACATCCATTCACCCAGTCAGTGCATTTGGCTTATGCGTACCTTCACTCTCCAGCAATCCAGAACCGAAGTCTATACGCCCCACGGCGGACTGGCCCTGGTGGGGCACTGCCTGAACCGGCATACATCGCTCACTAAAACCGCCCGTACAGTCGTCAAACGGCACGGCATCCCGAACATTGAACTGATCCGGACCTACCTTGGCCTGATCACACTGGGCAAGAGTGACTTCGAAGCGGCCGAGCCGGTACGAACAGATCCGTTCTTCAAATCCGCCCTGGGCATCAAACAGTCGCCATCGTCAGCCCGTTTGCGGCAGCGATTTGATGAAGATGCCAAGGCGTTAGTGCCCTTGCTGGATGATGCCAGCGTTGAGTTTCTGCAGTCTGTCGAGGTCCCGGTCTCGCCATTAGAGATGGGGCATGTCGCCCTGGATATGGACGTCTTCCCCATGGACAACAGCCAGACGCACAAAGAAGGGGTCAGCTACACCTATAAAGGCTATGACGGCTATGCGCCCATGGCGGCCTACCTGGGTCAGGAAGGCTGGTGCCTGGGGTGTGAGCTGCGCCCCGGCAGCCAGCATGCCAACAACGGATTTCTCGACACCCTCAAACGGGTTTTACCTCGGGCCCGGGCTCTCACGGACAAGCCCATCCTGTTGCGCCTGGACAGTGCCCACGATGCCCGAGACAACCGCGACTTCCTGCGCGAGCAGGAACAGGTCGACTTCCTGATCAAGTGGAACCCTCGCAAGCAAGACCCCCTGGCCTGGGCAGACAAGGCCCAGGCTCAGAAAGCCTGGACACTGGAGCGCGACGGCAAGATGGAAGCGGTTCTGTCAGAAGATCTTCCGGACGAACCCGGCCTGCGTCGCATCGTCAAAGTCACCGTTCGCACCAGCGACGCCAGTGGCCAGTTGTATCTGGAACCGGACGTCAGCCTGGAAGGCTGGATCACGTCCTTGCCGGCCGAGGCCGTCAGCGACCAGCAACTCATGGCGTTGTACAGCGGCCGGCAATGGATCCTGCGATTTGGCCGACACTGTCCGGGCTTTGCCGTTTACCGCGACCTATATCGAGGTCTTGCGTCCTCCGGATAAACCAGCTCAACAACCGCCGTAACCGTTACCCTGACAACACCCGGAACCGCGTACCGGGGCGATTGGCTATTGCCTGAATACCGCCCATTGATCACAAACTGACCAGACTCGGGCGAATGGCCGTCCCGTTCTGCCCTTCCTCGACATCAAAAACCGGAATTTCACCAAGTTCTCGCTCATGTTGGCGCAGATGGTGATCTGGCGGGTATATTGACGAGCGGAGTCACTGATTCAGGTATCAGTTTGACAAACGGTCAAAATATGCGCACAATTTTATCACTATTTAGCGGACTTGGTTAGCCTTATGTCGCAGCATGCTGTCCTAAAATCTGACAATCTCTTTGGCCGTCGTGAGGCGGAAAAAGAATCTGCCCGCATGCGTGACTATAAAGATCCTGCTTATGGCAGAGCTATGTCTGCCTTACTTAGAGGTGCTGCCGCTGCGCCTGTAAGAGCTCGTGTCAGAGGCTAATCCTCCCCCCGACCAAACACTCCCACCATCGTTTCAGGTCATCCAAGACCAACAGCGTTCCGTTGTAGAACAATATTCTCTTATAAATGACCTGCTTTGCCGAATTCCAGACAGCGCACGGGATCTAGTCTTTGTCGTGGGCGGCCAAGCACTTATGTTTTGGTCCATGAAATATGCCCAGACACGACCAAGCCCCCTCGAGTTCAGCGAAGATGAAGCAATCGCTATTGCCAGCATGGACCTGGACCTTTATGCCAGGGACAAACAAGCTATCGAAGCTTGCGCCGAGCGCTGGGTAGGCAAGGCCACCTACCCGAAGTTCGGTGACAACACGCCACAAAGCGCCATCGTCCTTCTCAATCTGCCAGAGGAAGATGAACCATACAAGATTGATTTCATGGAGAGCGTACAGGGAGTGTCTCAGAAACATATTGAGGCATTCTGGGATGGATTTGTGATTGGTGGCGAAACTGTGCGCTTTCTCTCACCCCCACTTTGTCTGGCAAGCAGGATTCATAATTTCGCCACACTGGGTTACGGGCCTGACAAGGCTGCTCGCGAGGCCATTCGAATCAACACAGCCATAAAGATCACTAAATGTTATCTGAGTGAACTGCTTGATGAACATTATCTTGAAAATAACGGGGGGACACCCCGCCACGCGTTGAATATTCTTAAATTCTTGTCTCAGCTGTTTGAACATGACGACACCGTAGAGGCAGTCCTTGGTGCCGATGCGGACCCAACGCACTGCATACCTGCTGCTCACCGAGGATGGCCCCAAAAAACTCGAGACGAGCAGATACCCCGGATTATTGGCAAGGCTTATGACAAGTACCGTCGAAGAGCCATGCTCAGGTATCGTCACCTCAAACCGGGAAACGCCGCACCAATTGGAATTCATCGCTGGTTACCGACCGGGCATGCGACCTAAACCCGTAAAAATACTTTGGGTTTAATTTGGATATTTTTTGGGTGAGAAAATCAACTAACTGCGAGCGGAGTAATTTGTTGATTTTAAAGGGTAAAAATGGAGGCGCGGGTCGGAATCGAACCGGCGTACACGGAGTTGCAGTCCGCTGCATAACCACTCTGCCACCGCGCCGGAAAAGATCGAAGAAATCGGATCTTTGTGCTCTCAGGTGGGCATTGAGAGACTTGAAATTGGAGCGGGAAACGAGATTCGAACTCGCGACCCCAACCTTGGCAAGGTTGTGCTCTACCAACTGAGCTATTCCCGCTCGTCGCTATGAGGCATTGCCTCGTCAACGGCTGCGTATTCTACGGATTACCGTTCAGGCGTCAATAGTTTTTTATCAAGGTTTTGTTTTATTGGAGTTTGTGGGTAAAGTTTGGCCAATCGCGAACACACGATGCGATGAAGCAGATTCCGCACTGGCGGAGATCCACTGCACTCTCTAAGCTAGTGACTGGCCAGCAACATCACTTATGGATTCGACAGAACGTGCCCAGTCCCGTTTCTTCCGAGCAGACCGATCCACAAAGACCTTTCTCCGGCCCGGGCTCCGTGACCGTTGAAGCCGGTACCCTCAGGGTCACCGGGGACTGGTTGCTGAGCCATTACCGGGCGCTGACATCGGTGGCGTCTTCTGTGTCTATACAGGAGATGAGCGGATTACCGGTTGACCTCTCCCGGTTGGACCGGATTGATACCGCCGGTGCATCACAACTGGCCTCGCTGGTCGGGCCGGACCGCTTACTGGAAGCGGCGTCGGCCCCCGGAGAGTTACCCCGCGAGAAATCCGCCCTGATTGCGGCCGTCTGCGAAGCGATGAAAGACCAGCCCGCACCGGGCCGTGCGGCACCCTCCCTGCTCTGGAGCTTTATCACCGGAACCGGTCAGAAGGTGGAAAGCATCTTCCGGCTGCTGTGGATTCTCGTGGGTTTTATCGGCCAGACCCTGGCCACTCTGGCCTGGAACCTGCCCAGACCAAGGCGCTGGCGAATGACGGCGTTTGTAGCGGCCGTTCATGACACTGGCCTGAACGCACTGCCCATTGTGGCATTACTGACATTTCTGGTCGGTGCTGTTGTGGCCTTCCTCGGAGCCACGGTACTGGACGGCTTCGGCGCTACGATTTACACCGTCAACCTGGTGGCATTTTCATTCCTCCGGGAGTTCGGTGTGCTCCTCGCTGCCATCCTTCTGGCCGGCCGTACCGCCAGCGCTTTTACCGCACACATAGGCGCCATGAAGGTTAATGAAGAGCTGGATGCCATCCGCACCCTGGGGCTCAATCCCATTGAACTACTGGTACTGCCCCGGGTAATGGCCATGATGGTCAGCCTGCCGATTCTTACCTTTGTCGGGATGATCTCGGGGATGGTTGGCGGGGCCGTGGTGTGTGCCCTGGTGCTGGATATCTCGCCCACCCAGTTCATGGCCATTGTTGAGCGCGATATTGCACTGAAGCATTTCCTGGTGGGTCTGGTTAAAGCTCCGGTTTTTGCCTTTCTGATAGCGGTTATCGGCTGCCTTGAGGGGTTCAAGGTTGCAGGCAGCGCGCAATCCGTTGGGGAACACACAACCGCCAGTGTCGTCCAGTCCATTTTCATGGTCATTCTGCTGGACTCCATTGCTGCGCTATTCTTTATGGAAATGGGCTGGTAATCATGGTGTTTATGAGTGCAACCCAGGAAACCAAAGCCGCTACGGAGCCAGTAATCGAAGTGCGCGAACTGTGCAACCGGTTTGGTGACCATATTGTCCATGAAAACCTGGAACTGGACCTCCTCGGAGGCGAGATCCTGGGCGTGGTTGGTGGCTCGGGAACCGGTAAAACCGTGCTCCTGCGAAGTATTGTCGGGCTTATTACGCCCGCCTCCGGCCACATTCGGGTATTTGACCAGGACCTTACACAACTCCCGGCGATGGCCCGCTCAAGGATCGAGCAACGATTTGGTGTCCTGTTCCAGGGGGGCGCCCTGTTCACCTCCCTGAACCTGCAGGAGAATATCGCGGTACCCCTGATTGAACACGCCGGCCTGAAAAGGCCGGAGGCGGAAAAGCTGGCACGAATGAAACTGGCGCTTACCGGACTATCACCGGAGGCCGCCGTGAAATACCCGTCTGAACTCTCCGGTGGCATGATCAAACGGGCGAGCCTGGCAAGAGCGCTGGCCCTGGATCCTGAAATCCTGTTTCTGGACGAGCCCACCGCCGGGCTGGATCCCATCGGCGCCGCCGCCTTCGACCGCCTCATTGTGACGCTACGGGATGCCCTTGGGCTGACGGTGTTCCTGGTCACCCATGACCTCGATACTCTGTATTCAACCTGTGACAGGGTTGCGGTACTGTCACAGCGCCGCGTGCTGGTAGCTGATACCCTGGAGACGGTTGCCACCATGGAGGATGAGTGGATTCAGGACTATTTTAACGGCCCCCGCGGCCGCGCAGCCAGTTACGCCTTTATGGATCATTCGCAGATACGGAATCAGGAGTAGTAACCATGGAGCCCAGGGCCCATCACCTGATCATTGGCCTGTTCACCATCATCGCGTTCGGGGCAGCCCTGATTTTTTCCCTGTGGCTGGCAAAATCATCTGCTGACCGGGAATGGGCTTACTACGAAATTGTCTTTGACCACGCCGTCAGCGGCCTGGCTGAAGGCAATCCGGTTCTTTACAGCGGCGTGCAGGTGGGTGACGTGATGGCGCTGACCCTCGACTCTGAAAACCCTGGTCGTGTCCGGGTGCTCGTTCGGGTTGATCAGTCCGTACCCATTCGTGACAACACCAAGGCAGGGCTCGTGCTGGCAAACATTACCGGCAGCATGAGTGTTCAGTTCAGTGGTGGCAGCCCGGATCGGCCAGCACTAAAGGGAAACCGCGACAATCCTCCGCTGATCGTCGCTGAGCCCTCTACATTTAACAGCTTGCTCGCCAACGGCCATCAGCTTTTGGCCAAGGCGGACCTCTTGCTCAGTAACGCCACAGAACTCCTTTCTGGCGATAACATCGAGAACCTGACGGCTATCCTGCGGAATACACGTGAAGCAACCGACGCCCTTCTCGCCCGCCGCGAACAGCTGTCAGCCCTGCTCGACCAGTTGGATGCTGCCGGGTCTCGCACCGAGGAAGCCGCCATCAAGGTTTCGAGGGTCTCTGATAACGCAAACGAATTGCTGCAAACGGACGGTCGACGGGTCCTGCAATCCATGGACAAAACGCTGGGCATCATTTACACCACCATATCCAGAATTGATCAGCTGACGCGCGACAACCGGGGTGCCATGGATTCCGGGCTTCAGGGGATGGGTGAACTGGCACCGGCACTCAGGGAGCTGAGGGCGACGCTTCGGAATCTGAACCAGTTTACCCAACGCCTGGAAGAGGACCCGACGGGGACTCTGTTCGGAAACGACACCATGAAGGAGCTTTCCAAGTGAAGGTAGCGCCAATCGTTAACCTCGCCCTCCTCCTGGGCATCGGCCTTGCAGGTGGCTGCACAGTGTTTCCGACCCCCGAGCCACCCCGGGTGATGGACATGGCTGCACCAGAAACAATCAGCAAGGCAGACCAACGCTTCCCGGAATCGCTGCGCGTTGATACACCCTATGCGTCCAAACCATTCAACAGTACGAGGATCCTGGCCAAGCCTGCGCCCTGGGAGTTCAGGTCTTATGAAGGCGTTCGCTGGCGCGACACGATGCCGGTTGTGGTGCGTGACACCTTGGTCAGCACCCTGAGACAAAGCGAGGCGTTTGCCAGCGTGATCAGTGAAACCAGCCCCGCCGAGGCAGAGCTTACCCTGATCAGCGAGCTTTCCGCCTTTCACGTCGAAAATCCTGAGAGCACGCCCCGGATTGTTATCGAGCTGCACGTGCAGCTGATCCACAACCGCTCCCGGGCCAGCCTGTGCAGCAACAACTTCAGGATAGCTGAACCGGCGCCCGGCCCTGCTATTGAGCAGATTATCGAAGCGTTCGGTGCCGCCGGCAATACGCTCTCAGACAGAGTGATTCTCTGGGCTACGGCGTGCGACCTTCCGTCTCACCCGGGAAGAGATCGGCCCAGGCAGCCTTGAGGTAAAGCCCCATAGACCAGAGGGTAAGAGTGGCTGCGATATAAAGCAGCGCCAGCGCGATGTTGGACCAGAAAACCCCCGGCGGAAACGCCAGTAACCCCACAATGGCAGCCATCTGCGCCGTTGTCTTGATCTTGCCGATGTAAGAAACGGCAACGCTGGCACGGCTGCCAATTTCCGCCATCCACTCGCGCAGGGCGGAAATGACGATTTCCCGGCCAATAATGACGGTGGCCGGAATGGTCAGCAGAATGGCGGAATGTTCCTCGATAAGCACTGCCAGGGCCACGGCCACCATCAGCTTATCAGCCACCGGGTCAAGAAACGCACCAAACGGGGTGCTCTGGTCGAGTTTTCGAGCCAGGTATCCGTCCAGCCAGTCCGTCGCCGCTGCCAGCCCGAAAATCGCGGCACTCACGAGGTAGCTCCACTCCACCGGCAGGTAAAAAATCACCACGAACACCGGGATCATGATGATGCGTGAGAGTGTGAGGATATTAGGTAGATTCATGCTGTCCTTACTCGTCGTGCAAAGCTGCGTATAGGGTTTCTGCCAGTGATTTGCTGATGCCCGGCACCTTGACCATCTCATCAACACCCGCTTTGCGGAGTTCTTGTATTCCGCCGAAATAGCGTATCAGGTCGCGGCGTTTTTTCGGCCCCACACCTTCGATACCCTCCAGTGTAGACTGTCGCCGTTTTTTGTCCCGGCGCGCTCGGTGCCCGGTAATCGCAAAGCGGTGGGACTCGTCCCGGATGTGCTGAATCAGATGCAATGCCGGCGAGTCTGCCGGTACCCGGAAGACATCGCCGGTCATCGCATCAATGAGCTGCTCCATGCCTGCCCGGCGGGTCACGCCCTTGGCGACACCGATCAGCGGTATATCGGAAATTTCAAGCTCATCAAACACTTCCCGGGCAATGTTCAATTGCCCTTTACCACCATCAATGAAGACAAGATCCGGGCGCTTGCCCTCCCCGGCCACCATTCGCTTGTAGCGGCGGGAAAGCACCTGGCGCATGGCGGCGTAGTCATCACCGGCGGTGACGCCTTCGATATTGAACAGGCGGTAATCGGTCTTCAGGGGGCCATTCTCATCGAAAACCACGCAGGATGCGACGGTATTTTCCCCGTGGCTGTGGCTGATGTCGAAACACTCCATGCGCGACGGGGTTTCTGCGAGCTCAAGCAGGTCCCGCAGGGCCAGTAACCGCCGGTACACGGTTTCCTTGCTGGCAAGGTGTGTGAGCAATGTCTGGCGGGCGTTGGTCATGGCCAGTTCGAGCCAGCGGCGACGTTCTCCCCTCACATTGCCCCGGATACGGATCTCCCGGTTAGCGGACTCCGTGAGTGCCCGGGCGAGAAGCTCCTGACCCTCAACCTCAACGGGCACAAGGATGTCCCGGGGAATCTCCCGGCGGGTATTGCCACCAAAATAATACTGGCCGAGGAAGGCGCTGAGCAGCTCGCCTTCGGTCTGTTCGATGGAGTATCGGGGAAAGTAGTCCTTGGTACCCAGCACCCGGCCGCCACGAACAATGATGACCACAATACAGACAACCCCGGCATCCTGGGCAATGGCGACCACATCGGCATCGCCGCCTTCGCCATCCACCGACTGCTGTTCCTGAACGTGGCGCAGATGGTTAATCTGATCCCGGTAGGCCGCCGCCTTCTCGAACTCCAGGTTTTGCGAGGCAGCCTCCATGGCATTCATCAGATCATGGATGATGGCCGGGTTCTTCCCTTCCAGGAACATGGTGGCGTGGCGAATGTCCTGCTGGTATTCCTCCGGCGCCACATAACCAACACAGGGCGCGGTACACCGGTTGATCTGGTACTGCAGGCAAGGCCGCGTCCGGTTTCGGAAATAGCTTTCACTACAGGATCTTATGCGGAATACCTTCTGCAGAATATTAAGACTTTCCTTGACCGCACCGGAACTTGGAAACGGCCCAAACCAGGTGCCGCCGCCTTTCTTGGTGCGCCCCCGGCGAAACGTCAGCGAGGGATAGTCGCTGTGGGAGGACAGGTAAATATAGGGATAGGACTTATCGTCCCGGAGAAGAATATTGTAGGGCGGCCGTAACGACTTGATCAGGTTCTGCTCGAGTAGCAGGGCCTCGGTTTCACTGCCGGTAATCGTGACTTCGATTGAGGCAATCCTGGCAACCAGCGCTTCGGTTTTCGGCGCCAGGCCGGTCTTGCGAAAGTAGCTGCCGACCCGCTTTTTCAGGTTACGGGCCTTGCCGACGTATAGCACTGCGCCGCCCTCGTCATACATTCGGTAGACGCCGGGCCGCTCCGTGAGCTGCTTCAGGAAGCTCTTGCTGTCAAACTCCCCGATGTTGTTACTCTCAGGGTCAGACCTTGTCGGCATCAAGCAAACCAAGCCGCACTGCCATCAGGGCCAACTCCACATCACTGGAAATTTCCAGCTTCTCAAAAATCCGGTAGCGATAGCTGTTGACCGTTTTCGGGCTCAGGCACAGCTTGTCGGAAATGTCCTGCACTTTCTGGCAGCCCACAACCATCATCGCAATCTGCATTTCCCGCTCGGAAAGCCGGTCAAACAGCGACAGCTCGCCGTCTTCATCCCGGTCGCCGCCGCCAAGCTGTTTCAGCGCCATTTTCTGAGCGATTTCCGGGCTGATGTAACGCTGCCCCGTATGGGCCATACGAATGGCGCGAACCATCTCCCTGATGTCTGCACCCTTGGTTATGTAGGCCGTGGCGCCGCTTTGCATCACTCGGGCCGGATAGGGGTCGTCCGCACAGGCGGTAACGACAATCACGCGAAGGGAATCATCAATCCGAAGGATGCGGCGGGTAGCCTCAAGGCCTCCGATGCCGGGCATACGGATGTCCATCAGGACAATGTCCGGCCGCTGCTGGCGCACGAAATCGATCGCGTCCTCTCCGGAGGACGCCTGCCCGATGACTTCAATGTCCGGGTTATCAGCCAGCATCCGGGTAATACCGGATCTCACCAGCTCATGATCATCAACAACCAGTACCCTGATCAAAATTCACCTCGCACACGGCTTTCGGGAAAACAGCGCGATTGTAACGTTTAGTTCAGGCCCCGGGTAGGTGCAACCCCAAATACCATAACAGACATGCCGCCTATGCAGGCACACCCAGGCCCGCGGTATTCTCTACGGGGTCAAACCAGACCACCAGATCGCCCCGGCGAACTGCAGCCAGCACCCGGCTCCGTTCACCCATGGGGTTTTCGGTGTCGTTCAGTCCGTGATACCGGGTGCAATATTCTTCAACCAGGCCCAGAAGCTGATCTTCCGTTAACAACTCGGTATCAACGGTGAACTTTTCCTGTCTGGGATCCTGCTGGGGCTGATGCTCGGTGCTGTCGGTCATACTACCTCCTGTGGGCCACCATAGTAAGGATAATGATGGCCAGCAGATTGGTCTGTTCGGCAATCTCCGCAATCACGCCGATTACCTGCTCGATCTTGCCAGTGGACTCATTCAGGGCATGAATAGAACCGGAGACACGGAACCGGCGACCAGAAAGTTTTGCTGGCCGGAAAGAAACTTCATCCGGGCCATCAGGGCCTGAACCCGCTCGAAGTTCTCTCTGTGATCTTCCGCCCAGGCACTCAGGGTTTCTGAAGCGTCTTGCGCTTTCAGGATGATGCTCCAGGACAGAGCGGCGAGTCCTGCCAGGGCAAAGACCGAGAGAAACGCGAAAAACAGAATCCGGGTTCTTACTGTGCCGAACATGACAACTCCAACAGCGGGCTATGCCGCGGATGGTATGCCGAATCTGTGACACTTTTATTGCAATCGTTGCGTCAGAAAATCACCTTCACTGCTCGGCTGCCTGCCGCCGGGCGTGGCATTTGCTGCGCAAGATTCCGTCCTCAACGCTCGCCACCAGCCGGGAATCCTTCAGTGCCGCGGTACGGTGCCTGACAACACCCTTGTACTCAGCGCTTTCGATCATGGCCATAAAGGCATCTATGGAGGGGTAGCGAACCAGAAGAATCTGGTCCCAGGACTCATCCGGTGGCGCGATCAGCGGGCCGAGGCTCCGGCCAGACCAGATAACCTCGGCACCCACGGATTCCACACAGGCGGCGGCCTCCTCCATATACAGCTTATAGGCCTCCCGGCCAGACCGCTCCGGCGCCTCTTCCTTGTAACTGGCCCGCTCACGAAAACGCAGCAGGTTCAACATAACCACTGGCTGATCCTTGGGGGTATCTGCCAGTACCTTCTGCAGCTGCTCGGGCGTGGGATTAATGGCGTCCATCCTTATCCTCTTGTTCTCGTGGTTCCGGCGCCTACTATAGCCTAGCCCTGATGCATGAACGCAAGGGTTTTCATTACCTTTCACTCAGGCTGCACTGTTTGCCTTCTTATCTCGTATAGCTACAGTGAACGAAACGATACATTGGCCGGCGGCTCTGCCCTGGTTCTGGCTGCCCGCTGGGATATGCCCATGGCCAGCGAAAAAGCGCAATTCGGCGCTGGCGCCATGCCCGGAGGCTGGGTGGATAACCCCAACGTGTTCATTCACATTGATGCCGATGGCACCGTTACCATCATGAATAATCGATCCGAGATGGGCCAGGGCATCCGAACCAGCCTGGTCATGGTGGGTGCCGACGAGCTTGGCGCTGACTGGGACCGGGTTAAGGTCCGGCAGGCTGAACGTGACCACAGCAAATATGGCAACCAGAATACCGACGGTTCCCGTAGCATGCGCCACTGGTTCCGCTCGGTGTACAACCTTCCTCATGCCTGGGCGATCCAGAGCTTTGCCCATGAGCTGTCGGTGGCCGCTGGCCGGGATCACCGGGATTACGTGCTGGATTTGCTCGGCCCCGACCGCGAGATCCATAACCTGACGGTGGGCGATGGCTGGAACTACGGTGAAGACCCGGACCTCTATCCGATCGATATCGGCAGGATGCGGAATGTGATTGAGCGGGCTACTGGCGAAGCGGGCTGGAGCAAATCCCTGGGTGACGGTCGGGGGCTTGGTCTGGCCTTTCATCACAGCTTTGTCTCCTACACGGCCATCGTGTTCGAGGTGGAAGTAGATGATCAGGGTGAGCTCACCATCCACCGGGCAGACATTGCCTTTGACTGCGGCAAACAGGCCAACCCGGAGCGCATTCGCTCCCAGTTGGAAGGCGCCTGCCGGTCGGTGATCAGTTGAAGGGTTGAAGGGTTAAAGCAACATCAGGGCCTCCTCAGAGGCCCTGATCTGTCTCTATCCGGTTGCGCCCGCCTGTTTTTGCCGCATACATGGCTCTGTCGGCACGGGCCACCAGCTCCTTACGCTTGTCCTCGGGACGCCAGGTAGCGACTCCGATGCTGGCGGTTACGCCTTCCGGCATCCTGCTTATGCGCACACCGGCAACTGCCTTACGGATACGCTCCGCCAGAATCACTCCGTCTTCCCTGGCTGCGCCGGTGGCCACAACCACAAATTCCTCACCGCCCCACCGACCAATATGGTCTTCCTGCCTCAGCACGCCGTTTACCTCGCAGGCAATGTGCCCCAGCAACTCGTCTCCTGCCTCATGACCCCAGGTGTCATTCACTCGTTTGAAGTGATCAACGTCCAACAACAGGACACAAAACGGAAGTTTGTGCCGGCGGGCTTTCGCCAGTTCCTTGTCCAGCTCCTGTTCGGTCCGGTACCGATTCCAGATACCGGTCAGGGAATCATGACTGACCGCTTCACGGAGTTTTTCATTTGCCCTGGCAAGCGCCTGCTGCTCCTCCCGGAGCATTTCGTTCAGCCGGGTAATTTCGCTGGCCGATGCCAGCAGGGCCACATCCTCACCAAGATCCACCGCGGCCTGACGCTCAATCGGTTTCCACGGATCGCTGGTGCCCCGGACCTCCTCCTGCCAGGCGCTGAAGGTGCGGTGCAGGTCCTGCCCGCTGGCGGGGGCGCTGACCAAAGCATCGGAATCCGGTTTTCCAGCCCAGTAAAACGTCCTGTCATGCTCCGGGCGGAAAAACATCAACCAACCTTCAGAATCTTCCCCCGGCAAGGGTGCTGCGAGCATCCCACAGCAACCATTCAGCTCAAGGCCCGCTGCCAACGGTTCATTCCTGAGGCGGCTGCTCACCCAGGCTCCCTGGCCGTGGCTTTGTTCGAGCCTTCTTGCAAACTCTGCGATGGTTTTCAGGGGTGGAGTCACGCCGAACCCGGATATCTCGCCTTTAGTCCTGAACGCCAGGCCGGCCGCGCGAAAAAACACGAGCCATTCGTTGCCGTACTTTTCGAGCATTGCCGTGGGCGACAGCCCGGCTTTGACATCCTCCACCAGAAAGTCCCTGGACTCCTGCACCTGCAAAAGAAAGCTGGATTCCATTCGCGCCTTGAGCAGGAACAGTCGTTGAGTCGCCATGGTAACCAGAGTTCGGGCGGCATCCCTGAGTGTGGGTGCCAGCGGCATTGGCGTCGCGGAAATGCAGGTCACCATTCCCCAGAGGCCGGTCTGACCTACGATGGCGAGAGACAAAAGGGACCTGGCATTGAAGTCATCCAGAAAGCTTCGCTGACGTCGGGACGGGGCCCGCAGCACCGTACCACTGGCATCAATGTCCCGGATCCTGTGTTCTGAAAGTGCTGCTGAGGAAACAACCGGAACGGCATCCGCACCCAAATCCGGAATGCTTCGAACCTCCCTTGCCGCAAACTTTTCCCGCTGTTCCGCCGGATAGTCACTCGCGGCAAAGCGCTGCCCCACAACCGGGGACAGACCTTCGGCCAAATCCTCCGCAAGACAGACACCATGGCCTTCGTCATCGAAATGGAACACCAGGACACGCTCAAAACGGGTTATATCCCGCACACCGGCCACCAGGATGTCCATCAGAGCGCCCGGCGTTTCGGCCCGGGCCAGTCTGGTCAGCCACTGGTTCACCGTTCCCATCAGGCGCCGGTTGCCAAGCGGTGTAATGGGCTCGATCTCGACGATGACCGCATCACCGGACCGGAAGGCATTGACCTGCAGCCGGGTCTTGCGACCGTCAATATCTCTCTGGATTGAAAGCGGACCACTGAGCCGGCTGCCCGTGCGCAATTCGTTTCGCGCCTTCCCCGTAATCCGTTTACCGAGCACCTGTTCAGGCTTCTGATCCAGCAGCTCATCAGCAGCCACACGCAAATACTGCTGGGCGTTCGCACTGCATTGAACAATCAGGGAAAGGTCCTTATCCAGAACCAACAGGCAGCCACAGGGTTGAATGCTGAGGAGAGACGTATTCCGCACAGGAGGGGCAGCAGACGATTGAGAGGCCTGGCTGGCCTGAAGAAGGTGGTCGGGGTTCAAGATAAGCGACGGCTCCAGCGAAACAAAATGACAGTTAGCCGGAAACCTGTCCGTGGAGCACAATTTCCCTGCAAATCCGGCGATGAGTTGCCTGAAGTATACAGCTTTCACGCCACCAAACTATGTCATCTTGTCAACTATTTGTTAAATTCGGAACCACTCATGAATGGAACCTTGGTGGCATTCCGGTAGCAGGCTAGGTAGTGCAGCGCTTATAATCCTCATCCTCAACACAACCCGGAAATGGCCAGCCGTAATGACCCTGATCGACCTGTTCCTGCAAACCATGGAAACCACATTACCGGTTTTCATAATGGTCTTTATTGGGCTTGGGCTGCGACGCATCGGCTGGATTGACGGCGCATTTGTTAACACGGCCTCGGCCCTGGTCTTCAAGGCAACGTTACCGACTCTCGTGTTTCTGAGCATCATCCGCGCGGACCTGGATACGGCCTTCAATCCCGGCCTTCTGGTGTTCTACCTGGGCGCGACCCTGGCAAGTTTCGCAATAGCCTGGCTCTGGGCGCGCTGGCGCGTTGTCCGGGAAGATCGGGGGGTTTATGTGCAGGGTGCCTTCCGTGGCAACTGCGGCATCGTGGGTCTCGCGCTCGCCGCCAACCTGTATGGCGATTTTGGCTTATCTGCCGGAGGTATCCTGCTGGGGCTGGTGATTATCTCCTACAACATCCTGTCCGTGATCGTATTGGTGGCCTATCAGCCCGGGCAGGCCACAGACTGGCGGAAGATCTTTCACGATATTGTTCGTAACCCGCTCATTATCGCCGTGTTTGTCGCCATTCCCTTTGCCGCGCTGGAAATCACGCTACCGGGCTGGGTAATGATCAGCGGTGACTATTTTGCATCCCTGACCCTTCCGCTGGCGCTGCTCTGCATCGGGGCCACAGTCTCTCTCAGTGCTATCCGGAACGACAGTAAAACGGCGTTCAGCTCCAGCCTGATGAAGATGGTCGTGCTACCCACGCTGAGTACGGCCGCAGCCTGGCTGGCAGGCTTCCGCGGTCCTGAACTGGGACTGATGTTCCTGTTCTTTGCCAGCCCCACCGCCGCGGCCAGCTTTGTGATGGTAAAAGCTCTGGGTGGAAACGACCGGCTGGCCGCCAATATAATCGCCCTGACAACCTTGATGGCCAGCATTACCGTGACTCTGGGTGTGTTCGTATTGCGAAGCGCAGGGCTGATCTAGTGTCCCGTCTGGCTAATAGACTCAATAACGGCAATCCCGGCCTGACAGCCGCCGAGATACCCGCCACCGAACAGATTGTAGTGATTCAGATAGTGGTAAAGGTTGTAGACCTCACGCTTCACGCCATACACAGGTGTTCGGGGATATTGACGATCGTAGGCGGCGTAGAAGGATCGCCCGAAACCTCCGAACATTTCCGTCATGGCGAGATCGGCTTCACGGTCACCGCAATAGACAGCTGGATCAATCAGCCAGGGCATTTTCACATCAAACAGCACGTTTCCGCTCCAGAGGTCGCCATGAAGCAGGCTCGGGTGGTCACAATGGGTGTCGAGCCATTTCATGAGCACTTCACCCTGCTGCTCCAGCACCTTCTGAAAACGGGTCCGCTGGGCGGCGTCGCGCACCCTGGTAACCTGATATCCAAGGCGGTCCCGAACAAAAAATTCGCCCCAGCTGCGGCACCAGCGATTGGGTTGCGGCGACAACCCGATGTAGTTGTCGTGGCTCCAGCCGTAGGCATCCCGCGGAAGGCTGTGCAGTCGGGCCAGGCCTTCACCAAGCGCTTGCCGGGCACGATCCGACGCCCCCAAGGCTTCGATGGCGGTGATTTCCAGTTCGGATTCATCTACCCGGTAAACCTTCGGAACACCGATATCAGTGACCCCGGCCTCGCCAAGAGCGCTGGCAAGACGCTCCAGACCTTCTGCCTCGCAAATCAACGCATTGGCATAGCCGGTGGCGTTCTGTTTCAGGTAGGTATCGGCCATGGGGAACACACTCCTTGAAGTTTTCCTGCCGGAACCGGTAGATTGAACCAAAGCCTGACACGACGCATTTAAAGGGGCAAATGATGGATAAAAAACGCTGGCACCTTCTTATCTCCGGGCGGGTACAGGGCGTCTACTACCGGGCCTCTACCGAAAAACGGGCCGCTGAACTTGGCCTCACCGGCTATGCCCGCAACCTGCCCTCCGGCCAGGTAGAAGTGGTTGCCGAAGGATCGGAAGGCCAGTTGCATCAGCTTCATGAGTGGTGCAAAGGCGGGCCACCGGATGCCCGGGTAGACGCCATCGAAATCACGGAACAGCCCCCCTCAGGAGCGTTCACTGATTTCAGCGTTCGCTAATCGATGCCTTTCAGTGACCGATACACCGGGCCAGGGTTACCACCACTATCTACCTACCACCTTTCAGAGGTCGGGGCATGCCAAAGGACAAACCGTTTTCCCAAGCTTGTGAGAATAACAGGCAACCGATTCTTGAAAAACTCTCCGGGCTTTTCAAACAACCGGGCACGATTCTGGAAATCGGAACAGGCACCGGCCAGCACGCGGTGCACTTTGCCGGGCATTTGCCGCACCTGACATGGCAGCCCAGTGATCGCCCGCGCAACACCCAGCTTTGCATTCCGTGGCTGGACGACGCAATGCTGCCCAATATCAGCCCGCCTCTACCCCTTGATGTCCTCGCCGGGGATTGGGCCCAGGTACCCGCCATCAGCGGCGCCTTCTCCGCCAATACCGCTCACATCATGGCCTGGCCGGAGGTAGAGGCAATGTTTCGGGGCATCGGCAAGGCATTACCAATGGGCGGTACTTTCTGCCTCTATGGCCCGTTCAGTTATGCGGGCAAGCATACCAGCCCCAGCAACGAACGGTTCGACAGCTCGCTCAGAGCGCAGGCTCCACACATGGGTATACGGGATATCGAGGATTTGCAGCGCCTGGGTAAGGCCACAGGCCTGACGATGGAACAGGATTTCGACATGCCCGCCAACAACCGGCTGCTTGTCTGGCGCCGGTCTGAGTGAAGGTATAAAAACCTCGACGGTGCCGGGGTTTTGTATTGGCGGATTGTATTGGCGGAGAGGGAGGGATTCGAACCCTCGATACGCTATTAACGTATACACACTTTCCAGGCGTGCGCCTTCAGCCACTCGGCCACCTCTCCAATAAACTGTTTCAAATCAGCGATGTCGTCGCGCATTTGAGGGCGCAAACTTTAATGGTTTTACGGGCGATTGGCAACTCCCTTTGGAGAAATCGCCAAAAAATTTCGGGAATCGCCGGCTTTTCTGTTTACCGGTTGAACAGATTCAGGACTATGGTTAACACAACGCTGATGATGATCATGGACGTAATCGGGATAAACACCCGGCTGTTTTCCGAACGTATATTGATGTCACCGGGCAGTTTTCCGAACCAGTTCAGAATGCCGGGTGTAAAATGGAGGATAGCCCCAACAACAATCAGTATGATGCCGGCGACAATGAACCAGCGGGCCATGGCGGGTACCTTTGGTGACCAGATCCGATAAAGATACGGGGAGAATAACAATGCTGATGAAAGCTGAGCAATCGACATTGCTGCTGATCGACGTACAGGAAAAGCTCATGCCAGCCATAAGCCACGGTGAAGAGGTGGTTGACCGATGTATTACACTCGCAACCATAGCTGGCCTGATGGAAGTGCCGGTACTGGCCACCGAACAGCTTCCGGACAAGCTGGGCCATAATGTCGAGGCGGTTCGGGAGCTTTCTCATCAAACTCTGGCGAAACACCATTTTGACGCCTGCCCCGACGGGCTTGTCGATCACCTTCCCGAAGGCCGGCAACACATTGTAGTGGGTGGTTGTGAGACCCATGTCTGCATGATGCAGACCGCCCTCAGCCTTGTCGACGCCGGCTACAAGGTCTGGGTGGTGGCCGATGCGACAGGTTCCCGGAACGAGTTTGACCGTGACGTCGCCCTGGATCGCCTGAGCGAAAGCGGAGCACGGGTCGTGACCCTTGAAATGGTGGCATTCGAATGGATGCGCCATTGCAGGCATCCGCAATTCAGGAACATTCAGGCGCTGATCAAGTAAATGCATCCAGCACAGCGATGCCGACGTAAACACACCCCCGAAATCCCACGCAGTTCTTGAGGTTACCGATGCTAAACATGGATTTTACCCGCAAGGTCGTAATTCGGACTGCCGAACAGGAATGGGTTCCCAGCCCCGCAGGCGGTGTACTCAGAAAACCCCTTGCCAGAGAGGAAGCGGAGCGCGGGCACGCAACCAGCGTTGTTCGTTATGAACCCGGAGCCTCATTCAAGCGGCACGAACATCCACTCGGCGAGGAAATTCTGGTTCTCGACGGCGTATTTTCCGATGAAACCGGCGACTATCCGGCAGGTACTTACCTGCGCAACCCGCCGGGAAGTGGCCACGCCCCGTTCAGCAAGGAAGGTTGCACCCTGCTGGTGAAACTGCATCAGTTCGATGAACGGGATCAGTCAACGGTTCGTATCGACACCACCAATACGCCCTGGCTCGCCGGCATTGGGGGCTTGCAGGTTATGCCCCTGCACGAGTTCGAGCATGAGCATGTTGCCCTGGTGAAATGGCCGGCGAACGAAGTCTTCCAGCCCCACAGACACTTCGGAGGTGAAGAGATTTTCGTACTGTCCGGGGAATTCTGCGACGAGCACGGCAGGTACCCTGAGGGAACCTGGATCCGGAGCCCCCATCTGAGCCAACACCATCCGTTCGTGGATAAGGAAACTGTGATCTGGGTCAAGACGGGCCACCTTCCTGGCGACCAGCCAATCGGGATAGGGGGGAGCCACTAGACTCCGCCCCTCCCACACCACCCGGCAAGCGGGTCCGCACCGGGCGGTTCGAGACGTTGAGGTATCACGAGAGACGCGGCACGCCCAACCGATCAAAGTAGGCAATCGTCAGCACGTTGTGAATGGCAGACCGACTGTTATGCCACCAGCGACGGCTCAGGGCCGCCACTGATTCCGCAACCCAGGGACTCGCGCCAAGGCGCAGCAGTTCCCGGTAAATGGTCCTGCCCCGCTTCCACTGTTTGAGATG
>NZ_JBSXNZ010000078.1:0-10859 GCF_056857895.1 Marinobacter sp. B-21
GAGGAAAGCGCAGTTGAGTTGGGATAGAATTGGACATGGGCGAACCTTGTTTAGCTTCTTCCGAAGCGTTATTGGTGTAACTCCCATTATATCAATGGGTTGAGCAAGGTTCGCCTTTTTTTATGAATAATTCGGGCTAGACGATGGCGGTGAAAAAATTTGGGTCACTTATCCATCGGTTATAGAGGATTCGGGCCAATATATTCGGTCGCAGGTACTCATTGAGCTCGGTGGCAGAAATGTCATCGATCCCAATGAAACTCATATAGTCTGCCCATACATCTCTGAGCTGACGCAAGACCTCGTCTATCCGAGCAGTGAGGTCGTGGTGCTCTCGCCGGAACGGACATTCTGGGAGAAAGCGACGCTCATACATGTTGAATGTAGTAGGGGTAAGCTCAGGGACAGTGCTGAAAGGTTGTCCCGACATTGGTACGACTTGGTGATGCTTGCAGAGCATCCTGCCGGCCGATCAGCGGTCAAAAACCGGGAGCTTTTAGAGGATGTAGTTCGTCACAAGAAAGTTTTCTTCCATACGGGCTACGCGAACTATGACGAGTGTCTGGATGGACGGCTGAAGCTATTGCCGGAGACCGATACTCTGGAGGGGTTGCGGGGTGACTACGAGAAAATGGTGGGTGCGGGGATGATGTACTCGACACCTCCGGACTTTGAGGAAATCGTCGACTCAATCCGGGATCTCGAAAGCCGTGTTAATAGCCGGTGAGTGCGATCGGTTCCTGCCACGTACTCGGGCAGCCATTAGGGATGTCTGAATGGCTATAAGAGCACACTATAAACAACAGCAGCCCCGATAGCTTCCTTACCTTCTTCACTGAACAGCCTCCTAGTCACCATTCATAGATTCCGTGCCATGAAACAGTTAGAACAAGGCCACGACATAGCGTTACTTCCAGCTTAGTTAAGGCTGCCGGTAGCGTGGTCGTGGTGGTTGTACCCGGGCCCCCAACTTCCAATATTCTTATCGCTGGGGGGATGGGAAGTCGATCAGGTTTGGGCGCCAACTGCACAAGGACATTGGCTGCCAGATTCGTCGAACCCACTTGTCCCCAGCTTACACGACTTCCTGGAAGGATATTCATCTGGCGAACTGCTAGAAGGGGCGACTACAGAATGACAGAGTCGTCGGTTTGGTTACGAGCTTGATCCAGGGAAAAGTGACGGCGGAGGTGGCCTACCGGCTTCCCGAGAGCTCCGATCAAGTTGAAGACTTTGAACATTACGAGTGTCCGACGTCGCAAGGCTATAAGGGGTCCCTGGATCTTACGGCTAACTAGAAATATTCAAACTATTGACGGTTTGAGTCTGGGGATGGAAAAGTCACCATACGTGACAGATGGAAGCGCCCATCGGCACCTGAAGCAAACGGGGGACACGCGCTTGGCGCGTGCCCTTAACGCTTGAACGTAGCTCTCGCTCAGTTAGTCTCGTTCTGACAACCGAAGGTATACTGCTCCACGTCGCCAACAATGATCGTTGTATTTGGACTCGGAGCGACAAAACGAGCACCCTTTCCCAGCCGCTGTTCGCAGGCCCGATCGAAGAAAGCCACGGAAGCATCGATAGGCCTCACATCAACAATTCTAACCTTGTTGTCACTAGTATTTTGATAAATAACCTCTGCTTTTACATTGTTTCCTTCGGAATCCGTGAATGTCCTTTCGACTTTCTGATTTCCCCCGGCGATAGCAAAACTGGACAAAACCAGAATGGCGAATGCAGATATGACCTTACCCATAAAATCACCTTTATTTAATTGAATCGGCCTCCCTGAAAAATAACAAGGAGGCCGAGATTTATGCCATGTAATATAAACGATCAGTGTCGAGCGCGAACCTCGCCAATGGCTGTCGCACACAAACCTGGAATACAACCATTCAGGTATACCGGCCAAGTTCCAGCGTTATGCGATACACAGACAACACGAATGTTCAGGCGACCATTGTAGACATTGCTACCCACGATCCCTCCATTGGAGATCGAGCATTTGTCTGCCGCCATTGCCAGGCTATACTCTCCGCCCGCATTGGTCGAATAATGCATGTACCCATCCAGAGTATAGTTGGAGTTCACAGGAGCATTTCTGTTGGGTGGAACCAGAGTGATAGAGGGCGTGTAATATGGCGTTATAGTGGCTGTCCCAACCTCTGAGGCTGGGGTATCGCTTTGCTCCTGCTGGCAAACGATCACATCAACCACGTCCTCGCCGATGATATTGATTGTCTCATCATATGCGTCGCGGCCACCAGAAGACTTGCAATACTCTTGGTGCCTGGCTTTTAACTCATCAGACCTCATGCCTTGCAGAACAGCTAACTTCCCGTTACCCATTCTCACCCCGTGTGTTACATACTGAGTGGGCTCTGAGCCGTCTGACGGCACGGAAAACGACCTGGATTCGACTTCACTACTATTTGTTGCATGTGCAACGCTAGCCAAACCGGTTACTACAACGATACGGGATAAGTGACGCTCTTACTCCTTGACCGATTATATCCTTCATCGTTACATATCCTTTTCATGTCCACTTTATTATCAAAGCACTCGTGACAAATGCTCATGTTTATTTAGCACTGCATCAAATACGTGTCAAAACGACCCCAGAATAATTAATGATGTATAAGCGACATATGCGCGATACTAAAGAATGCGTATGTGTATAATGCGGATGGGCATTATATTGTGCGGAACACGATGATATTTCAGTTATATTTCATGACTGAACGAACCAAAACTACCTTGCCTTATGTTCTTGAAACCATAGTTTGTCCTCTTTTTGTTAGTGGCCAATTAAAATGACCCACTACTGGCCATTAATTTTGACCCACCTCCGAGTGGCCGTCAGGCCACAGAACCAGCTACTGTCCCTCGCTTTTATCGATGGCCGGGGGCATGTCAGTGAAGGAGTGGGTTGTGATACACAAGATCAAGGCACTGCACGATAACGGCAAAGGGCTGTCGATCCGCGCCATCAGTCAGGAACTGGGCTTGTCCCGGAATACCGTCCGTAAATATTTGCGGATGGAGGTAGATGCGATTTCGGAGCGGTTTGCAGATCCCTCGCGGAGCAAGCGACTCGATGATCACCGGGATTATCTGGTGCATTTGCTCCAGCAGTTTCCCAGGCTCAGCGCCGTCAAGATTGCCCGCAAGCTGCAAGCGAAGGTTGGTGAGTTACCGGCCTCGGACCGTTCCATTCGCCGCTATGTACGGGTGCTCAAGGAGGAAGTCGCCTCGGCTCAGATGCGCTACTACGAGCCTATCCTGGATGATGTCCCCGGTGTTCAGTGTCAGGTGGACCCTGGTGAGTTGCGTGGTGTGTTGATCGGTGGCGAAGAGCGCACGCTGCACTTCGTGGTGTTCGTGCTGTCCTACTCGCGGCTGATGTACGTGGGCCTGGCCTTCCGCCCTCTGGACACCCAGACCTTTATCCAGCTCCACGATGAAGCCCTGCGGTACTTTGGCGGTCTGCCGGAGGAATGCGTTTACGATCAGACCAAGCTGGTGGTGATCAACGAGCAGTACCGGGAACTGACCCTCAACCAACGGTTCCATGCGTATGCCACCACGGCCGGGTTCCGGATCCATGCCTGCGAAGGCTACGACCCGGAGAGCAAGGGCAAGGTGGAAGCCGGCGTGAAGTACGTCAAGCAGGATTGCCTCTACGGTGAGCTCTTCCGGGATCAGGAACACGTGCGTCAGCACGTGCAGGACTGGGTTGAAAGCGTGGCCAATGTCCGGATCCATGGCACTACCGGCGAACCACCCCAGGAACGCTTCGAACGGGATGAGCGAGAACATCTGGAGGCTTACCTGTCACCAGCCTGCGTGCAGGCTGTAGCCCACGAGACCCGGCGGGCCGACAAGACCGGCCTGATCGCCTGGAAGGCCAACAAGTACTCTGTGCCCATGGCCTGGCAACAGGCCCGGGTGGGCGTTCTGGAGTCCGACAGCCAGCTCCACATCAGTGATCTGGACACCGGCGACGTCATTGCCAGCCACGCCCTGTGCTCCGACAAGGGCAAGGTGATCAAGAACACCCACCACTACCGGGATCATGCCCAGCGCGTGAGCAAGCTGGAAGCCGATATCAGCGCCCTGATCGGCAGTGAGGTCGGGCATCGGTTGTGCCAACAGCTCAAAAGCTCCGAGCCCAAGATCTACAAGGATCAGTTGGTAGCTGCCCGCGACTTGCTCAAGCGCCACGAACCCGTGGATCCCGTGTTGATCACGACGCTGGCAGAGCGTCCTGGCATGACCGCCATACGGCTGCAAAGCTACCTGGAAGCGACCCAAGCCGCCGTTCTCCGGGAACGGCAGCCGGAACCGCTACCAGAACCCAAGCAAGCGCTGGATCTGAGCGCTTATCGCTGTGTTGGCCACTCCAGTGGCCAGGGGGTGACCCATGAGCCAGCTTGAACAGACCGTGGCCCGATACCGCAGTCTGCGCCTGAGCGCGGCCGCCGATGCATTAACGAGTCTTCTGGCTGATGCAGAAGCCAACGAGATGTCCTACCTGAGCTTCGCTGATCGGCTTGCCGAACACGAACTGGTTCAGCGCCAGGACAAACGCATTCGCCGGAACCGGAAGATGGCCGCGTTCCCCGCCGAGAAGCGCCTGGAGGGCTTCGACTACCGGCACCAGACCACCATTAACAAACGCCAGGTCAATGCCCTGCTGGACTTCCAGTTCATCGATGAGCGGAACAACCTGGTGTTCATTGGCCCGCCGGGCGTTGGCAAGACCCATTTGGCCATCGGCATTGGCTACAAAGCCGTGGAGGCTGGCTACCGGGTGCTGTTCCGCAACGCCCTGGATCTGGTGGAAGAACTGGAACTGGCCGAGATGAAGGGTGAGCTGAAAAAGCGGGTCAGCGCATTGGCCAAATACGACCTGCTGATCATCGATGAGCTGGGTTATCTGCCGATGACGCGGCAGGCTCGGTATAACCTGTTCCAACTGATCAACAGCCTGTACGAATACCGGTCCATCGTCCTGACCACCAACAAGGACTTCACCAGTTGGGGCGAGTTCTTCCACGACGACAACGTGGCTGTGCCAATCATTGACCGGGTCATCCATCACTCACACATCTTTATGCTGGGAGGAGAAAGCTATCGACTGAAACAGAAATCTACAAGCTAGACTATGAAAGGTGGGTCAATTTTATTGGCCAAAGGTGGGTCAAAATAAATGGCCATTGACACTTTTAACTTCACGAAAGTATAGGTTTTGGTTTTAACCGTGATTTTTCCGAGTTTTGAAGCGTAAAGCTTAGGCCGCCCTAAAGTGTGTTCAAGGTTGCAAAGGCTTATTGGAGATCGTGGGTCATGCGATATACGTCGGCTTTTGTTGTCCTGTGGTTCCTTGGCAATGCTTCCGAATAGCTCAGTCGCGTCAGGTTTTAAACAAAAGCGAACATTCGAAACAGGGCTTTCTTCCAGAGTCTCTACGCTAAACACGGCTGACACTTTGTGGACACGTTGGGGCCGGCGATTTGCGGAACGAATCGATAAGAACCGTGACCAGCCAGGTATTCATCAGTGTGGTAAACAAGGCGAGCGCGTCACTGTCACAGAGCTGAAACACTAATGTAGTAATATCGTGATTCTGAAAATGGAATTAGCGGTAACCTTGAGTTTAGGTGCAGGGAAGTAGTTGTAGTTTCTCGATAATCACGTGGCATCTAAATGAAATGGTTACTTCTGGCGTTCGCTATTGGCACTTTGGCCACTCAGGCCAATGCAGCATCAGAGCCAGAGCCACTTCTCGTACTAGCTCCCTACCTCCCGGCAACATCAGAACAGGGGCCGGCTGGGCGCGATATCGAGATATTCGCTGCAGTCATGGATCGATGTGACATAGATGTTCACTTTCATTTCTACCCCTTCAAACGGCACCTCCGGAATTTCACTCATGAGGGGCTGGGCGATGCGGTAATGACCGTGCCTCCCGATATGGACACGCCAAGTTTTGAAAGCACTCCCTACGTGTATTATCAGAATGGCGCCGCCGTTTTGGAGTCCACGAACATCAAGCCTTACCATCTTCGCTATTTAAAAGGGCTGCGTGTTGTTTCCTTTGCCGGTGCGTCCCAATTGCTGGGTATTGAATCTCACATTGAGTCTTTTGCCTCATATTCCGAGTTTGCAGACCAGCGCATCCACTCGCGAATGCTCTTTCTGAATCGCGTGGATGTGGTGCTTGCGGATGGTCTTATCTTTGCGGAGATTAACCACCGTTTGCGCGCGGACCGAACCTATGCGGATAAGGCTGATTTGCACCAGAAAGTGATGTTCATTCCGATTTTTGCCCCGACGCCCTATAGAGCCTCGTTTCGTAAAAAAGAACACCGTGATGCATTCAATGCGTGCTTCAGTGAGCTTGAAGCAGAAGGCGTTGTCCGAGCAATCAACGTACGACACATTGAAAAATATCGGGATACGGTCGGCTACGGTTATCTGGGCTACTAGGCAACCGAATGCAGGCTATTTCAGATCAATTTTTAAGACCAAAATCAACTTGAGACACATCAAAATAGCCGATTAAATTGAGCATAGAATAAACAGCCAGATAAGTGCTGTCCCTTACCCAGTAAAGAGGTGCCCCATGAGTTCCGATTGGATTGAAACCACCTTGTCTCTCAAAAAAGACCAGATACTCCGGGAGGTCGAGCCTGAAGTCGATGAATCGCGCCAGATAGACCCTAGTAAAACGTCCTACGAAATGTGCACAGAGAACGGCGAGGTTGTTGGCTTTATCAAAACCTGGGAAGAATCGGATGGTTATGCTGGCTATGTCCATTTCGACTCTGCGGGAAACGTCATTGACTGGAAGGTCATGAGGGAAAGGCGCAAGGTCTCTTAGGGAACGTAGCCTGAAATTCGTTTGTAACGTTAGAACCCTATAGTGAGGGTTCCTGAAGTACGATAAGTACCAGGTGCTCTCGCATTGCCGGGGGTTCAACCCCGGCGTTTTTTCTCCCCCAAGGTCTGTTCAAAAGGACGTTGACAGTCCCGATCTGAGGTTAATGAAATGAACCCCAGAGAGGACCACTACCGAGCCCTATTGGCGTTTCACAGATCTACGTTCGTAGGCCCATGGATTAGGCCGCACATTGAACTGGAAGATAGCCAGTGTTCCCTGTCCGTCCGTCTCAACGCCTTTTCCTGCTCTCCATTGGGCACAGTGAAAGAGTCCATCATTTTCCAGCTACTCTATGATGCGTCGTTTTTGGCAGCGGGTACTCTTGAGACGACCCTTCTGGTTCAGTGCGACAAGTTTGAATTCTTCCCATTCCAGAACCTGACAGAAAGCCGTGTTACGGCTCAGGCGCGGCTTGTTTATTCATCCCTGAAGCAGTGGACCATTGAATCGGCGTTGAAGGACGAATGGCAAAATGACATTGCCTGGGGTCGAGGCCAGTTCTCAAGATCATCCGTTTTGCTTGAAACCATTGGTCCCTACAACAATGAGCTCCTCAAGCAGAAACAGGATTGGTGAATGAACCCTGTTCTCCTGAAATGAAATTGAAACAGCTGAAGGTTACGATTGTCGGCCAATCAGGATTAGGATCATGATTGTTTGCCGAGTCCCTGTCCCGGGGCTCGGTTTTTTTATCCCCGTCACGCCACCGCAACATCACCTTGCTTTAATTCTGTCATCGCCTAGATGAGGCGGAACGCAATCCGCGTGTACTGCTCAGGATGAGCCCTCTGTTGCTTTTGTAGTGCAACTGATCCACCTGGGGGCATATGTGTCTGGTATGAGTAAGGCTATCCAAGCCGTTGAAATTCGTTGTTGCTGGTCCTGTGAAGAACTACCGGTTGAACTTCTTGAGCTAAGCTTCAAAGAGCCGAGCGGCTTTTGCCGGCCGTTTCGATACGAGGTGCGCATACCTGGTGAGGAACCGCTGTATCAATCGGAAAGCGAATATGCAGCCAGGCGATACCTGGAAATGCTCTTGGCGTTGCCTGCTGGGCATTTATGATGCATCAGATAGGGTGACGTTATGACAGAGAAATCACGGGCAAAAGAACTGGTGGGGTATTCCTTCCTGGTGGTCTTCGCCAACGACGACACCATAGACGAGAAAGAGCTCGCCATGATCGAGCGATTAGCTTTGGAAGACGGCGTAGTCGACGACAAAGAAAAGGAAATTCTTAGAAGGCTTTTTGATCGCCTGGATCACTACACAGTCGCCCGCAAAGTCGTGGAAGAGATCAACAGCTTTCGAAAGCAACACGACATCTGACTGCGACAACTTGGGCGCCTGAGTCTATCTTTTCTATATACAGTGTATATACTAAAAGTGTTCTCAGTGAGTGGATGACCCATGGCAGCCGATAGTATTTCCGAAAAGCAGTTGAAGCCACGCAAGAAAAAGGCAGGGAAAAAAGACTCTCAGCTACTGATTCGGATCAACAGTGCAGAGCGCGATGAATTCATTTCATTGTGTGAAGAGCTGGATACCAGTGCCGCCAGAGAGGTACGAAAGTTCATACGCAACTTCGTGCGAACCCATAAGGACGACTGAGGGCGGTAATCGAGCAATCACACACCAGGAGTGAATCATGGCCAAGAAAACTACGAAGAAAGTAACCAGCCTGAAAAAAGAAATCAAAGCCCGTAAGGCGAAGATCGCCAAGCAGGAAGGCAAGCTGAAGAGCTTGAAAAAGAAGCTCAAGAAAGCGGCATAAACTGCCATATAGCGCGCCGTATCCGGTAAGAGTCCGGATACTTTGTTGCTAGCTATACGTAAAGAAGCCCTGCCTCCGTGTAGGGCTTTTTTATGGTTCATCGCTGGTTTGCGAACTAGACCTATTCCAATATCGTGTCTGGCTGGATGTGCCCGTCCGCCGAGTTCGCTGCGCGTTTTGCGGCTCCAGACTTGAACAGACTCGCCGGTTGCCACGGTAAGCTTATTTGATGATATTTTTGTGACAACCATTGCAGAGGCGGAACCGGGAGTCCTTGTACCGCTCAGCCCACGCTCGCCCTGCTACTATCTCGTCCACATTTCTGACGATTTTAGGGCAGGCTATACCTTGGCTAACCATAGACGCACGGACGACTTTGCTTTATGACTCCGGAAACGCGGTCCAGCCATCCAGCCAGGTGTCACTGGAGCGAGGATTAATAGCGCCCAGGTAGTCAGCAGATTCGTCGAAAAACTCCGACTTGGGTGGTCGTGTTGCTTCCATATTTCGAATAAGGCCTCTGGATCGGAAATTCGGTGAAGTCGTGCTTGTCACGGTTGGCTGCAAGCCACTTTCCGCCAGCTGATGATTGCGGTTGGCCGGGTCCTGAATCCACACCTCCTCCTGAAAGCCAAAATCATCGTCGTCAGCCTCAGGTTCTGTTGTCAGATTGCCGAGACGGCCATTGTTGGCGATAAGGTTGTGGCTAAAGGTGAGTTTTTCCATTGCCACGAGTGGCCTGACCTCATCCCGTGTATCGAGGGCCTCTATGGCAAAGCTGTCGATGATCATGTTGTGGAAATGGCCACCAGAACCTTCTCTCAGAAGCATGGCACGGTGCTGTTTAGCGGAACGGCCGGCGCCGTACATCGTTACGTTGTAGAAGGTGGGCTCTGATCGAGGTAAGGCGTTGTGGTCAGAACCATTGCTGTCGCCCTCGAAACCATTGTCACCCACATCACCATATTGCTGGATGACCGCGAACTGGACGTTACCGGTCCAACCCCAATCCCAATCGATGCTGTCATCAGCGGCGCCGGTTACCAGAATGTTTTTCAGGTCTACGGTACCACCGAACATCTCAATGCCATCGTCCAGCGCGCGATGTACCTGCACGTTTTCGACAATGGTGTCTGAGCCGCAACCACCCAGCGTAAGACCATTCAGTTCGTTGTCTTTGTAGACCTCAAAGCCGGCGAATTCGACGCGGGTAAATTGCAGTACGCCACAACTGTGGCTGTGGTCGGTACCGCCAAACTGGCCACGGAGATCCGCCTCCGTTACACCTTCTATGGCTGCGGCGGGCTGATTAACCGGCGCTTTGCCGAGCAGAACCAGGCCGCCCCAGTCGCCTCGGGTTCTCTGGCCCACGGGTTGGTGGCTGGTAAACACAACGGGCTGTTCCCGGGTTCCCCGGGCGAAGAGTCGGCCGTCCTTGGTGACGATGAGAGCAGAACCGCGTTCGCCTTCGATGGTTGCGCCCGGTTCTATGGTGAGCCTGGCGCTATCCACATAGATAACGTCATCCAGAATGTAGCGACGGCCACTTTGCCAGACGGTATCAGAGACAATATCGTCAGTAACACGGACAGCTCGATTCTCAAAAGCGGTAAAACCGGCAATCGCTGCCACAAAGGCCGCCGATATCGGGATGACGACGATACTATTGCGAGTAAGCCAGCTACGTCGTTGCGCCTTGTCAGCTGACGTTTTCGCCAGTGTTTCCGTTGGAGACTTCGCCATCAGCGGCTCACCGGGATCGTTTGCCATAATTTCCCGGGCAAGCGCCTGGAGTTCGGGCGAGCCGTTTGTTTCTACCCGCCTGAGAACATCGGCCCGATAAGCAGGCTCTCTAAGCAGGACGTTCAGATGAATAAAGTCGACACCGGGGCATTGGCCTTTGTCGATGCGGCGTTTAAGGCGCCAGAGCTTTTCTACCAGAAGGGATGATTGACCGGACATTACTGCTGCTCCGTTATGGATGGGAGCCGTACACTTAACCCGAATTATTCATAAAAAAAGGCGAACCTTGCTCAACCCATTGATATAATGGGAGTTACACCAATAACGCTTCGGAAGAAGCTAAACAAGGTTCGCCCATGTCCAATTCTATCCCAACTCAACTGCGCTTTCCTCCC
>NZ_JBSXNZ010000079.1:0-104694 GCF_056857895.1 Marinobacter sp. B-21
CGATGGACACCCTTGCCGTCCGGCTAGTGGTTCCCCTTACCGGGCCCACAGGGGACTTGCACCCCCAAGTCATCCGGCCAGCACCACCTGTACCGGAACAGCGCCCGTCAAGGCGCTACGCGCCATGCCTGGCGCACCAACCAGAACGCCTTCGAGCCGAAGTCTCAGACGGGTCTCCGGTGCCGAACGGCGAACGGCCTCAGCGACCTCCACTGCCCGCCCTGAGCGACCGAAGAAATCGTAGATGGCCATGGACCCTGTCATGGGACCGCCCGTTGCCAGATTACCTGCGCCGTCCGATACCGGCGCACGGGGAACCGGCCTGTCGTCCCAGGCAACCAGCCAGGTAACCCGGGCCATGGCTACCCCCAGGTAGAGCACCAACGCCACCAGCAGCAGGTTCGCGACAGCCCGCGAAATTCGGCTCTGGGCCTGGGCACTCAGCAGGGCCATACTATCGTGCCCCCGGGATAAGCGGCTGCCGCACCCGGAACACGACGTCCCCCGGGCTGGCGGAGTCCGGCCACGGCTGGCCGGCCAGATCCACCATGCGTTTGTAGACACGCAGCTCCATCATCCCGTTCCAGAATATCGTTGCATCCGCCGCCGGGCCTTCTCCACCCTGCTCGGCGACGGTCAGGGCCACACCACCGCGGCTGTTATCGACCGTATCCAGTGTCGCCTGCATCGGCGGGAATTCAGCCTGGCCTCGCTGATCGCCCATGGGCCAGGTAACCAGCCCGCCACCCCAGCGCCCGAGGCCTTCAGCCCGGGTAATCCGGTTGTCCGCCCACGCCATTTCAAGACGGTCAATGGTCACCGCACCCTCAATCATTGCACCGCCACTCTGGCGGATAAGCTCCTCAAATTCAGCAACCGCCACCTGCCCGCGCGCGTTCACCCGGGCGCTGGCCGGCCATCTGATCGTAACATCACCGTCCAGCGAGGATTGTGACGATTCCACGGAAACCCGCAGCGGCAGTTCCAGGCGGGTAACGGAGGGCAGGCTCAGGTGCCAGTCCACACGCAGCGGAAAACCCGCCACGATCACGCCCGCCTCGCCATCCCAGAGCCTGCCGGCCACCTGCCGGACCTGCACCTGGGCCGGCAGTGGCACCTGGGCAGACACCTGCTGCCAGACCCAGCCGGCGGGTACCAGAAACACCAGTGACAACAGATAAACCAGAGTGCCCAGCAACAGAAGCAAAAACACCTTGCCGGGGCGGAGAAAAGACGTTGGTTCAGCGTCACTCATTCAGCTACACACAGAAAATGGACCGGAAGCCGAGTCTAGCAAAGGCATGGCGCAAGTTCATGACAAAAAAACAAAAACCCCGCGCCAGTGTGAACCAGCGCGGGGTTTTTAAGGGGCCAGGATCAGGCCGGCATTACATCATGCCGCCCATGCCTCCCATTCCGCCCATGCCACCCATGTCCGGCATACCACCGGCTTTCTCGTCTTCCGGCTGGTCTGCAATCATCGCCTCGGTGGTGATGATCAGGGACGCAACGGAAGCCGCAGCCTGCAGCGCGGAACGGGTCACCTTGGCAGGATCCAGGATACCCATTTCCAGCATGTCGCCGTACGCTTCGGTAGCCGCGTTGTAGCCAAAGGCACCTTCGCCTTCGCGAACCTTGGCAACCACAACAGAAGACTCGCCACCTGCGTTGTACACGATCTGGCGCAGCGGCGCTTCCATGGCACGGCGCAGGATGTTCACACCGGCTTTCTGCTCTTCGTTGAGGGCATCCACCTTGTCCAGCGCCGCGATGGCACGGATCAGGGTTACACCGCCACCAGGCACGATGCCCTCTTCGACCGCAGCGCGGGTAGAGTGCAGCGCATCCTCAACGCGGGCTTTCTTCTCTTTCATTTCCACTTCGGAACCGGCGCCCACCTTGATGACGGCAACACCGCCCGCCAGCTTGGCAACCCGCTCCTGCAGCTTTTCCTTGTCGTAATCGGAAGAGCTGTCTTCGATCTGCCGGCGGATCTGCTCAACGCGGGCTTCGATATCCGCCTGGCCACCGGCACCGCCAATTACCGTGGTGTTTTCCTTGGTAATGTTGACGCGCCTGGCAGTGCCCAGGTCGTCCAGAGAGGTGTTCTCCAGAGACAGACCTACTTCCTCGGAAATCACAGTACCACCAGTCAGGATCGCGATGTCCTGCAGCATTTCCTTGCGGCGATCACCGAAGCCGGGCGCCTTCACAGCTGACACCTTCACGATGCCACGCATGTTGTTCACAACCAGAGTTGCCAGCGCTTCGCCTTCGATGTCTTCAGCGATGATCATCAGCGGCTTGCCAGCTTTCGCTACAGATTCCAGCACCGGCAGCAATTCGCGGATGTTGGAGATCTTCTTGTCGACCAGCAGGATGTACGGGTCATCCAGCTCGGCAGACATGTTGTCCTGGTTGTTGATGAAGTACGGAGACAGGAAACCACGGTCGAACTGCATGCCTTCAACCACGTCCAGCTCATCTTCCAGGCCACGGCCTTCCTCGACAGTGATCACGCCTTCCTTACCAACACGCTCCATGGCATCAGCGATGATCTTGCCGATGGCCTCGTCGCCGTTGGCAGAGATAGTGCCTACCTGGGCAATGTTGCGGTTGTCGTCGCACGGCTTGGCCATCTCACGGATAGCCTTCACGGCTTGGGCAGTGGCCTTGTCGATACCACGCTTCAGATCCATCGGGTTCATGCCGGCAGTAACGGCCTTAACACCCTCGTTGACAATGGATTGGGCCAGAACGGTCGCGGTAGTGGTGCCGTCGCCTGCAGTGTCATTGGTCTGGGAAGCAACTTCCTTGACCATCTGCGCACCCATGTTCTCGAACTTGTCTTTCAGCTCGATTTCCTTGGCTACGGAAACACCATCTTTGGTGATGGTTGGCGAGCCAAAGGATTTTTCCAGAACCACGTTACGGCCTTTCGGGCCGAGGGTCACCTTAACCGCGTCTGCCAGAACGTTGACGCCTGCGACCATGCGCTTACGAGCGCTATCACCGAATTTAACGTCTTTTGCTGCCATGTCTTCTATTCCTGTTCGTTAAACCGAAGTTGTTGAGTCAGTCGGAATAATGAGAGTTCGTGCCGGTCGCTTATGCGATCACTCAAGCACGCCGTAGATGTCGTTCTCGCTCATAATCAGGAGCTCTTCACCGTCAACCTTTACGGTATTACCGGCGTATTGACCGAAAACCACGGTGTCACCCACCTTGACCGCCAGTGCACGGGTCTCACCGTTATCGAGGATACGGCCATTGCCCACGGCAATTACCTCACCCTGGGACGGCTTTTCCTTGGCGTTGCCTGGCAGCACGATGCCACCTGCAGTTTTCTCTTCTTCTTCCTTACGGCGCACGACAACACGATCGTGTAGCGGACGAATTTTCATTGCTCGGTTTCTCCAATAGTCAGATTGATGTGGCAATGACATTTGCTGTTGTAGGTCGGATTAGCGAAGCATAATCCGACAAATTGCCCGGCTGCTAACCACCTGTTTTTCAGAGGTTATAAGCCCGCAGCGAACTTGTGGTTCCTATGTGGGGTAGCAGGTAGGGGTTTTCAACACCCCGAGAGAAAAATTTTTCACTTTTTTTCGATCCGGTCGCGATCGGATTCCGTCTCATCCTGGTACTCGCCTTCGATAATGTCGCCGTTGCCGTCCCGATCAAACGGACTTTGCTGCCCGAACGGGTTTTCCCGGCCACCAAACGGATCCTGCCCGAAGGGATTCGAACCACCTCCGGAACGGAAATGGAAACTCCGGCTCCGGCCAGCCACCACCATCCGCTTCAGCGCCTGGGCCGCCAGCCAGTGACGGGTTCCCGGGATCAGGCACAAAAAGCCGACGGTATCGGTGATGAACCCCGGCGTAAGCAGCAAGGCACCACCAACAGCCAGAATCAGACCTTCGGCAACCTCCCTGGCGGGTAGTTCACCACTGTTCAGACGCTGGTTGGCCTTCAACAGTGTTGCCAGTCCCTGCTGGCGCAAAAGCCAGGCGCCAATAACTGCCGTCAGCAACACCAGCCCCACGGTGTTCAGTACACCAATCATGCCGCCCACTTTGATCAATACCGCCATCTCGGCAATCGGCATGATAATGAATAAGAAAAGAAACACAGACATCGGGACCTCAGGGTCTGAACAGGAATTTCAGAAGGTCTGGTATACTCGCAGCCCTCAAAATGAGAATGCGGTCCGGCATTGTGAGTTAGCGCGTCACCGGGTAAGAGGCTTGTGGAACCGCTGCGAGTACGTCCATGTACGCTTGTTTCCGGCCATCCATGGCCTCCAACATTCCACAAGCCTCTTACCCGATGACGCGCACGTGGCAAGGTGCGGGCCGCACACTTAAAAAACTTTTGTCTCTGGTTTGCGTAGAGATACAGGCACACAGAAACTGCTGAACCTCATTCAATTTAGTTAGGGCAAAACATGAAACTTCAAGATTCCGTGATTGCGATTACCGGTGGCGGCCAGGGTCTGGGCCGTGCCATGGCTGAACACCTTGCCTCCAAAGGCACAAAAGTCGCGTTGATCGACCTGATGCCGGAAAAACTGGACGAAGCCGTCGCCGCCTGCAAAGCCGCCGGTTCAGAGGCAAAAAGCTACATTTGCAACGTGGCGAAAGAAGAAGACGTCGAGAAAACCTTCGAAGCCATCATCAAAGACTTCGGCCACCTCAATGGTCTGATCAACAACGCCGGCATCCTCCGCGACTGCCTGATGGTCAAAGCCAAAGAGTGCAAAGTTGAGCGGCGCATGGAACTGTCCCAGTGGCAGGCCGTGATCGACGTCAACCTCACCGGCGTCTTCCTCTGCGGCCGCGAAGCCGCCACCCGGATGATCAAGAACGGCGACCAGGGTGTGATCATCAACATTGCCTCCATCTCCCGCGCCGGCAACATGGGCCAGAGCAACTACTCCGCCGCCAAAGCCGGCGTCTCCGCCCTGGTTCCGGTCTGGGCCAGGGAACTCGCCCGCCACGGCATCCGCTGTGCAGGCATAGCTCCGGGCTTTATCGAAACCGAAATGACCGCCTCCATGAAACCGGAAGTCCTGGAAAAAATGATCGCCGGCATTCCGCTCAAGCGTATGGGCCAGCCGGAAGAAATCGCCTCGGCGGCGGCGTTTATCTTTGAGAATGACTATGTCTCCGGGCGGATAATTGAAGTGGATGGGGCTTTGCGGCTGTAATCAACCGCAACTCACCGGAAGTAATGCCAGATCAGGGACGAGCTGGCATTAAGCTAAAATACTTTACAAATCACCAAAAATAACCAATGATGTAAATTATTTTAGCCACGCAGAGCCCAAAATGGATTTCCAAACTCTCGGACACGACATCGCCCTGCACCGGCGGCAACAAGGAGTCTCCCAGCAGAAGCTGGCAGACCACCTGGGCATCTCCCGCGCCACCGTCAATGCCCTGGAAAACGGCCGGTCCGGCGATATTGGCATCCGCAAGGTTATGAAAATCCTGGACTACCTGGGAAAGGAACTGGCTATCCGGGACAAGTCTCCGTTCCCGACACTAGAGGAGCTGCGTGATGAGCGATGAACTCGACGTTCATGTACATCAGCGACCTGCCGGGAGACTTTTCCGGGAATCTGGCGAATACGTGTTCAGCTATTCCGGACAAGCCCGTCCGGACGCGTTCGTCTCGCTGACCATGCCGGTGCGAAAGAAAGATTATACCCATCCACAGCTGCACCCTGTTTTCGAGATGCACCTGCCAGAGGGCTACCTGCTCGCCGTTATCAAAAAGCAGTTTGCCAAACTCACGGATACCGACGACTTCGGGCTTCTTCGACTGCTCGCGCCAAACATACGTGGCCGAATCGAATTCAACCCTGATGATCACCCCGGAGAGAGATCACTGAGCCTCGACACGCTCTTGCACTCTGGCAACCCCGATCTGTTCGAGGAACTGGTGTCGCGTTTTGCGCTTCGCTCTGCACTGAGCGGTGTGCAGCCCAAGGTCCTCGCGACACTGGAAAACAAGGCGACGCTTCACCTTGAAGACTACATTGTTAAAGCCTGGGGCCCGGATTATCCGGAGCTGGCCCTCAATGAATACTGCTGCATGCTAGCCTGCCAGAATGCCGGCATTCCCGTCCCTGAATTCTACCTCTCGGATGACGAATCCCTGTTCATCATGAAGCGGTTCGATCTGAAAGACAGCGGTGTGGCTCTGGGCTTTGAAGACATGTGCGTGCTTCAGGCAAAACAGCGGGAGGAAAAGTACACCGGCAGCTACGAGCAGATTGCCAAAACCATTAAGACCTTTGTGAGCGCGGAAAACAAAGCCGCCTCCCTGGAGCAGTTTTTCAAGATGATCGTCCTGAACAACATCCTGCAGAATGGCGACGCCCACCTGAAGAACTTTGGCCTGGTTTACGAAAGCATTGATGCCATCAGACTGGCCCCGGCCTACGATGTCGTTTGCACCACGGCCTACATCAGGCAGGACATCTCGGCCCTTACCCTTATGGGCAGCAAAAAATGGTGGCCAAGAAAGCATTTAGAGCGGTTTGGCATTCAGGTATGTGACTTGAGCTCGGCCAGAACGCGGGAATTATACGAACAGTGCCTGAAGGCAATTGACAAGGTTCAGCGCTATATCGAAGAACGGCTTTCACGAGCACCTGCCGGGGCAAAAGCCGACGTGCTGGATCACCTCCATACTCTCATTGCCACCGAAACCGCGACATCGAAACCCGCCCGTGAGTGACTTCTACACCCTCAGCTTCAAGCCGGCTTACCTGCTCCTGGTATTTCTCTGAACCCACGGGAAAAGCAATCTGGCCGTTACTGCGAATCACCCGATACCAGGGCACCGAATGCCCCTCTGGCAACTTACCCAACGCCCTTCCGATGTACCGCGCCTGCCGACCAAGCCCGGCCATCTCTGCTACCTGGCCATAACTGACCACCTTCCCCCTGGGAACGGCCAATACCACTTGCCAGATCTTTTGATCTTTAGTCGGTTCAGACATCCCACGATCTCATTGAACTCGGGGTCAGATGAAAATGGGGTCAGATGAAAGTTCATCTGACCCCATTTTCATCTGACCCCTCTTTATTCCGAGGCGCCAAAGCGTCCAGCCGCTTTCCCTGGCGAATCATAAACATTGCCAGAAGAACCGCTGGCACACCCATAACCGCAGAGACCAGGAAGAACTCCGCATAGCCAAACCCGGCGACCACAATGCCGGAGAAACCACCGAGAAACTTGCCCGGTAACGTCATCAACGAGCTGAACAACGCGTACTGAGTTGCCGTAAACGAGGCGCTGGTCATGCTCGAAAGCCAGGCAATCAGCGCCACATTGGCAATACCGCCGCTCAGGTTATCGGCACTGACCACCGCCGCAAGCGTAATGAGATTGGGTGGGTACTGGGCCAGCAGAACAAACAAAAGGTTGGTTGCGGCGGTCAGGATTGCGCCCAGCAGCAGAATACGCCGCACACCGTAGCGAACCACCATCACCCCCCCCAGCAGTGAACCCGCGATGGTCATGAAGAAACCGAAAATCTTGGTAACGTCCGCTACCTCGGTTTTGCTAAAGCCCATGAAGTCCAGGTAGAAGGGATTGGCCATCACCCCCATGGCGATGTCCGCAATCCGGTACACCGCCACCATCAGCAAAATCGCGATGGAAAGCTCTTTATAGCGGCGGAAGAAATCCAGGAACGGACCGGCAACGGCGGCATAGAACCAGCCGACAAGTCGCGCCAGCCGGGGATTGAGATGAGTCCGCTTGCTGGCCTCCTGCTCGATCTTGTGAGCAATGTCCTGGGCTGCGGCAAAGTGGTTCACCCGGGGTTCGCGCACAATCAGAACCGTGAGCACTCCAACGCCCACCAGAGCCGCCATCACCTCATAGGACACCTGCCAGGACCAGAACTCGGCCAGGTACAGGGCGCCGGCACCGGCCACCAGCAAGGCCAGCCGATAGCCAAAAATATAGGTGGCCGCCAGAGCGGCCTGGAGACGCTCGCCGGCAATCTCGATGCGGTAGGCATCAATGGCCACATCCTGGGTGGCGGAGGAAAACGCGACCAGCAGCCCGTACAGGGCCATCATTTCCGGTGCCGCGGTGGCATCCACATGAGCCATCAGGTAGAGGCCCGCGGCAATACCCACCTGGGCGAAAATAATCCAGCTCCGGCGTTTGCCCAGCAGTCTGTCCAGCAACGGCAGCTTCAGGCGATCCACCACCGGCGCCCAGAACACCTTGATGGAGTAGGTAATGCCAAGCCAACTGAAGAAGCCAATGGTGGCCGTTTCCACCCCCACATCCGCCAGCCGGGCGTTAAGGGTGGAAAACACCAGCAAAAACGGCAACCCGGCGGAAAATCCCAGGAACAGCAAGGCAATCACCTGCCAGCGGGTATAGGTGTAGAGCGTGTCCCGGATCAGGGTCAGGCGGGTGCCGGTTACGATGGTGAAGCCTCCGGATCAGTCGCGGAAATTGTTGAACTGCAGCGGGATATCCAGCTCGGCTTCGCGGAGCATGGCAATGGCGGTTTGCAGATCGTCCCGCTTCTTGCCAGTTACCCGAACCTTGTCCCCCTGGATACTGGCCTGCACTTTCAGCTTGGCGTCCTTGATCATCTTCACGATCTTCTTCGCCATATCGGTTTCAATGCCCTGCTTCAGCAGCAAATGCTGTTTTACCAGCTTGCCGGACTTGCTGTCGCCATCTTCCGCCAGGGCGCGGGCGTCGATTTTGCGTTTGGCAAAGGCCATGCGCAGCATATCCATCAACTGTTCCAACTGAAATTCCTGCTCGGCGCTAATAGTGATGCCCTTGTCATCGAGCTCGATACTCGCTTCCACGTTCTTGAAGTCCCAGCGGGTGGCCAGATCCTTCCTGGCCTGGTCCACCGCATTGGTGACTTCGTGCATATCAATTTCTGAAACAATGTCAAAAGACGGCATGGTCGTTATTCTCCGTTACGCTGAGCGGGTATACTGAGGAAAAGCTGAAAGTGGGGTCAGATGAAAGCGTTCATCTGACCCCGGGTTCGCATTCTGCGCCCGTTTGATTTGCAGGGGATCATACCAACCTGCAGCTTATACCGCACCTGACAATGGACTGGTAAAAAGTAGATAACAATGCCAAATCTGGACCTTCCCATCCTCGTAGTAGACGACGCGAAATTCAGCAGTATGGTGGTAGGACGCACCCTGCGAAAGGCCGGATATCGCGACGTGCGCATCGTCAACAATGCACCGGAAGCCCTTCAACTGATCGAACAGCGACCGGTGAGCGTGCTGATCGCCGACTGGCTGATGCCTGAGATGGATGGCCTGGAACTGACCGATCAGGTCCGCCAGCAGGACGAACAGAACAACCATTACACCTACGTGATCCTGCTCACGGCCCGGGAAAGCGTGGAAGCACTCTCGGAAGCCTTTGACCGGGGCGTGGATGACTTCATCTACAAGTCCGACATGACCAAACAGCTGATCCCCCGCATCTTTGCGGCAGATCGAATGGCAGACCGGCAGAACACCCTGCTGCGGGCCAACTCGCTGCTGATCGAGAACAACCGGGAGCTGGAATCCACCAACATCATCGACCTGGAAACCGGCCTGTGCAACACCAAATACGGCCGCGAGCGGCTGACCAGGATGCTCCGCCACGCCGAATCCCGGGGCGGCTGTTCCGCCTACGTGCTCTGCGGCATCCGGAACTGGCAGGAGCTGAAACGCAAGCACCCGCCCACGGTCATGGGCGAACTCGCCATCGGTATCGCACGCAGGCTAAGCACCCTGATCCGCCCCATCGACGCCCTTTGCCGCGTGGGCGACAACCAGTTCGCCATCATTGCGTATTTCCCGAACAGTGATCACTGCACCACCACCGCCTTCCGGCGCGTGTTCGACGGCATCAACCACAAAGCCCTGAAAACCACTGCCGGTTATATTTCCGTGGAGGCAGGCATGGTGCTGTGCAAGGCAAACGCCCAGAACGGCACGCCCTCGATACAGGATATGGAGCGGGCCGCAGTGCAGGGATTGGTGGATGCCTATGATACCCGGCGGTTTACCGAAACGGCGCCAGAGCTCGATGCAACGGCATAGCCTGAAATTGGGGTCAGATGAAAATGGGGTCAGATGAAAGTTCATCTGACCCCATTTTCATCTGACCCCTCTTCACAGTCGGTAACACTGATACACACTTCACAAACAGACAGGCAGAAGCGGAAGACCTATTCTGCAATTGTGGATTCAAGCAGTATCCCCCATGGCGGAGGAGCCGTGCAGTACCTCCGCCGCCAAATGGGGAATGAGATCCACCGGATTAACGAATTTTTCAGGCACTTTCGTTCTTTCCTTGTTTTTTGGGCCAGCTTTTTAGCTGGCCTTTTTATTATAAGCCTGACACCCATTACCCTTCGGAAACTTTCAATAACGCTGACCGCTTTAACTCCTGCTCCACCGTCTCCGGCGCAATATCCTGACCATTGGGCCAAGTAATCGCACCATAGCTGATACCGACCTGCCGAAAATAATCCGTATCTTTCAACTCATGAAAAATGCCTTTTTCAAGGTAAGGCGACATATCCAGAACGCCTTCCAGGCCATCAATACGTACTACCTTCAGCTTATAGTCATCTAGCGCCTCAACACTCTTGATATCCCAATACATCCGCACCTCCTAGAGCGGAGCAACCCTGAAGGGTAGCTCCCCATGAACAGCCAAATCCCAGTCTACCAGCAATTCTTCCCTGTGAAGCTCAATCCATGCCTGAACGAGACGGAGCTGTTTTCTCGGTAGGGTACCGGCGAGTAACTCTCCATCATGCAGACTCACCGATGCTTCAAACTCTGCGTACCGAGCATGAATGTGTGGAAGATTGTGATGATTATTATCCAACAGGTACATTCTTATCAGAATGCCATAGAACATCGAGATTACTGGCATTTTTGCTCTCCTTAGCTTGCCATCCAAATTCAGTTTTTACGAAAATCCCCCGGAGTCTGACCCATCACCGCCTTGAACTTGCGGTGGAAGGATGTCGTCTCGCTGTACCCCAGCCGGAAGGCGATATCGGGAATACTCATTTCGGTGTTTCGCAGGTAGTCTTCAGCCATCTGCTGGCGGACTTCATCCAACAGCTTCTGGTAGGACACCCCCTCCTGGCCCAGCTTGCGTTGCAGGGTGCGGCTGGTCATACCCAGATCTTCAGCAATCATATCCTGCCGGGTGACCCCGTCCGCAAGTTGTTTCTGAATACTCTGTTTTACCCGGCTGGTCAGATCCGTATCAGAATCCAGCAGGGCCAACTGTGATAACGCATGAGTTTCCAGGGTCTTGCGCAACAGCGGGTCTGGCTGGCGCAGGCGTGTGGACAGAAGACTCTGGTGCAGGATAACGCAGTCCTCTTCGGCACTAAACTCCACCGGGCACTGCCAACGCTCTGCATAGGCCTTCTCGTAATCGCTCCCCGGGGAGGAACGCCGAAGCTGTACCCGCAGTGGCGAAGCCTTCCGGTTATCCGCCAGCCAACGGGCATAGTTGATCCATGAGGCAAACACATTGTCCACTACCTGGGGCCATACCAGCGGATCCGTAAAGTTGCAGGTCCACACCAGAGACACTTCATCACCATTCATCCGCAGCCCCGTGGTGCCCATATCTCCCACCAACTTTTCATAGGGTGCAATTCGAGTGACAGCCTCTCCAAGCGTCGCACAACTCATCGTTATATAACCAAGCACGCTATAGGAGCCCGGCTGCACGTAATCACCGGTTTCCAGGCCCAGGACAGGATTACCCGTTGTTTCGGCAAGCAGGCGGATAAAGGTTTGAAACTGCTCGCCGTTCAGGCGACCGTCACCGGTATCGAGAATGTTCAGCTCAAGGCCCGCTTTGCTGAAAAGGTTGGAGGTATCAATGCCTTTGGCATCGGCGTAGCGAACATATTGGCGTAGGGCAGAGACGGAAGCGGTTCCGAGAGGGGGCATGGTGACTTAAATCGTTGTTGGTATTTTGTCGAAGAGTATAACCAAAAACGCCGGATTGTGGATGAAAACGGGGTCAGATGAAAATGGGGTCAGATGAAAAGTCATCTGACCCCATTTTCATCTGACCCCAAGTTCACGCTCTAAAGCTTGCGGCCTTTCCCTGCAGCAATCCGCAGGCGAAGTGCATTCAGCTTGATAAAGCCTTCCGCATCCTTTTGATCATACGCCCCCTGATCTTCCTCGAAGGTGGCAATCTTCTCGTCAAACAGGGAATCCTCAGACTTGCGGCCAACCACGTCCACATTGCCCTTGTAGAGCTTCAGTCGAACCGTGCCGTTTACATAATCCTGGGTCTGATCGATCAGGGCCTGCAGAGCCTCGCGCTCCGGTGACCACCAGTAACCGTTATAGATCACCTCCGCATAGCGCGGCATGATGCTGTCTTTCAGGTGCGCCACTTCGCGGTCCAGGGTGATGGACTCAATGGCACGGTGGGCACGCAGCATGATGGTGCCGCCCGGGGTCTCGTAGCAGCCGCGGGACTTCATGCCCACGTAGCGGTTCTCGACAATATCCAGGCGACCAATACCATTCGCGCCGGCAACCTTGTTCAGGGTTTCCAGCACCTCATGCGCCTTCATCTCATGGCCGTCGATGGCAACAATATCACCCTTCCTATAGGTCAGCTCAACGTAAGTCGGCGTATCCGGAGCGGCTTCCGGAGACACACTCCAGCGCCACATGTCTTCCTCGGCTTCCGCCCAGGGGTCTTCCAGGTTGATGCCTTCGTAGGAGATGTGAAGCAGGTTGGCATCCATGGAGTAAGGCGACTTGCCCTTCTTCTTCTCCACCGGGATATTGCGCTCGTCGCAGTAGGCCAGCAGCTTCTCGCGGGAATTCAGATCCCACTCGCGCCAGGGAGCGATCACCTTCACACCCGGCTTCAGGGCATAGGCACCCAGCTCGAAGCGCACCTGGTCGTTGCCTTTGCCGGTGGCACCGTGAGAAATCGCATCGGCGCCGGTTTCGTTGGCAATGTCGATCAGGCGCTTGGCAATCAGCGGGCGGGCAATGGACGTACCCAGCAGGTACTCACCTTCGTAGACGGTGTTCGCGCGGAACATCGGGAACACATAGTCGCGCACAAACTCCTCGCGCAGGTCCTCGATGTAGATTTCCTTAACGCCCAACGCCTCGGCTTTCGCCCGCGCCGGCTCCACTTCCTCGCCCTGACCGATGTCGGCGGTGAAGGTCACCACCTCACAGTTATAGGTATCCTGCAACCACCGAACGATGACGGAAGTATCCAGGCCACCGGAATAGGCCAGCACCACCTTTTTGATATCAGACATGCCCTTGCTCCAGACTGAACAGAATGGATGGAAACTGAGGGATATCCGGAGTGAGAGTGAAGACGGGGTCAGATGAAAGCCTTCATCTGACCCCAATTTTAGCCTTACCCCAAGGTATACCCCAATTTCTCGATCGAAATAAGGCGCACATTGTACGGAACTGCAGCGGGAATGGCTATTGACTAACGTAGCAGCGTACACGCAAACCAGGGGTCAGATGAAAGCGTTCATCTGACCCCGTCTTCATGACCCCGACTTCACTCAGACAGCTTGCTGCTGCCCCATCGCTTCTTCGCGAATGCCATCCCAGCCTTCCTTGATTGACCGCAGCAGGTTAGCCACCTCATCCAGCTTGGCCACGTCATTCTTGGCATTGGCCTGGAACAGCGTTCGCTCCATGTAGTCATAAAGCCCTTCGAGCCGGGCCGCGAGGTCACCGCCCTGCTCGAAATCCAGGAAGCTGCGCAGGCCACCGATAATCTCGATGGCCTTGGTGATCAGCTTACCCTTGCCTTCATAATCCTTCGCCTGCATGCGGGCCTTCGCCATGTTGATGCGCTCCAGAGCTCCGTTATAAAGCAGCTGGATAAGCTTGTGCGGATCCGCATCGGTGATGCTGGTTTGGGTGTTTACTCGCTGGTATGCCTGTAAACCGTTCATGCTAGACCTCTTTGTTCGCTAACCGGACCGGGCCGGTCAGTTGTTGTTCCGGTTGTTTTGGGGCGCAAGCGCCGCGAGTTGCTGAGTTACGTAATCCTGGGTGCTGTTGAGCTGGGAAATCAATGAATCAGCAGCGGTGAACTGGCTGACCAACCGTTCACGATAAGCCGCGATTCGCTCTTCAAGACGTGCCTGGTTTTGCTGAATCTGCTCCAGGTCCCGGTTCAGACTCTCCGTGCGGGATTCAATCGCACCATCCGCACCAACGAAACTTGTTACCAGATCAACCGTACGCTCGGCCACACCTTCAACAAAGGTAATGGAACCTCGACTGCCAGTCTGATCTCCAAGTATACGGACCTGCAGTCCGGAAGCACCGCCGTTGCCGTTCCCAAGGAACAGGACCTGCCCATCGCCCTCGGCAGTCCGGCCATCAATAGTGCCAGCCACATCAACACCCGTCGTGCCGGTGGCAACGGACAATCCGTAAGCAGATCCGTCCTCAGCCGAAGCTATGCTCACATTCGACTCACTGCCGTAGTCTGAAGACGTAAATGTCAGCTCACCGCCACTACCAACGCCAACCTGGACCCCGGAGCCCGACGCATTCAAGGCGTTGTTAGAATTCAACTGAGCCTGGATCTCATCCGCAAGCTCTTGGGCTGAATTGTACGTTTGCTGGGTAAGCTGCACACTCACTGACGTTTCGCCATTGACCTGAAACGTCAGCTCGTCATTGCCGGCGCCGATGGTAACCGGCGCCGCAAAGGCCGCCCCCGATAGCGAGCCCTGCGTCGCTGCCTGAGTAATATTGATATCGTACTGGCCGGGCTCAGTGTTCAATCCGCTGCGCACAAACTCGACCTGGCTGTCTGTCGTGCGCCCCTGCTCTGCAAACAGAGCGGTAACATCATCCGGATTATTCTTGAGCTGCTCCTCAAATTTCGCCCGGTCAAACTCAAGGCCACCAGTCTCAAAGTTGGTGGTAATGCCCACATCCGCCAGACTGCGAACGCTGGAGTTTTCCAGACCCGGCACAACGCGGGTCAACACCTGGCGCAACTGGTTCTGAATCGTCCGCACGGTGCTATCGCCCGTAAGCAGACTGCCCACGCCCGCCTCGGAATTAAAACCGGCAAGACTATCGATCGTGGATTGGAGGCCGTTGAATTTGTCAACAAAGCCCTGAACCCGGTCCGCAACCGCACCGAAATCCTGCTGAACCTTGATAATGGAAGAGCCTGTGGCGGCAATATCAAACGTCAACCCATCAATCACGTTCTCAAAGCTATTGGTGGAGCGGGTAACCTCAACACCGTTGATTTCCATAACCGCATCTGAAGCGGCAATGGTTTCGCGCAGACCGGAATCCACATCCATTCCGGTATTGAAGGCAAAGCGCGACAACCCCAGGTTATCGGTATCGGTTCCAACCGTGTCACCCGATACAGAAATACTGACGGCATTGGCGGTACCAGTCTCATCCGCGGAAAGAACCAGTTGGAAACCGTTGCCGGTATCAATCACACCCGCCGACACGCCGGCGTCGGCATCATTGATGGCATTCGCCAGCCCCTGAAGCGTGTCGTTGCTGCTATCAATGGTGATGTTCGTGGTTTTGTCGCCAACATTCAGAGTCATCGCCCCCTGCCCGACGCTGGTTGCATCGCGGTCGGCAAACACATCACGGGAAGCCAGCGCCTGCGCACCGGCAAGGCTGGTCACCTCCACGCTGTAGGTGCCCCGGCTAGCCTTGGTGCTATCCACGGACACGGCAATGTCTTCATTGGAGGAATTCGCCGAAAAGGCCTTGAGATTGTCCGGGGCACTGAGCTGGCGCATGGGCAAACGCAATTCGGTAACGGCGCTACGCAGCTTTCCATAGGCGGAAATCAGAGCCTGGGTCTGTTCCGTTTTTTGAGTCAGCCGGTTTTCGGTAGGCGCGCGCTCTGCCTGCACCAGTTGATCAACCAGATCCGAATTCAGAACGCCTGAACCAAGACCCAACGATGATATGTTTGCCATGCTCATGCCTCCTCAAGGGGGCGAAACTCGATACTGACCAGTTTATCGGCAAAAGGCGGCAAAACTTTGCCTTTTTCTCACGCCGATTTGTAACACCGCGTAACAATCGGCGCCATTCGGGGTCAGAAGGAGTGGCCCGGGGTCAGAAGAAAGCCTTCTTCTGACCCCATTTTCAAACTCGCACCCAAAACGAAAACACCGCCAAACCCTAAAAGGTAAGGCGGTGCTGAAATACCGTCGTCCATATCAGCGCAAAAGCGGCAAGCCCTCACACCTTGATGTTAAACAACGTCAGCGGCTCATCCTGCTGCAAGTTTTCTGCCAACCTCAATGCCACTTCGTCCGGAATCTGGCGAATCACTTCCCGGGTTTGCTGATCGACCACCCTTACTACGGTCTGCCCGAGCTCATTATCCACCTCAAACTGCAGATCCCGCTGCACGTTCTGAACAAAATCGTTCAGTTGACTGACCGCCTCGTCCAGTTCCTCACGCTGGGCCTCATTGCGCGCCTGAAGCTTCTCAGCTTTCGACGCCTCTGAAGTTGCCTGGGGGCTCTGAACCTGACTGGCAGCGGCAGACGAAACAGCAAGGTCGGAGGCATTCCTGCCTTCGGCCTGAGATGACGAAATTGCCCGAGCCGGTGCTTGCTCACTGGTACGAACCAGCTTCAGATCCGGGCTGTTCAGGTTAACGTCATTCATAGCTCACCTCGCTATCCTCAAACGGCGTCAAGCCGGAACCCGAAGGTTCCGGCCGTTACCGCTAGCCCCTTACTGCAGGAGGGACAGAACCTGCTGCGGACGGGCGTTGGCCTGCGCCAGTACGGAGATACCAGCCTGCTGCAGTACCTGGGACTTGGAGAGCTTCGCTGTTTCCGCGGCGAAGTCGGCGTCCAGGATACGGCTATTGGACGCGCTCAGGTTCTCCGACGCTGAGGCAATGTTAGAAATTGTAGACTCAAACCGGTTTTGAATCGCACCCAAATCTGCCCGAGTAGAGTTTATTGTTGCCAATGCCGCATCGGCGGAACGAATTGCTGCGTTGGCACCTGCCTCGTTAGAGATATCGACTGCTCCCAGTGCAGTCCCAGTCGCCGCAATAGTCAGAGGAGCAGCGAAATCAGTACCGTCAAAGCCAGTGGTAAAGGCAAGATCGCCGCTAACATTGTCAGGAGCTTTGTAGCTGAGTTCAAGCGATCCACCCACTGCTGTCCCTGCCGCGGTGATGCCATAATCCGACACAGTTGAGGCGGTTGCGCCTGAAGTGAATGTCGCGGTAATGTTGCGACCATCATCTGCCACCAAGTCTACACCGCTTCCTGTATCGACCGCGCGAACACCCGTCACTGAAGATTGCGCGTTAATTGCCTCTAACGCGTTGGCAACGTTTGTATCACCATCTCGTGCGTTAGCAATCGTGATATCGGTACCGTTGATGTTGAGAGTATCATTTCCTACTGCCGTAGCATCCACCGAGACAGCCTGCCCAGCCACCTTTGTTTCACCAGCTGTGGCAGTGAGACCGTCAATACCAGCGTCGTTGAAAGCTGCAGCCAATTCTTTGGCGTCGTCCGCCACACTACCGAGCTGAACAGTATTAGTACCAACAGTGACGACTTTGGTTGATGCTGCATCATCTGCATTGTTAATGGCTTGAGTACTTTCAAAGCCACGATACTGACCCAGAGCAGAACTCTTCGCGCTTGCAATCTGTTCAATACTAATTGTCTGCCCGACGTTCGCACCCACTTGAAACGCTTGAGATTTGAACGAACCATCTAGCAACTTAATACCGTTGAAGTCAGTTTCACTCGCTACTCGATCAACCTCGGCAGTCAACTGTTCGACTTCTGCCTGAAGCGCGGCACGGTCAGAATCGGAGTTGGTCGCGTTAGCAGACTGAACAGACAGGTCACGAATCCGCTGCAAGTTGTTGGTAATTTGATCGAGAGCACCTTCAGCTGTTTGCGCCAGCGAGATGCCGTCGTTGGCATTACGCTGGGCAACTCCCAAGCCGGAAATCTGCGACTGAAATCGCGTAGAAATTGCCAAACCGGCCGCGTCATCTTTAGCGGAGTTGATTCTCAAGCCGGAAGACAGACGCTCCAACGCTTGGTCATTCAATTTTTGACTGTTGCCTAGCTGATTCTGAGCAGACAATGAAGCAACGTTAGTGTTAATACCGAGAGCCATAATGCTTCTCCTTTGACTTATGTCGTTCTTTCATGGAAAAGGTCTGGCGCCCGTTTTTTGGTTTGGGAGCGCCGCCCTGTTGCTTTACTTAACGGCGCCAACTGTTCTTCCTTTAGAAAAACTTGCCAGGATTTTGTAAAGGAATGTTAAATAGCAAAGAGAAAGTACCAGGACATTGATTTTACTGGCTTTTATAAAAACGGTTTTTTCAGCAGAAATAGTCGAACCCTCCCCTTAATCGCTCACAAAAGCGGCAATCTTCTTCCTCGCTACGCCGACGAAAACCCGGCAACTCGCCCAGACCCTGCCCTAAAGAAAAGAAAAGTATTCTTTATTTTCAAAATCTTAAGAAACAAAAAAAGAAACTGGCACGCCCTTCGCTTTCATTCCTGCAAACGGCAATTTAACGAATTTTCGCCGGCATACTGCCCAATTCTTTTGCAGCGTGTTTCCGGCATCTCTGAGCAGGGAGAATTGATATGCCTCAGGTTATTAACACCAACATTGCGTCGCTGAATGCCCAGCGTAATTTGAATGCCTCGCAGGGGCAGGCCAACGTCGCTCTTGAGCGTCTTTCATCAGGACTACGCATTAACTCTGCAAAAGATGATGCCGCCGGCCTCGCAATTTCCGAGCGCTTCCAGTCACAAATCACCGGCTTGAATATGGCCCAGCGGAATGCCAACGACGGCATTTCGCTGGCCCAAACCGCTGAAGGAGCAATGGATGAGATTACGAACAACCTTCAGCGAATCCGGGAACTGGCTGTTCAATCCGCCAACGCTACAAACAGCACCTCAGACCGGAAGGCACTGAACCAAGAAGTGCAACAGCGAGTTGCAGAGATTAATCGAATCGCTTCTCAAACCTCTTTTAACGGCCTGAAGGTTCTCGACGGAACCTTTGCAACACAAACATTTCAAGTTGGCGCAAACACTGGCGAAACAATCGCAGTCAGTGGGCTGGATTCCAGAGGAAGTCAAATCGGTGCAGTTGTAAAACAAACTGAACGTTTGGGCCTGACAGTGGTATCTGACCCAGAGTCAGGCTTAACCAAGACGAACGCATCCGGGTTTAACTTCGCCGATGGCTCTCTTGATATCACTGGCTCGGTTACACTGAACGGCGTGAATATTGACTTGGCAGGCACCTATAACAACTTAGCAGGTCTTGCCTCCAGCCTCGATGGAATCTTGCAAGATCCGTCGACAGCCACACCCTCAATTACCGCACAAGAAGACCTGGATGCGATATCAGGCCTTTCGGTCGCAGCGGAGGGCGATCAATTGGTGTTCTCCAGCGATCGAGAGAACCCAATTGATGCGACCGTTGAGCTCGCTAGTGACTCTGTTACGGCGACTTCAGCCAACAATACTACCGGTGCCACACTCGACACCACGGGCACTGCCGCTCTAACGATAGGTAGCGTTGCCAATTATATTTTTGGATCTGGTAATGCGACGGGCTCTATTACATTAGGCTCGCCAAGTGAGACCGTTGAATTTGACTTGACCGGCGTAACTGACCAAGCCAGCTTTATTGCGGCTGTCGACGAGCAGCTTGCAGATGCCGGATACGGCAATCTCACCGCATCAGTTGATGGTTCAAACGACCTCATACTGACCTTAGGGGGAACAGGAACTCTTGCTGTCGCTTCTGCCACCTTCGACGATGGCGGAATTCCGGCCAGAAACTTTAACCAAGAGCTGGAAATTCAGGGTCTGCAGGGAACCTCTCTCCAGGAAGCATTTGAAAGCGGGCAAACCTACGATTTCGAGGTCGAAATAAACGGTGAGGTATTCCGGCTTGAAGATATGGCTTCACTCAATGACATTGTCAGTCAAATAAACGCAAAAACAGTGGACACAGGTATTCAGGCAAACCTGGACTCTCAGAATGACGATATAATCTTCTCCTCCCAATTCGGAGAAGCCTTTGACATCAGCATCAGGGGCGACCTCAATGCGGACGGCGTTTTCGATGGCACTGAAGACTCGAACGATCAGGTGACTGCCACGATAGAAGATGATACGAAAAACATGAACACTGTAGACATCTCAACGCCTGAGGGCGCAGAGTTGGCAATGATTTCGGTGGACTACGCCATCGATAGCATCAACGGCTTCCGCGCCGAACTCGGCGCCGTCCAAAACCGCTTCGAATCAACCATCGCAAACCTGGCAACCACCTCCGAAAACCTCTCGGCCTCCAACAGCCGAATCCGCGACGCGGACTTCGCGGCAGAATCCGCCGAGCTGGCCCGTACTCAGGTCCTCCAGCAGGCCGGCCTGTCCGTTCTGGCCCAGGCCAACGCAAGGCCACAGCAGGTTCTGCAGTTGCTGCAGGGCTAAACCTGAACAGTGAAACCAAAAAAGGGCCGGGCTAAAAACCCGGCCGTTTTGGTTTTTGGGTCTGACCTGAATTTATAGCCAGTCTTCACGTTCGTGGCGCACTCTCACAATGAATATGCTGAAAGAGTCCATTACTTTGCAGTTTTCCAATCCATGGAGGTAGATAGAGACAATATCTTCTTCAGCCTTCCTGCTGAGAATGTAATTCACCGGCCTCTCCATCCCCGGCTAAATGCTTTGCTGCAGCTCTGAGTTCATCCATTGAACGAGCCCCTTCTCCACTGGCGATTCCCGCTGAAACGAGAGCTTGTAACTGGTCGATTTTGTGTCGTCGGTCCTGATCTTTGCGGATCAGATCACGAACATAATCGCTGGTATTGGAATATCTACCGGATTCCGCCTGTTGTTCTGCCCAGGTTTTCATCGCATCGGGCAGGGATATATTCATTGTTGCCATGATCAAGCCCTCCATTGGCGAGATTATGGCAAAGTTTGACAAGGCCTGCATCAACACGGAATCGCAGAATTACAAATCCAGAATTAGGCCGACTTCTCTTGCGAGACCGCCAAGGTTCGATTCAACGACACCCCAGACTATTACTGGGTCCACTGTCGCATAGCCGTGGATAAGCACATTTCTAAACGCAATCATTTTCCGGCAATCAGTTATGGAATCAGCAAGTGCAGCATCCACTTTATGCAACTTCCCGATCGCCTCGCCAATTATTTCAAACTGCCTTTCCACTGCCGACTGCAGCATTTCATCTTCCAAATACTCTGACTGCGATTTACCGGCAACGAATCGCTGAATTTTCTCAGCCGCAACTTTTATGTCGTACACATATTTCAGTGCTTCACGCTGCATAGAGCGACTGCCTTTCTTCCATTACCGAATCGCGAAAATAGGGGTTGGTCAACGAGGCCGTGCTCACGAGGTCGACTGGCCGGCAAAACAGAGCCTCAAGCTCTTCCTTTAGCCCGAAGTAGGATTCGGCCACGGCTATAGCGGACAGCTCCGGGTTAAAAGTAACCAGAAAATCCAGGTCGCTTGATTCGGAAAAACGGCCGGTAACAGCGGATCCGAAGACGAAAAGGGCGTTCACATTGTGCTTGCGGCACAGATGATTCACCTCGCCTGATCGCTCTGTCAGGATATCTGGCAATTCGGAATTAGCCATTAACGCCCACTCCCTCGCTCCAATTGACTTAATAGTCTAACCCACCCTCTGGAGCCACTCCAATTGACGCCACCTCCTATGGCCGCGCCCGGAATTAAATTCTAACAAACAGCCCCTCAAACAACCCCGTCCGCCGCATCCTCTGCTCACCCTCATCCCGCAACCTTGCATGCTCCGGATCCAGCTCGATCAGGCCAAGAAGCTGGTACAGCGTCAACATTCTCGAGCGCAGCGCAGACCGTGCCTGCTCCTCATCGCTCATGTAGACCACCGGGTAGGCGGCAAGTGGCAGCCGGGGAAAGGCCTTGAGCATGTCCTCCAGGTAGTCGTCCACCGGGCGCCACTGCTCGCCTTTCTCGGACAGAAGCCAGAAGCAGAATGGTGCGGTGTACTGTATTTCATCCAGGCCATCGTAGTGGTCCATGGACGCCCAGCTGAGCCGCGTGAACGCCGTTGAGAGCAGATCCCTGTAGACCATCAACCAGCCTTTTTTCTCCAGCCTGGTTTCGGCAGTTTTCTTGAGGGAGAGCACGCCTTTCTGCTTTTTGGTGTAGCCGGCAATTTCCAGCAACACGCGGGTGAGAATCACGGCCAGAACGTGCTCCTCGGAGCGAATCGGAGAATATCTCGCCATCGGTGCCACAATCTCTTCTCCACCGGCCTCAATCATGGCCTTGACCTGTTTGAGAGGCAGGTTGCCTTTGCCGGTGAGGCGGATGCCCTTGCCTTTCATGGCCTCAACCAGAACTTTCGTCATCCGGATGACCGGCGCGGTGTCGAGTTCGCGGTTTACGGCTTCGGCATTGATCAGCGGCTTGAACACAGAGGGGCAATTCAGTGGGTTCTGCAGTAACTCATGAACCTGGCTGGGGCTAAGGCCGAAGAAGTCTCTGGCCGGCGGGATATCGGGTTCGGATTCGGTTTCGGAAAACAGGGCATCCCGCTCGGCGAGCGCCTGGTTGATGTCATCAAGATCCACAAACTCCGGCTCGAACCATTCGCCACCGATCCATTCGCGCACTGCCACATGCTCCGGGTGAGCGGCATCTTCCATGGCTTCCAGAAAGTCGTAGAATCCGGGCAAGCCACCGACATCCTCTGGCGGGCACTGGCGCACGGCTTTTATGCAGCGGGGCAACGGCTCACCCTGATCGCCGGGCAGGACCTTTTCAAGCCGTACCTCATGCTCCCAGCTGTCGCCGAAATCATAGTCATACGTCAGAGCCTGCCCCTCCTTGTTGAGCACAGCAGACACTGCCACCATGGTTTCATCCTGAAAATTCAGCATGCCATCGAAATCCTCCGCCGGATCACCAATCAACCGGTCATCACCCGCCTGAAACATATGCAGATGACAGGCCTGCCAGCCCATCGCCAACTGGATAATCCGGTGAAGATCCTGAAACGTGGTGTCCGGCGCAATCAGCAACCGGCGCCAGATCGGCGGCTGGGCGCCGAGAAGTGATACTTTGAGTTGGTAAGCTTTGTTGGTTGGCTGGGGCATAAGGGCTCCGATATTTTGGGCCAGACACCAGGACATTTGGCCGCGGTAAATGTTTTCGGGTCTGACCCAATTGCAAAAAGCTACAGCACGACAAGCTCCATGTTGGACTGACTAACAAACCGTGAAAATCCTTTGTCAAAAGTCAGGAGCTTTTCGCAGCCGCTGCGTTCTGCATGAATAAGGTGAACAAGATCATTTATGCTTTTACCCAAGCCGAGCTCCAACGCCATTTTCATGGCCCCGGCAACATCAACCTTCTCAATCGCGGGTGTAGAGAACTTTTGAAAATAGAGCAACAGATCTTTTTGAGCGGGAAGCTGTCCGAGCTTTGCCAAAACAAAAACCATCTCGGTCAGTACCAACGGTGAAATGGCGAATTGCTGCTTGAGTATGGCGTCTTCAATCAATTTCTCGGCGAGCTTTTGCTTATCAGAGTCCTGATTGATGATGGCGTAGACCAGCACATTGGTATCAAAAAACGTCATTGTTAATATCGTCCTCCATGGACTCAACCGCCATGTCCTTGGCTATTTCAGGTTTCTTCTCTCGCGTTGCCTGCAAGGTCCGGAATTCTGTGAGATCATCACTTGCCGTATGTGCTTGTGGAACTTCATCCACAAGAATAATTACCCGCGCATGCTTGTTAAGAAGGCTCTGCCACTCCTTCAACTCCAGATACTTGCCGGTAATATCGGCTTCAAATTCAATGGCGTACATAACTACCTCACTTAACTGTTCTGAACCCATTCTACTCTCAGGCTTCAGAAGATAACAGCCACACGGTCTTGGGGCCTGACCCCATTCATACGCCGCCTCCCAAACTGGCACACCTTTCGCACCACCTCCCCCAAAGCACGGCAAACCGTCAAAAAACTGCAGACCTTTGCCGCTCCGGATTGCGGCTGTTATCACGAGGTGTCCCATGCAAGCCAAGCATCAAGTCCAGGTATCCCAATCCCAACAGGCCCAGGTTGCCCGTCTGCTTCTGCAGGCCAACCTTGCCTACGGGGAGTCCAACAGCAACGGGCTCAGCCATATCCAGCGGCTGAAGACGCGGCAGGAATGCCGGGGATATCTGAACGAGGCGCTGGCTCTTGAGCCGGAGAACGCCGGCGCTCTGGGCCTGCTTGGGCGGGTGGAGATGGACGACGGGCAGCTTGAGAAAGCCCATACCCTGTTCAACGCCAGCCTGGATCATCAGCCGGGGCAGGCACAGCAGTATTGCAACCTGGGTTACTGGGCCCTGAAAACCGAACGCCCGGCGCTGGCGGAGCAGTATTTCCTGCAAGCCCTGGACTGCGACCGGCAATCCGCCGCCGCTTTCTGTGGCGTTGCCCACTCCAAACGCTTGCAGGGGCAGTTTGATGTGGCCTACCTGCATTACCGAAAGCTTCTGGAAACCGGGGCCGAGTGGGAGTCTGTGTACAGCGGTATGCTGACCTGTGCCCAGCATCTGGAAGTGAACAAAGCCGATTCAGCCCTCGCGCTGGATGCCATTGCCCTGCTCCAGCGGGAGGGCTTGCCGCACCAGGAACTTGGCCGGTTTGTCGGCGCGATCATTCATCAGCAATACGATCTGGATAACCCGGACGCGCAGATTCTCCTGGAAGCCGCCAGTGAGGATGAACTGCTGATCCTCGCCCTCCGGAAAACCCTGATGCCCAATCCTGCGGTGGAAGAGCTGGTTACCCTGCTGCGTCGGGCGATCATTGCCGAAGTGGCGCAAACCGTTGAACTTCGGGACGAGCTGCAGCGCCTGACACTGGCCATCGCTCAATACGCCGACAGAACCGGCTATGCCCTGGCAGTTGAAGACGATGAAGAACGGCTGGTTGCCGCCATCAATGACAGCATCCAGGCCCAGTTCGCCCTTGGCGACGAACAGGATACGCTGATCGGCTCCCTGATGATCAGCACCATGTACGGCGCTCTCTTCCACCAGCCGTTCGCGGTACAACTTGGCCAGTGGAACCTCATGGACTGGCCTCTGGCATTGCAGCCAGTTCTGGCCGCCAGCTATTACGACCGGGCCGAAGAAGAGGCGATCAAGCAGAACTTCGATGAGAAAGCCGAGGAACTCTGCCTGGATAAAACCGATGTGCCCCAGGCATGGCCTGCCTGGTCACAGCTGGCCTGCCGCACAGAAAGCAGCCTGAAAACCCTGATGGCAACGGAGCTGGGGCGGCGCATCGACAACCTGCCTGCCACTCTTCGCATCATGGTCTGCGGCGCCCAGTCCGGCCAGCGCGCCATGGAACTGGCCAGTTACCTGGACGATGTGGAAGTGATCGCGGTGGATGAATCTCTGGCCAACATCGCCAAAGCCACACGCATGGCCAACGAGATGGGTATGGACAACATCGTGTTCTGGCCCTGGTCCATTGCCCAGCGTTTCGTGGCCGATGGCCATCAGGTGCACTGGATTGAAGTGGGCCGCCTGCCCTCACCGGCCATGACCAAGCTGTCCCTCGCGGCACTGGTGAACGAAGCCACTGGCTCCGGCGCCGTTGTTCACATGCACACGGCCGTTGCCGAGCAAACCAATGGTGACAAACAGATGCGCAAACTGGTCGCCGAGCACCAACTCCAGCCCACCCGCCAGGCCCTGCGCCAGCTTCGCCGGATGGTTTTGGCCAACCGGAAGGATGCAACCTGGCAGGAACTGACGTCCGATGCCGGCTTCTACAGCCTCGGCGGTTGCCGGGACAGATGGTTCCGGCCCCAGGATACGGCCCAACTGAAAGAACTGATGGCGATGGTCAGCAACGAAGTGGAATGGAAGCTGGTCAAGGCCCGGGATATCGACGGCCACAGCCTGGCAACCGGCCCGGTTCAGAAGCAGATTCAGGCGGAGGCACTGGGGAGTGAGGTGCAGAGCCTGATGGGGCAAAATCTGAGTGTTTATTTCCAGCGCAGAAGATGAAGGGGCAGGCCGGCCGTCGCAGCACTACGGCCGGCCTTTCACCAATCCGGGCATTGAGCCGCACACAACTTTCGGTTAGCGTAGCCCCTCCTGATTCTGGCACTACCGCGGGAAACTATGCTGATCGACAACCACACCCTCACCAGGATTTTCGACACCAACACCCTGCAGCGGGGCAAGCGCTATTTTGCCGATAGCCGGGTACAGGGCCTGACTCTCGATATCGAAGGCATGAGCATTCAGGTGTTGCGGGCTAAGGTTATTGGCAGCCAGTTCCAGATCTACCGTACTGAGGTACGGTTTGATCGTTACATGCCCTACAGGATCGATACCTACTGCAGCTGCCCCGTGGGTTTTCAATGTAAACATGCCGCGGCGGTTATCCTGCAGGCCAATTACGAGCAGCCGCAGGGGGATGCGCAGAAGGCGGAAGGCCACCGGAACACGGCAACGGAACACACGGCGGAAACCTGGCTGGCGCGGCTTGCTTCTGCCGCGGATCCGGCCCCGAAGCCCGCCAGTCCCGAGTGTTTGGTGTACATCGTCACTGCGTACACCAGCCTGAAGCGCCTTTCGGTTTCGGTTCGGAAGGTCCGGCCCCGTAAATCCGGTGGTTACTCCAAGGGTTCCGTCAGCACGGTCTGGGGCCGGACCACACTGGAATATGATCGCCCCAAATACCTGCAGGACAGCGATATCGCGCCGCTTACCTGGCTGGAGGCCGCCCCCACATCCTATCGCTCCGAGCCCCTGCTGGAAGGAACGACCGGCGCCTATTTTCTGGAAGCGGCCATGAAAACCGGGCGCCTGTTCCTTGAGTCCGTCAGCAATCCACCACTGCAGCCCGGGGATGCCATCGAGACCGGTTATGAGTGGCAGCAATTGCCCGGCGACCAGCACTGGCAACTGGTGCCATGGGAGCTACCACCGCAGGTTGCGGTGCTCAACACCAACCCGCCGCTGTATCTGGATTCCGAAACGCACTGCATCGGGCCGGTTCACAGCGCCCTCTCGCCAGAAGTCAGCGATCTGCTGGAGCAATGCCCGCCTTTAACCGAAGAACAGCTGCAGGAAGCCCTGCCGGATCTGACACCGTTACTGGAGCAAGCCCGCGCCCCGCTTCCCGAGTCGTTCAGGGTGCCGGAAATGATCAAAGCCGACCCGCAGCCCATTTTGCAACTATACAGCGTGGATGATCCGTCGCCCGGCGCGCACACGCCCACACTGCTTGCGCGCCTGCAGTTTAACTACCGGGGCTACCAGGTTGCCTATGCCGAGCAGGAGCCCCGGCTCCTCCGGCAGGCACCGGAAGGCCCGGTACTGATCATCCGCGATGAAGACCAGGAGGCCGGCTTCCTGCACCACGGCCTGCCCGGCTTCCAGTTCGCCAGCATCCTTGCCGATCAACCGGGCGAGCATGCCCTGAACCAGTTACCCGGTTCCACCTTGCTGGATTTTACCCTGCCAACCCGGGAAGCCTGGCTCGATTTCATCGCCTATCAGCTGCCACAGCTCCATGCCGAGGGCTGGCAGATTGAAATGGATGAGAGCTTCAATCTGCCAGTGGTGGAGGCAGACCAGTTGCAGGGCAGCTTGCGCCCGGACGACGCGCAGGGCTGGTTTGAGGTTGAGCTGGGCATAAACTTCAACGGCACCAAAATTGACCTGATTCCCCTGTTGCACCAGGCTCTGGCCTATCTTCCCGGTCACATCGAAGGCAATCAGGAGAGTGCCGGTGATCTGCCGGAGACCCTCTGGCTGCACAATGGCGAAACCCTGATTCGAATCCCCTCCGAGCGGATCAAACCGCTGGTGCAAACACTCCTGAGCCTGTTTGGACAAGAAACCAACGGCAAATTCAGACTCCCCCGGCTCGACGCCGCGCAAATCATGGGCAGCACCCGGGCCGAGTGGGACAGCAGTGAAGAACTCAAGGCGCTGGGCAGAAAACTGACCAGTTTCCAGGCCCTGGAACACGTACTGCCGCCCAGCGAACTCAATGCCCGGCTACGCCATTACCAGCAGGATGGCCTGAACTGGCTGCAGTTTCTGCGGGAGTTTGGCCTTGGGGGCATACTGGCGGACGACATGGGCCTGGGTAAAACCCTGCAAACCCTGGCGTGCATTCAGGTTGAGAAGTCTGCCGGCCGGCTGAAAGCGCCTGCCCTGGTAGTCTGCCCAACAACCCTGATTGCAAACTGGCAATCGGAAGCGGAAAAGTTCGCACCGGAGCTGAAACTTCTGATCGTCCACGGCAGCCGCCGCAAACCACTGTTCGAACAGATTCCCGGGGCCGACCTGGTGATTACCAGCTATCCACTGCTACCCCGGGATATCGAACAGCACAAGGCGCAAACCTACAGCCTGGCCTTCTTTGACGAAGCCCAATACCTCAAGAATCCTGCTACCGCTCTGGCCAAAGCCACTCGCAAACTGCCGGCGGAAAACCGGATCGCCCTCACCGGCACCCCCATGGAAAACCACCTGGGCGAGCTCTGGGCCCTGTTTGATCTGATCCTGCCAGGGTATCTGAGCGACCAGAAGACGTTCCGTGATTACTACCGCAAGCCCATCGAAGAAAACGGTGACGCCAGCCGCCAGGCCGAACTCAGCCGCCGCGTGCGCCCGTTCATGCTAAGGCGCACCAAAGACCAGGTAACACCGGAACTGCCCCGGAAAACAGAAATCATCCGCCACGTGGAACTGAACCGGGAACAGCAGGACCTCTATGAAACCGTGCGCGCCAGCATGGACAAACGCATTCGCCAGCTCCTGGCCAGCAAAGGTGCTGCCCGCAGCCAGATCGAAATTCTCGATGCCCTGCTCAAGCTCCGCCAGATCTGCTGCCACCCGGCCCTGCTGAGCAGCGAAAGTAACGCCGGTTCCGCCAAGATGGATTACCTGCTGGAGATGATCAGCGAATTACTGGAAGAGGGCCGGCGGATCATTCTGTTCTCCCAGTTCACCAGCATGCTCGCGCTGATAGAAACAGCGCTGGAGTCTGCCGGCATCCGTTACGAAAAACTCACCGGCCAGACCCGGGACCGTGCCACCCCCGTTAAAAGCTTCCAGAACGGAGACAGTCCGGTTTTCCTGATCAGCCTGAAAGCCGGCGGCACCGGCCTCAACCTCACCGCCGCCGACTGCGTGATTCATTACGACCCCTGGTGGAATCCCGCCGTAGAGCAACAAGCCACCGACCGCGCCTGGCGAATCGGCCAGGACAAACCGGTATTCGTGTATCGCCTTATCAGCAAAGGAACGGTAGAGGAGCGCATTCACGCCCTGCAGGCCCGCAAGAGCCAGCTGGCCGATGGCCTCTATGGAAAACCCGACAGCTTTGCCTCGGCGCTGACTGCCGATGACATCACCGTGCTTTTCGAAAAATAAAAATGGGGTCAGATGAAAGTTCATCTGACCCCATTTTCAGATGTACGGAATCAAAGACTCCCCGTACAAATGCAGGTCCTCCAGCACCTGCCGCTTCTCCGGCGTCAATTCCGGATCCGCCGCCAGGCGCTGTAATTCCCGGGCGTAGGCCTCGAAAGATCGCCAGCCCTTCTTGGGATGCATCAACCGTTGACTACGGAACGCCTCCCAACGCTCGAGCTCTTCGCCCATCAAGGTGCCCGGGTAATTCCTTGCACGGTAACGGAACAGCAGTTCCCGCAGGCGGTCATCCTCAAAGCTGACCTCTAGCTCCCCCAGCGTTTCCACCGGCTGCTCCAGTACCCGGTTCAGCTTCTCCCGGTCGGTCTTGCTAATAAAGCCACCGGCGTAGAGCTGTTCGTCCGGGTCGGTGAGGTCGCTTTCGTGGGGCTGGTCAAAGGCTTCGGCAATCCTGCGCGGAAGGTCCGGCGCCTTGCGCAGCATGGCCAGATTGGCCCGCAGGGTTTCGCCATCCAGTTCCAGTTCGTCCAGCCGCGCCTGAGAAAGGGAGGAAAGCATGGTCGCCGGCGCCAGCACCGGGCATTTGTTCAGCTGCACGCCTTTCAGCGGAAAGCGGCTCACGCCCTCCCCCAGTCCCGCCCGGGAAGTAAACACCCGCTCACGAATCTGCTCAGGGGTGGCGTTGATCAGCTCGCTGGGGTCTTCCCGCAGGTCGTAGACAATCACCAGGTTCTTGTTGGTGGGGTGGTCTGCCACCGGAGCAACCAGGGCACAGCATCCACGGGTCGCCGGGTACTTGGCGGATATGTGGAACACCGGCTTCATGGTGGCGGTGTCGAGCATGGCCCGGGCGGAGTGCTTGTCCTTGTTCTGCAGCACGAAATCAAACAGCCTGGGTTGCTTTTCCTTGATCAGCTTTGCAACGGCAATGGTCGCCTCCACATCCGACATGGCATCGTGGGCGGCTTCATGGGTGATCCCGTTGGCGACTGTCAGCGCCTCGAGTTTGAAACTAGGGCTGCCGTCTTCCTTGCGGGGCCAGTTGATGCCTTCCGGGCGCAGGGCGTAGGTCAGCCGCACCATATCGATGATGTCCCAGCGGGAATTGCCATTCTGCCATTCACGGGCGTAGGGATCGCGCAGGTTCCGGTACAGGGTGTGGCGGGTGACTTCGTCGTCGAAGCGCAGGCTGTTGTAGCCCACCACGCAGGTTCCGGGCTGGCTGAAGGCTTCGTTGATCCGGGCGATGAACTGGGCCTCGGGGAGCCCGTCTTCCAGCGCTTTTTGCGGGGTAATACCGGTAATCAGGCAGGCTTCCGGTGATGGCAGGTAATCGTCCGCCGGCTTGCAGTAAAGCACCAGCGGATCCTCGATGATGTTCAGATCCGCATCCGTCCGCACACCGGCAAACTGGGAAGGCCTGTCATGAACCGGATCTACACCGAAGGTTTCGTAATCGTGCCAGTAAAAAGAGCGGATCAAGGGACTAAACTCCTGCCAAATAAATTTCGGACTGGCGGGAGTTTAGCATCTAGAACAGCCGGGTACCCATATCCTCCCGGTGGGTCTGCAGTCGCGGCACGCCCTGATTGATCAGCTGGCTCATATCCACCTTCATGCTCGTGGGCAGATTGATAAACACGCCCTTGCCGGCATTGATTACGTTCGTGCCATCCGGGCTTTGCCACTCAACACCTTCTCGCTGGAAACCGATAAAGAAGTCGCTGGTGAAGCCGGTCGTGCCATCCGCGCTTTCCTGGCCCACAAACAGCGACTGCAATTGGGTCAGCGGCGCACAGTTGATGCCCTGAGCGCAATCGGCCGAACCATCGTTTATACCAATGTAACTGGCCCGATAGTTGGTGGCCTGAGAATTCTGGTCGAATAAGGTGGCGTCAAATTCGGTACCGCTATCATCAACAAGCTTAAGCCCGATATCGCCACTGAAACTGCTGGTCAGTGAAGAGACAGATCCCCTCGCCTGCCCGAACCCCATGCGGAATCCGGAGAGCCTGCCCTCGGCGGGATCTTCCGCCAGCTCGATGTAGGGCTGGAACGCTTCAAAAGGCACCGTGTCACCGGCATTGTAGGCGCGACCGTTATACTGAACGCCGTCATTACGGGCAATGTGCCCCAGGGCCACGTGCTGCGCCGCGAAGTCCACTCCGCCGTCGATCTCACCGGCTTTCACATCGTCCACATTCATCCGGGTTTCCACGTCCATGCTCAGCGTCATCCGCGTGAACTGGTGGGGATCTCCCGGTATGTTTTCAATCTGAATAAAGCCCTGCCCGGTCACCTCACCCATTGTTTCGTCTGAAATGGGCTTCAGCTCGGCCTGGGCAACGGGCGCAATACCCAGGCAGAACAGGGTGACGGCAGCGTATCCATACGCCTGCTGTCTCATATAATTGCGTCTCTGAAAAACCATTATTATTTTATGTGCCGACGACACACTATAAACAAGGCAGACCGGCCAATAGAGTGAGCAGGTTCACAATCGCCGTTTACAATTCAGTAATACTCGGCCAAGTTTGAATACAGTCACAAAACCTTTGGTTTAATATGCTTACAACACCTTACCTACGGTTACGAACGCTGTAGCAAACGTGTACATAACAACCACTACTGATATACTTTCGCCCCTTATGATCAACCCTCAACGGCTTCCTCAATGACCACCCGCATACTGATCTGCGACGACTCCGCCCTTGCCAGAAAACAAATGGCCCGGGCCCTGCCGGAGGGGTTGCGGGGGGATGTCAGTTACGCAAAAGACGGCGTGGAAGCCCTTGAGAAATTACGACGGCATGAGGCAGAGCTGATGTTCCTGGATCTGAACATGCCGGAAATGGACGGTTACCAGGTGCTGGAACAGGTCCGCGAGGAAGACCTGCCGGTCATGACCATCGTGGTTTCCGGCGATATCCAGCCCCAAGCCCGGGAGCGGGTGAAAAAACTCGGCGCCATCGATTTCATCAAAAAGCCCACCGAGACGGGCATCCTGCTCAGCCTACTGGTGGATTACGGGGTTTACCGCCCCGGAGACCTCGAAGACGCCGCACTGCAGGATGCCACCCTGAAGAATACAGGCAGCGCCAACCCGGAGATTTCCGTTTCCCTGAATGACTATCTGCAGGAAATCTCCAACGTTGCCATGGGGCGCTCCTCCGATCTGCTGGCCCGCCTGCTGAAGGTGTTTGTGAAGCAGCCCATTCCCAAGGTGGCCTTCCTCGCCAATTCCGAACTGCACATGGCGATTTCCTCGGTCAGCAACAGCAACACTTACTCCGCCGTATGCCAGGGCTTTACCGGGGCCGGCATTGCCGGAGAGGCACTTCTGTTGTTTGCGGATGCCAGCTTCAGGGAAATGGCGGAGATGCTGCACTACGAAAACCTTGAAGGCGAAGCCGTCAACATCGAAGTGTTGATGGACATGTCCAGCATCCTGTTCGGAGCCTTCCTCAAAGGCATCGGCGACCAGCTGGATCTGAAGCTCGGCCTGGGCCACCCCACTGTACTGGGCCAGCACCGGCAGATCACCGAACTCCTGGAGCACCACAGCACCCGGGAAGAACAACTGCTGTGCATCGAAATCTGCTACACCCTGGAAGACCGGGATATCGAATGCGACATGCTGATCCTCCTCACCGGCGATTCAGTACCTTTTCTCGAAGATCGCCTGCAATATCTGGTGGACTGACCGATGGCCATTAACGACTTTGAAGCCAACTCCTTTCACTGGCTGGTGGACATGCTGGAATCCGTGGAGGTGGGCCTGGTAGTGCTGGATCTCGATTTCCGGGTGCAGGCCTGGAACGGCTTCATGGAGAACCACAGCGGCATCACCGCCAGCAAAATCCGCAACCAGGTGTTGTTTGACGTATTCCCGGATATCCCCCAAGCCTGGCTCGCCCGCAAGGTGGACGCCGTTGCCCTGCTGAACACCCGGGCCTTCACCTCCTGGGAGCAGCGGCCCTACCTGTTCCGGTTCCGTAACACCCGGCCAATTACCGGCACCGAAGAGTACATGTTCCAGAACCTCACCATCAGCCCCCTCTCCGGGGTTACCGGGCAAGTCGAGAAAGTCTGCCTGATGGTGTATGACGTTACCGATGTTGCCAGCAGCAAGCGCGCCCTGGAACGCGCCAACGAACAACTGGCCAAACTCAGCATGACCGACCGCCTCACCGGCCTGCTCAACCGCGGCACCTGGGAAAACCTGGTGGATGCCGAGTTCGAGCGCTTCCGCCGCTACGGCCACACCACCAGCCTGGTGATGTTCGACATAGACCACTTCAAACCCGTCAACGACACCCACGGCCACCTGGCCGGCGACGAAGTAATCAGACACACCGCGGGCATAACCCGCGCCAACATCCGCCAATCCGACAGCGCCGGCCGATACGGCGGCGAAGAATTCGGCATCATACTGCCGGAAACCGACGCCGAAGGGGCACGGATCATCTGCGAGCGGATTCGCGAACACATTGAACAGAGCGTGGTCGAAACCAGCGTGGCGCCGATTCGCTATACCATCAGCATTGGCATTGCCCAGTTAACGGATGAACCCGAGAACTATATGCAGTGGATGCAAAAAGCGGACGAGGCCTTATATGTGGCCAAGGAAGGAGGACGGAATCGGGTAGTGGTGTCTTAAAATGGGGTCAGATGAACTTTCATCTGACCCCATTTTCATCTGACCCCCGAGTTCGTGCGCTGCGTCATGGTAGACAAGGCAGCCGTACGATAAGGTTCCAGCCTCAACCAAACGATCACAAGGATGTGGTGTTATGCCCAGAACAACAAGATTCTGCCCTCCCGGCGTTCCCCAACACGTTATCCAAAGAGGAAACAACCGCCAGCCAACCTTCAAAGGGCGTGTAGATTTTGCGTTCTACTGTCGTCTGATGGAGCAATATGCCGAAGAACATGGTGTTGCCTTGCATGGCTGGGTACTGATGACAAACCATGTACACCTGCTGGCAACTCCTTCAACAGAGAGAAGTCTGTCAGACTATATGCAGTCAATTGGCCGGCGTTACGTGCGCTACTTCAACCGTCGCCATGACAGAACCGGCGGCCTTTGGGAAGGACGATTTCGATCCTGCCTGATTGACTCAGAAAATTACCTGCTTGGCTGTCAGCGCTATATCGAGATGAACCCGGTCAGCGCAGGAATGGTCAGCAACCCAGAAGATTACTGGTGGTCAAGTTATCAGTGCCATGCGCTCGGAAAAACCAGCGGAATGCACAGCCCCCACCCGCTTTACCAGGCTCTCGGCAACGACCAATCGGAACGCCAACGGCGGTATCGCCAACTGTTTGCCAAACCCATGCCCGACTTTCTCAAAGATCAAATCCGAAAAACGGTAAAAAGCGGCAAAACGCTCGGCTCGATCGAGTTTAAAAGCCAGCTCAAGGCCAAGTACGGCATATCCGACTGAAGACGGATTGGGGTCAGATGAAAATGGGGTCAGATGAACTTTTCATCTGACCCCATTTTCATCTGACCCCGAATTCGCCTTACCTCGCTGCTATAATGTCGCACACACTTTAAACCGGATCCGGAATCAATATGACCGCAGTTGCTGACACCTACTGGCAAATGCCGCCTAACCAGGGTAGAGCACTAATGATTGCGCAGAAAGAGGTGTCGGTCTTTGTCTATGACGCCGTGCGCCTGGAAGGCCTCAACTTTACGCTGCCGGAGATACAAACATTACTGCAGGGCATTACGGTAGGCGGCCACAAGTTGAGTGATCAGCAAATTGCCATCAACCAGAGTGAAACCTGGAAAGCGCTGTTTCAAAGGATCCGGGAACGCCAGTTCCAACTGACCAAAGAGTGTGCCACAAGCCTGCATGCCATCGCTGCAAAAGAGGAGGCGCTGGAATGGGGGTGCTTTCGTTCAGGATCTGTGCTCATAGCTGGCACTGATTATGAACCTCCGGCCGCGGAAAAGCTTCCGGCTCTATTCGATGAAATGAAAGACAGTCTGGATGAAATCAACGACATCTACGACCAGGCCATTCATATATTCCTGACCATGGCCCGATGCCAGTTTTTTTACGATGCGAACAAACGGATGGGCCGATTCATGATGAACGGCCATCTACTGAACAACGGATATCCGGCGATTAATATACCCGCGTCAAGGCAGCTGGAGTTTAACGAGTTAATGCTTGAGCTCTACGAATCCGGTGAAGAAGCGCCAATGAACCGGTTTGTTCGAAGCTGCCTTAGCGATAAAATTGTCCGGATAATGAAAGAGTGAAGTTTGGGGTCAGATGAAAATGGGGTCAGATGAAAAGTTCATCTGACCCCATTTTCATCTGACCCCGATTTACGCCGTTAGTCCTGCTGCCAGCTCTGCACAGCTTCCTTACCATGCTTCTGACGCCATTCATTCAAGGTCTTGTGATTGCCACCCCGGGTTTTAACCACTTCACCGGTATGCGGGTTCTTGTAGGTTTTCACCGGGCGCTTCGGGCGACTGCCAGCTGTTGAATCGGCCTTACCACCGGCCACAGAGGGATCAATTGCAGAAAGGATCTGAAGTACATCCTTCGGTGACTTGCCATGCTTCTTCATCAAATCACGAACCTTGTCTTCAAACTCCAGCTCACCTTTCAGTGCCTGGTCTTTTTCAAGCTGTTCCAACTCTGAAGCAAGCTTTTCCATAAGCTGTTTTTTCTGGTAGTAATCGTTAATCTTTGCCATGGAATTAAAACCTTATTCAAACAGGGGGTTTAAAAACTAAATTGGGGTTGACCAAAATTCAACAACAATAGTAAACAAAACAATGCATCCTGGCAAAATTATTTATTTACAAAGCCTTAACAATGAGCCAGATCAATTTCAGCAGCTTCTGAAAAGCTTCCTGTACAAATAGTGTGCTTACAGCCTCATACAAAGAAAAAACACTCTGCGAATCAAATAAAACACCCTTGCCTTTCAAACAGGCCAGTACCCCCGCGAGTATTGAACGGCTCATTGGCAATCAGGCATTAGTACGAGACAGAGTGCCTCGGCTCATCGTGGCAGAACAGGAAGCCGTACTATAAATCAACCGGGAAACCTTCCGATGCTTCTGGCTGGCCTGTCGGGCCGCTACAGGATAGAGTATCCATGGTAGAAGGCAGAACTGAACCAGCCACTACCAACGCGAAGTCAATCGGCCCAGACATCACCAAGTACCACCATGGATGAAAGCACCCATCTGCGCACCCAGTCCTACCTGGTGGCACGCCACCAGCACCCGGCCTGGAAACTGCTTTCCGCTACCCGGGGACCACTGGTTCTGAGCTGTCTGCATGCATTGCTGGAGCAGAACCGGGAGGAAATCCTTTTTGAGGATGCCCAGCAGATGCTGACGGACATCCTGCTCCAGCATGCCAACAGCGACGACCTGGAGCTGTCCACCGACGACCCGGCTGGCGATGCCCGGCGGGAGCTTCGGTCCTGGATCCGCCGGGGCCTGATCATCGAAAGAAACGGCCGGCTGATTGCCACCGACGCTCTGCAAAAGGCCCTGGCCTTTGCAGAGGGGCTTGATAACCGCATCATGACCTCCACCGCATCCCGCCTGGCCACCGTTCAGCGGGAAATCGAAAACCTGGAAACCCGCCTGAACCCCGATGCCCGCAGCCGCGCGGATCACATTCGTCGCAAGATCAAAGATCTGGAGCACGAACTGGCCGAAGTGGAAGCCGGCCGTTTCCAGGTACTGCAAGGTGGTGAGGCCGCCGAAGGCATTCGTGAGGTCTACAACCTGGCCATCAGCCTGCGGGCGGACTTCCGTCGCGTGGAAGACTCTTATCGCGACGCCGACCGACGCCTGCGCCAGTCTATCGTCAGCGAACAACATCACCGTGGCGAGATTGTCGACCGCTTGCTCGACGGCCACGACACTCTGCTGGAAACCTCCGAGGGCAAGGTCTTCCACGGCTTCCATGAACAACTGGGGCGGTCCACGGAGCTGGACAACATGAAACAGCGGCTGCGTACCATTCTGCGCCACCCGGCCACCCGCCATGCCCTCTCCCGTCAGCAACAGGACGATTTACGCTGGCTGGTTATTCGTCTGATTCAAGAGTCCGCCACCGTCATCAAGGCCCGGGCCCGCAGTGAGCGGGACGTCAAGGGCTTCCTCAAGACCGGGCTGGCGGCAGAAAACCATCGGGTGGGTGAGCTACTGAACGGCATCCTCAATACGGCACTGCAGATTGACTGGTCCAGCCATCGGGTCCGCAAGAGTGACACACCGCTGCCCCCGGTGGCCGTTGCAACCTCCGGCCTGCCCCTGATGGAGCGGCTGAGATTCAAGTCCGCCATCGAGGAACAGGCCCGGGGCCTGGAACTGGCGGAGCAGAACGTCAATCTCGAAGAGGTGGACGAGGAATTCTGGCGTGCCTTCGACGGGCTCGACAGGGAGGCCCTGTTCCAGCAAACCGCAGAACTGCTCAAGGTGACTGATCGGCCCATGAGCATTGCCGATCTGGCCAGCCACCTGCCGCCTACCCACGACCTGGAAACGGTCGCGCTTTGGCTGGCCATGGCCCGGGAGGCGGAGGTGACTATTTCCGAAGACCGCGAAGCTGTGGATATCACCGACAGCAACGGCCAGAAACTGCGTTTCCAGGTACCGAAACTGGCACTCACCAGGGACGACGCACACTCTATCGACTGGGAGCTATAACACAGCATGTCCGACTACTTTGACCGCCTGACCAGCCGGACAGACACTCCGGAAACAGGCGACACGCAGAAACAGGGTACCCCCTCACCGGCCCATGCCGAGGACACCCCGGCACCGACTGCGGAAACTGACCAGTACACCGCCACCAACCTGAAAACCACCGCCCAGGAACTGCTCAAATACGGCCTGCTGGAGGCGGATCGCAAACCCGGCCTTTACCAGGTAGCCACCGGTCAGACTGCCGCCATCAACCGGATTCTGGAGCCACTGGATCTGCGCCTCAAGGTGGACGACATCCGCGGCCTCGCCTTCCTGGTGGTATCCGAACAACTGTTCCGGGACGGCGAGGAAAACGACGACGAATGGTCCCACCCCCTGGTGCGCCGACAGCGACTGAACATGGAACAGTCCCTGCTGATTGCCATCCTGCGGCAGCACTTTATCGCCCATGAACAGGAAGCCGGGCTGGGTGCCGGCGACGCTGTCGTGGAGCTGGAAGAACTGATACCGCAGCTGCAACTCTACCTGGGTGACACCGGCAGCGACACCCGGGACCAGAAACGCCTGCGCAGCCTGATGGAGAATCTGAAAAACCACGGTATCGTCTCAGACATTGATGCCAACGATCAGGTCGTCATCCGCCCCATCATCACTCACCTGGCCAACCCGGAAAACCTGCAGAACCTGTTGCACCACTTCCGCAAGCTGGCCGGGCAGGCCGCTGACACGGACGGAGGCGAGTCATGAGCCTGCCCCGGAACGACCTGTTTGCCACCGAGGTTACCCCGCCCACCGCGTATATACTGACCCACCTGGACCTGTATAACTGGGGCCCGTTCGGTGGCCGGCACTGCGCGGAAATCGACCCCAGGGGTACCGCCATAATCGGTCCCACTGGCAGTGGCAAGACCACCCTGGTGGATGCCCTGATGACCCTGCTCACCCACCAGCCCCGCTACAACCTCGCCTCCACCGGCGGTCATGAAAGCGACCGGGACCTGATCTCCTATATTCGTGGCGTCTCCGGTGCAGGCAACAACAGTGGGGACAACAGCCATATCGCTCGCCCGGGCAAGACCGTAACCGCGGTCTGCGCCCGCTTTTCCAATAGCAACAAGGCCTTGCGCCTTGGTGCCTTATTCTGGGTGGATGGCAGCAGCTCCGCCACCAGTGACCTCAAGCGCCTGTGGCTGGTCTCGGAAAGGGACGACCAGGGCCTGGAGGACTGGCTGGCCATACACCACGAGGGCGGCGCCCGGGAACTCAAGCAGCACGCCCGGGACAACCCCGGCCTGCAGGCCAACGACAGCAAGAAAGCCTACCTCGCCCAGGTACGGCGGTTCTTCGAGGTGGGCGAAAATGCCTTCACCCTGCTCAACCGCGCCGCCGGCCTCAAGCAGCTCAACAGCATCGACGACATTTTCCGGGAGCTGGTGCTGGAAGACCACTCCGCCTTTGACCGGGCCTCCGAAGTGGCCAGCGAATTCGATGACCTCGCAGCCATTCACGGCGAACTGGAGACCGCCCGCAAACAGCACCAGTCGCTATTGCCCATTGCCGAAACCCACGAGAAGCACCAGGCCACCCGCACCGAGCTGGACCAGCAGCAAACCCTGAAGGATAACTTGCCGGTGTGGTTTGCCCAGGCGGGCTACCAGCTGTGGCGCAACCGTATCCTGAACCTGGATACACAGCTCGGGGAAAGCCAGAGCACCATCCATTCCCTGGAAACCACCGCGGCTGCCCTCAACAGCAAAGCCACCACACTCAAGGACATCTACCTGAAGGCAGGTGGTGCCAGCATCGAGCAGCTGCGGGAACAGATCAGCCTGCAACAGCGGTGGCTGGACGAGCGGGCCCGCGACTCCAGCGATTATCAATCCCTGACTCGCAAGCTCGGTTTGGATGACTCACTCTCCGCGGGCGCCCTCGCCGCCAACCAACAACAAGGCGCGACAAAGCTCCGGGAACTGTCGGCGCTGGAGGAGGAACAGGACGAGACAGTCCTGGACCTCCGGATCCACCAAGGCAAGCTTGCCGAAACCCTGACCGAACTCACCGGGGAGATCGACCGCATCCGGGCCAGGCCGGGCTCCAACATCGATGGCCGGTATCAGGAATTCCGCAGCGAGCTGGCCGAAGCACTGAACCTTGAGGAAGACAGCCTGCCTTTTGTGGCGGAACTGGTGGAGGTCAAACCGGAAGAAGGCACCTGGCGTGGTGCCATCGAGCGCGCCATCGGCGGGCACCGGTTGCGGCTACTGGTGCCACCCGCGGCCATGCAGACGGCCCTGAACCGAATCAACAGCCGAGAGAACCGGCTGCATGTGCGGTTATTGGAGGCCCAGGCACCCCAGACCCCGGCGCGGTTCCTGGAAGATGGTTTCACCCGCAAACTCAACTTCAAGGACCACCCTCACAGGGAAGCCCTGAAGCAGCTGCTGGCCGGTATCGACCGCCATTGCGTCGACTCGCCGGAAACACTGCGCCAGACGCCCCACGGCATGACCAAGCAGGGCCTCATGTCCGGCAAGAAGGGCTATTTCGAGAAGCGGGATAACCAGCGGCTGGACAAAGGCTGGATGACCGGTTTCAACAACCGGGACAGGCTGGCAGCCCTGGGCGACGAACTGACGGAAATCCGGCTGACCGCCGGGCAGGTTGAGCAGCAGCTTGAAACGGCACGAGCTGCCCTGAACGACACCCGGGATCAGATCAAGCTATACACCCTGCTCTCAGAGATCGATTTTGATGCCATCGACCTGCCCACTGCCCAGGCCGCGCAGGACGACCTGCAGGCCCGCCTCCAATCCCTCACCGCTCCGGATTCGGACCTGGAAAAGGCACGGCAAGAGTATGAAACGGTCAACAGGCAACTGGAACAGACCCAGCAGGAGTTGTCTGACGAACGAACCCGCCATGCCCTTCTGGAAGACAAGCGAAGCCAGGCCACCGACCGATGCAAAGACCTGCTGGACAGGATCGGCGACGGCCTGCCGGCTGAGCAGCAGGCCCTGGCGGATAAACATTTCACCCCGCCGAAAGCCGACCAGTACGACCATCTCGACCAGTTGGAACGAGCCCAGCGGGAACAGCTGGAACAGGATATCCGCCTTCTGAACAAACGGGTGCAGGGCTATGAACTGAGCCTGACCCAGCTGATGGAAAAAGCCCGTTCCATCGACACCGGCGCCCTGGCGGAAACCGGCAGCGATATTCGCGACATCCCGGAATACCTGGAGCGGCTGCGGGTGCTGGAAGAAGAAGCCCTGCCCCAGAAGCTGGAGCGATTCCTGAACTACCTGAACCAGTCCTCGGACCAGGGCGTGACCCAACTGCTGGCCCATATCCAGAACCAGGTGGCCATCATTGAGGAACGCATTGCGGACCTGAACGCCACCCTGAGGCGGGTGGACTTCCAGCCTGGCCGATACCTGCGGCTGGAACCCCGCCGGGTTACCCACGAGTCCCTGCGCACCCTGGAGCGGGCCCAGCGCCAGCTCCGCGCCGACGCCCTGAAGGATGACCAGGGCGAAAGCCATTTCCGCGCCCTGCAAAACATGGTGGGACTGCTGAGGGATGCCGCCGACAACAAACGCACCGTGGGTGCCCGGGCGTTACTGGACCCCCGCTACCGGTTGCAGTTCGAAGTATCGGTACTGGACCGGGATAGCAGCACGGTAATCGAAACCCGCACCGGCTCCCAGGGTGGCAGCGGCGGCGAGAAAGAAATCATCGCCAGTTACATCCTTACCGCGTCGCTCAGCTACGCCCTGTGCCCGGACGGTGCCACCCTGCCTCTGTTCGGCACCATTGTGCTGGACGAAGCTTTCTCGAAAAGCTCTCATGCAGTGGCAGGCCGGATTATCTCAGCCCTGAACGAATTCGGCCTGCACCCCCTGTTCGTTACGCCCAACAAGGAGATGCGATTGCTGCGAGCCCATACTCGTTCTGCGATCCTGGTACACCGTAAAGAACTCCAGGCCACCCTCACCTCCCTGAGCTGGGAAGAACTGGAAACCCACGCCGAACGCATGGCCCGGAAAGCCCATGAAATCCCCGGCTGAACTGGCCAGCCGCCTCGCCCGGCAATGGCAAAACGCTGACCTGCGGGAACAGCGCCTGCTCAATGCCGACACCTGGCCGCTACGAATCCCTATCAGCAAGCCCACCGGCGGCACTGTCCGGGATAATCCCGGCAGCGTTCGCCAGCATCTGCAGCGCTGGCGGGAAATCACCGTCGGAAAAACACAATGGCAACAGGTACGGTTCCGCAGCGCCAACGACAACGTGGAAATACCCGTTGCCTGGGTGCTTGCATCGCCCAGCGAATGGATACAGGCAACCGGCAACAGCGAAGTAAGGCGTGAATATCAACGGCTCAGCCGCCTGGCCGCAGCGCTGGATGAGCGCTTTCACTCATTGATTATCCGAAGGCGCAGCCTGGTGCTGGATAAACCTGAAACCGACGTTATCCGGTGCGGAAAACTGGCCCGGCAACTCAGCCCCGGCTGTGCGGCCGGCAAGCCCCTGCGGGCGCTGCCCCTGGCGGGTATCGACAGCAAGTTCTTCGAACGCAACCGCCAGCTGGTCGTGCGGATGCTGGACATCCTGTTCGATGGCCAGGTCAGCGAAACAGGCCTGGAAGCGTTTCTGGGTGCGGAGGATGAAGGCCATCACTGGCTGCTGGTCGCGGATCTGGAGGGTGGCCTTACGCCTTTTTCACAGTTCCGGGTCCGGGCCAGCGAACTGCAAAAGACGCCGCTACCGGGGCAACACCTGTTGCTGGTGGAGAACGAACGCTGCCTGCATCAGTTGCCACACACTCCCGGCACCATTGCGGTCCTCGGCTCCGGCCTGAACCTGTCCTGGCTAAAGGCCAGCTGGCTCGCCGAAAAAAACCTCGCCTACTGGGGCGACCTGGATACCTGGGGCCTGACCATGCTCGCGCGCGCCAGAAACCACCAGCCCCACCTTACGCCACTGCTAATGAACCAGGCGGTCTTCGAACAGTTCGCGAAAGAGAACGCCGTAGAAGAACCCCAACCCGCCGAATCCGTTGCTCCCACCGGCCTGACAACCGGCGAAGCCGAACTCTACAACGCGCTCCTGGAAGCAGAACGGGGCAGGCTGGAGCAGGAGTTTTTGCCCGAAGCGTTGGTGCAGCGGGCAATCGGGGAGTGGGTGGGGAAGTAGGAGAGTGTGTTACAACCGCAAATCCGCTTCACCCAACGGCAAAACACCCTTCAGATCAAACAAAACCCCATCGTCCTTCAAATACGCCCGCAGCTCCTTCGACGATTTTTCAGCGTATTCGCGATGGGGTACGGCCAGAAACACCGCATCATAGGCACCGGCTTTCGGGGCATCCACCAGAGAAATACCATATTCGTGCACGGCTTCCTCATTATCTGCCCAGCAATCCGTCACATCCACGGCACAACCGAAATCCTCCAGCTCGCGGATAACATCCACAACCCGGGTGTTTCGCAAATCCGGGCAATTCTCCTTAAAGGCCAGGCCCATCACCAGTACCTTTGAAGAAGCAACGGTGTGCCCGGTTTTTATCATGGCTTTAACAAGCTCGGCCGCTGCATACGGGCCCATGTTGTCGTTTACCCGGCGCCCGGCGAGGATAATTTCCGGGTGATACCCGATGGCCTGGGCTTTATGGGTGAGATAATACGGGTCCACACCAATACAGTGCCCGCCAACCAGGCCGGGTTTGAAGGGCAGGAAATTCCACTTGGTAGCGGCAGCTGCCAGCACTTCATGGGTATCAATCTTCAGCCGCGCGAAGATCATCGAAAGCTCATTCATCAGCGCGATATTCAGATCACGCTGGGTATTCTCGATAACCTTTGCCGCCTCAGCCACCTTGATGGAACTGGCCTTATGGGTGCCGGCGGTAATAATGCCGGCATAAAGCGCATCCACTTCACTGGCAATCTCCGGAGTAGAACCGGAGGTGACTTTCATAATGCTGGCTACCCGGTGTTCTTTATCACCCGGATTAATACGCTCGGGGCTGTAACCCGCGTAAAAGTCCTGGTTGAACACCAGGCCGGAGACTTTCTCCAGAACCGGCACGCAGACTTCCTCGGTTGCACCCGGGTATACCGTGGATTCATAAATCACGATATCGCCCTTTTTCAAAACCTGGCCCACGGTTTCACTGGCTTTAACCAAGGGCGTTAAATCGGGCGTTTTGAATTCATCAATCGGTGTTGGCACCGTCACAATATAAATCTGGCAATCGCGAATGCCTTCAAGGTTATCCGTAAATGACAACCCGGATGAGACGGCTAATTCTTCCCGGGAAACCTCACGGGTAAAATCAACACCGTCTTTAAGGTCAGCAATGCGCTTACTGTTGATATCAAAACCGACGATTTCCCGTTTTTCGCCAAAAGCGGCCGCCAGGGGCAGCCCCACATACCCAAGACCAATGACTGCAATTTTCTTCATTTAAAATCCTTTCCCGGAATGTCCGATACCCTTTCAGAAGCATCATTTAATAAAGCGTTCGCCCACGATAGAGGCAAATCTTGGATCACGCCGCACAGTTCTTCACCAATGGCCAAGCACCGTTTTTCTCCGCATCAAGCACAATAACTTCAACGATTGAGCCATCGTCCGCATAACTTATGTGGGTATTCCAATCTTGCGAAACTTCTTTCGCGATCTTTTTGTCGCTGAGATGGATTGTGAGAATATCATCTACTTCATCATAGGTTGTCCGCATTGCTCTCAGCCCTCCCATGAAAAATGGTGCATTGCCGTTTTCACTATCAGCTTGTCTTCAAGAGCTACCGGCACACACAACAAATTGTCAGAGCGTTCCTCAAATCAATGAGCAATCCATAATCTTTGCTCATCTTTATAACGAGTTTGCCCTTCCTCAATGACTAACGCCAGCTCAAGATCCGTTATAGACCGCGCACGCATCCTCTGCATTGCATGTCGCGTAATTCTGACTTCTCGACCAAAACGCTCTGAGTACAAAAAACCATCTCCTTCCATGGATAAACCTAGCTTGCAATCAAAACCTGCACTTCAGGTTACTCAACATTATCCAAGTGAAAAAGGGGGCTGACCCCACGGGGTCAATGAAGTTGGGGTCTGACCCCACGGGGTCAGACCCCTTTTTCATCCATGAGTTAAGTCTCAACTCATGGCAGGAGCCAGTTACGCCAGAAGTAGCGCCGTGGTGGCTGATTTTAATCATGACAACATCCTTGTCAGTGAACTAGCTGTAAAAAGAAAGTCTCGCGACTGAGTGCAATGCTAAAACCTACCTCCACTGAGCCGCGTCAAACAAAAAACGTTCAGGCAACGTCTGAAAGTTGTTTTTCCAGGGTTTCTGGAAGCTCAAGGCGAGTGAACAGCTGAGCTGGATAGAGATAGTCTTCACCAGACTCATCAATTATGCGCATCATTCCGTGTGATGCGGCCGCCTCATCTTCAACCACCTGATACAGCTTCCTCGGTTCCAGGGAAGCTTCGAAGCCCTCGTTGTTGGTACAAACTGCAAAATGATGAGTCATAGGTTTACCCGAGAATTCGCTTGATCTTTATTTCCTTTTTGCCGATTCCAGAAGCTTCATACCAATGAATTTCGGCCTCCAAAACAGCTCAATCAGGCAACTCTATTGTGGCATCGCCTTTTCGCTTTCTCCACCGTCCGGGACCATAAGCCCTCTGGAGCCTCTGGAGCCTCTGGAGCTCGCGAATGCCCGTACCTCGGGCAAACGTTTCGGGGTTTCGTACCCGCCCGATTATTCTGAAATACATTCGACCTCGTCCTTGAAGTTCATTGATTGAAAAGCCCGTGGAGGCATAAGCGCCTGCCTGAATCAGACCAAAACTCAGCAACCCAAACAAATAAATCGATTCAAAATCCTCATCAGCTCTTTTACTGAGCCGGTAACTTGCCATCTGCTTCTAGCCTCTCCCTGGCCGCCTGGCAAATAACCTTACTGCCCATCCTGCAGATCAGCAAAACCTTCGGCTACAGCCTGCTCTAATTCAGATGCAATGCCGGCCTGGGCCAGCACCGGAAATTCCTTCATCAATTTGCCACTGACCCGGCCATGCTGGCGTATCGCCCGGATCATCCGATCGATGTGTTCATCAGGGCCTTCAACCCAATCCTTGATCGCCTCGCGTGTACGGTACCAGGCCCTCTGAAAGGCAGCCTGATGGTGCATCTCGTGTTCCAGGGTGTGGCGAACGATCGCGAACAGATATTCTGCTTGTTCGGTCAAGTCGGGATAGCGCCAGACAGGTGCCGCCTCGTCATAGGCATTAAAAACAAAGTCTGATTCAATACCATCTGCATACGCCACGCGTTCGTGGGTGAAATCGACCGCATCACGGTAAGCCGACATCAATGGCCGGGAGTAGCGCTCAAGAATCCGATCATACTCGGCCCGCCTCACCGCCGAGGACGTTATCGCCGCTGACACAGGCAAAATAAAGGGCTCCGGCACCACGCCGTCGCGGCGGAGGGTATCATTCACCAGAAAACGGGAGATTCGCCCATTGCCATCCGCCAGCGGATGAATAAAAACAAACCCGAAGCTTGCTACGGCAGCGCGAACTAACGCCTCCCCCGGATCGGTTCGCGCCAGAAAACACTGTAACCCTTCCAGCATGCCTGGCAACCAATCCCAGTGCGGGCAGACGTAATGCACAACCGCTCCGTAATCGATTGAGCTGCTCCCAACAAAAACCGGAGATTGCCGCAGGCCCGTCCGGATCGTAGTGGTACCCAAGATAGCCGACTGAAATTCACTCAGGGCGCGCTCATCAAGGGGAGAGTCCAGCCGGCCACAATACTGCTCCATGGCGGTGGCAAAACGGCGTATGCGATCCCGATGCTGCCCTTCGTGCTCGATCGCGAAACTGGCTCGGCTCTCTTTAATGGTCAGCCACACCGCGCTACGGCGTAAGATATCCGGCCCGAACTCACCTTCCATCGCTGAAAGCTGGTCGGCGATCCCGTATTGGCGGGCCTCCAACAATGAAGTCGTGCGACGAACAAGCGGGCAGAATTCAGGGGTCCCCGGCAGGTTGTCATTAATCCGCCAGCGGCGGTTACGGCGCACCTCAGTGGCCGCCGTAACGTACAGTTCGGGATCCAGGGCATCACGATAGTTGCCACCGACACCCTCCACTGCCAGGGTATTGCCGGTTAGCCATTCGTAGAGAAAACCAGCACGCCGGGCATACTGGCCGGTAGGTTCAGAGCGTATCCAGTCAGCAAGCGCCTCTGCGGGCAATGCCCCAAACAACCTTGCCAGAAACTCCAGCGCCACCCCTTCGTGTTTTAAAGCGAAGGTCAGGTGCGCGCCCAGCGTGCCTTGCGGGCGCATCGCCTCTGTGTAGTATTCCAGGCGGCGGCCGGCCTGGTCGTAGGTTTGGCGCCTACGCCCGATACGGCTCTCCAGCGGCAGCGGCTGGATTGCCTGCACGTCGTAACGTGCTGCCAACCAGGCATAGCCAATTTCATCACCCGCCATCGTGCTCAAAATGATTATCCTGCCCAAAAAACGATTAAAACTGCCAGCTTTTCAGAAAAAACAATTCTAGCAGGTGCCGGTCACGATATATATCTGGCAATGGCGTCCCAGTAGGGCTTCAGATCCCGGTATATCCGGGGGAATTCCGCCGCCAGAGAAGAATCGACGACAATTTCCAGAGATCCCTGGTGAAGGAGGGGGCTGCCCTCCCATGAAAAACCCGGCCTGGTCATAACACCACCCGCTTTACCACAGCCTTTGGAAACGAAAAATTAACCAACAGACCAAGCTCTTTCCCTGTGGCTTTGAGGTAGTTGATTAACTGCGGCTCCGCCGATATCGGCATTTGCTTCTGGGCTTTAAGTTCGATGATGACGGCGTTCTCGACCAAAAGATCGACCCGGTGTTCGGCAATGGGCTCGCCTTTGTAGTGGATAACCACCGGCACTTCACACTGCACCGCCAACCCGGCAAACTGCAGCTCCTGAATCAACGCCTTCTGGTAGACCGACTCCAGAAAACCTGCTCCCAGATGCCGGTATACCTCATACACACAGCCGGTAATACGGTAGCAAAGCTCTTTTTCCTTGAGCATCTTATATCCTTATTTTTAAGAACATTTTTGCCACTAAATCCACGAAAGAACACGAAAGGGAAAGACAAGGAAGCCCTGACTTTTAATCAGTCAGTCTTTGTTCGTGTTCTTTCGTGGATTTAGTGGCAAAAATCTTTATCTTTTCCATGTCAGGCCGCGTGATCACGTTTTGGGTGGGTTTGGTCGCCTTGGCCAGCCAGCAACCCCTGGATACTGATATCCTCATCCAACGAATCCCAGTGAATACCATGAACACTCAGTTCAAAGTCATCCCTGGCTTTTTGTTCCGCGTGCAGCAGACGTGGGAACCAGGCCAACGGAGCACCAATTGTGCGGCCGTCCGAAAGATTGACCCAAAGATTGTCTTCATCAAACCAGACTTTTTCAGGCGAAGTAGTCATGCCATGCATCCTCAAACCATTGTCGGTTTTGTTCTGTTACTTCCAACAATACCCGAATCGTACGGGCATCAAAACCATCATTGCGAGCTAGCGATACAGCTGGAGACAGCCAGAACTTCGCTTCTTTGCCCGCAGATCGGACGTGAACATGAGCAGGCTCCAGTGGATTGCCTTCGTTCGAATAAAAAAAGAACCTGAAACCTTGGTACCTGAAAATAACTGGCATAAATATCTCGCTACTCGGGAATCAGAACCTTAGATTCAGGAAACAACTCTTCAAGCTTCGCCAGAAGTGCCGCCTTTGCCTCCTGATCTCCATGCACCACCCGAATCTCCCTCGGAGCCTGAGGAATACCCTGAACAAACCAGACTAGGTCACTCTGCCCCGCATGGGCCGAATAGCCTCCAACCTGATGAATGCGGGCCCGGATGTCATAACGCTCGCCATCCAGCTCAACCCAGCCACCCCGAGGACCAAAGGTCAGAATATCCCGCCCGGGTGTGCCGGCGGCCTGGTAACCCACAAACAACACATCATTGCGTTTATCACCAAGCATGGCCTTCAGGTAATTCACCACACGGCCACCGGCACACATGCCTGAACCCGCCAGAACCACACACGGGCGATGGGACCGGGCCAGGTAATCCACTGCGTTCAGGTGGTCTTCGTGGGAATTGATTACTGTGAGCTGTTCGAAGGACAGCGGATGCCGGCCCTTGCGAACCAGTTCGGTGGCTTCGGCGTCCCAGAATGGCTTCAGGTCTCGATAGATTCGCGTGAACTCTGCGGCGAGCGGCGAATCGATAATGATTTCCAGCGAGTCCCAGGTGAAGGAGGGGTCTGACCCCGTGGGGTCAGACCCCAATTTCATGCCCGCACCGACAGCACTGTCCCCAAACTCATGAATCAAACTCTCAATTTCGTAGAGTAATTCCTGAGTCCGCCCGATACTGAACGCCGGCACCAGCACGGTACCACCATCCGCCAACGCCCGCTCCAGAATTACCTTGAGCCGAAGCCGCCGCGTGGCCCTGTCCTCATGGTCCTTATCACCATAGGTGCTCTCAATCACCAGCCGATCCGCCCGCTCCGGAGACTCCGGCGCGGGAAGCAACGGCGCATGGGGCGCGCCAAGATCGCCACTGAACACAATGCGCTCTTCTGAATCCCCCACACGGGCATCGCACTCCACATAGGCCGAGCCCAGAATATGCCCTGCCCTCTGCAACCGTACCGACAGTGAACAATTATCCTCGGAAAATACCGAATGCCACTGGCGATAGGAAACCGGCACCAGCCGGGAACGGATCAGCCCCAGAACCCGCTCAATCAGCTGCCTGTCCCGGGTAAATCCGATCTTCAGTGCATCTTCCAGAATCTCCGGCAACATAATGGCCGACGGCTCCGAGCAGATAATCGGCCCGTCAAAACCCGCTGCCAGCAGATAGGGAATGCGACCCACATGATCAATGTGTACATGGGTGACCACCAGCGCCCGGATATGGTCGATGGGGAAATCAATGGCGAGATCCGAAGCAGAAGCACCCCGCCCTTCGTCCTCGCCCTGGAACAGACCGCAGTCTATGAGGATGCCTGCGGAGCCTGAGCCGGTGAAGTTGGGGTCTGACCCCATGGGTTCGGGATCGGTGCCGGTGAAGTTGGGGTCTGACCCCACGGGGTCAGACCCCTTTTTCATCCCCGGAGTCAGAGTCAATTCGTGGCAGGAGCCGGTTACGCCAGACGTGGCGCCGTGGTGAAAAACCTCAATCATGACAACAACCTCCCTGTTTGCAGAGCTTCCCGTGGATCTTGAAATGGAGATATTCTAGTGTGGGCAGTGGTGACAGTAAACGTCATTTTCTGTAGCATCCATGGCCTAACCTTCACCCGATTTTCAGCGTACCAGTTCGCTTTCATGTCCCGAATCAAACCCCAGAAATCCCGCAAAAACTCCAAAGCCGCGAAAACAGCTGCACAGCCACTCCAGCGCGAATGGCAACGCATCGTCAACCTCAAGCGGAAAAACGAGCGGCTGGAACAGGAGCTGGAAGCGTTCATGCAACAGTGCATGGACGCCCTCCGCCATGATGAAGCGGAAATGATGGATGCCATCCTTCAACAAACGAAACATCTTGCCGGATTTCTCTCGCGCAAATCCCTCGCTCAGTGGCAAAAAGTCGAACTGCTCGAATGGATACACCAGAACATTCTACAAGTGACCAACAGCCCGTTTTGTGACCAGGCTCAACTGCTGGATCTCAGCAGTTTTTTCGAAGGCCTTCAGCAATCGCTCGGACCCGGGGAACCGCCCCCTACCCCCGAACAACCCACGAACAAGCCAAAACCGGGCCAATGCCATCACCAGCGGGCACGCCAGGATACAGCCACGGAGGATATGTTCGAGGACTTATTTGCGGATTTTGAACAGGAACCGCAAGCAGAACCCGACAGAAGCGCCGGCCCGGATGCCGAGACAGACGATTCCGGCTACTGGGAGCAGCTGTTCGAAGATTTTATTCGTGAAGAAGAGGAAGCCGAACAGGCCAGACAATCGGACACCAACGGCCTGCGGCAACTGCTGAAAAAGTCTTCCATCAATAACCTGTTCCGCCAGCTTGCGAGAGTGCTCCATCCGGATCGTGAACAGGACGAAAGCCGGAAAGCGCAGCGGCATGAACAGATGAGCCAGCTTCTTAAAGCGCGCGAGCAGAACGACCTCTTCACGCTGTTTAGCCTTTACGAGGAGCACATGGGGCAGTCCCCGCTGGAGTCGCTGTCCGAAGACACTGATAACGACCTGCTTGCACTCCTCAAAGCCCACACCCAGGAATTGCGGGAACAGCAGGAAACACTAATATACGCCGACCCGCTCCGGGGCTTGCTCTACGATCACTTCTACGACAAAAAGCCGAAGTCCAGAGCCCGAAACCTGCAACAATATTGCGCAAAGCTGCGCAAAATAATCGACAACGAGCGACAGATTACCCGCTCCATAACCAGTGTCGCCACGCTCAAGCCATACCTGGAAGCGCGTTACAATCAGATGCCGCCGATAGATTTCCTGTGACCGGTGACTGACGAGGATGGGGTCAGATGAACTTTTCATCTGACCCCAAATTTACAAGTGAAGGAGGGGTCTGACCCCACGGGGTCAGACCCCTTTTTCATCCCCGGAGTAAGAGTCAACTCATGGCAAGACCCAGTAACCCCAATAGTAGCCCCATGGTGCAAAATATCAATCATCGCCAACATTCCCTGTTGAATAACAAAAACGGAGGCCATCAGGCCCCCGCTACCAATTCAGAATTAATTCACAACCTGAAATTACACATCAGCCCAAAGGCAACCTTCGCACCTTGCCCGCCTTCCAGGCCTCACTTAACCGCTCCTGATTGCCGTTGCACCAAACCAGATCTGCGACGCCACTATTCGGAGCAAACCCCGCAGGTGCGGTTTTCAAAATCTCCAGTATTTCCAGACAATCAAACTCATGGCTGGCCCGCATCAATCGATTCAGGGTCTGCTCCACCTCATCCCAGGCCATGGAAACCTCCCGGGCCATCATGATGCGCGGGTGGGCCGTGCCCTGAGGGTCATCACCTATCAACAGCTCTTCAAACAGCTTCTCACCCGGCCGTAGCCCGGAGAAGACTATCTCGATATCTCCATCAGGCCGCTCGTCGGTTTTCTCCATCAACCCCATCAGGTGAATCATCTTGCGAGCCAAGTCGGCAATCTTCACCGGCTCCCCCATATCCAGTACAAACACTTCACCGCCCTGGCCCATGCTGCCCGCCTGAAGCACCAGCTGGCTGGCCTCAGGAATCGTCATGAAGTAACGGATAATATCCGGGTGGGTCACCGTTACCGGGCCGCCATCGCGGATCTGGTCCCGGAACAACGGCACTACGGAGCCGGAGGAACCCAGCACATTACCAAACCTAACCATCGAAAAAATGGTCCCGGACTGTCTCTGGGCCAGGCCCTGTAGCACCAGCTCCGCCATGCGTTTGCTTGCACCCATCACATTGGTCGGGCGTACGGCTTTGTCTGTAGAAATCAGCACGAAGCGCTTCACGCCAGCCGCGATAGCCGCTTCCGCAACATGGAAGGTGCCGAACACATTATTCTGAACACCTTCGATCAGGTTGTGCTCTACCAGCGGTACATGCTTATAAGCCGCAGCGTGGTAAACCGTTTCAATGGCAAAACTGCGCATGGCAGCCTCGCACCGCCTGCGATGGGTAACACTTCCCAGCAATGGAAGAATCTCAACCCTCAGCCCCTCAATATGGTTGATAGCCTGGAGCTCCCGCTCAATGGCATAGAGGGAAAACTCGGACTGATCAAACAACACCAACCGGGAGGGGCGATGCAGAATGATCTGCCGACACAATTCCGAGCCGATGGATCCCCCGGCACCAGTGACCATCACAGCTTTGCCATACAGACTGGCGGCCACCTGGGCGTTATCTGGCTGGACCGGATTACGGCCCAGCAGGTCTTCAATCTCGAGATCCCGGATATCATTGATTCGGGCTTGGCCGGCTACTAACTCGGACATGGTAGGAACTGTCTGGACAGGAATTGCCAAAGGCTCCAGCTTTTTCAGGAGGCGTTTGCGATCAATCCCGGAGTCAGCGTCCAGTGCCAGTAAAAGCCTTTTGATCCGATGTTCTTTTACGGCGCGTTCGATGTAACTGATGTCGTAGACAGGGATGCCATTAATCAGCGCCCGGTGATTCCCTTTAAGTAACGTAATGAACACCGACGGGTGATACTCTGTGCCCTGATCCAACGCATTTGCCAGCTGCAAACCGGTTTCACCAGCACCGACAATGGCCACGAACTGCTTGTTACAATACCTGGGGCGGTGCACCAGCATCCGCACTGTCATTCGGGTGCCGCTCACAAAAATAAATGCCAGAGCAGCGTATATTACTGGAACCGAGCGCGGCACCAACACTTCAAGCCAATAGCCAAGCAGTATCAGCGTGACAGCAGAAACACTGATCCCGGAAAAAACCGTTATAAAGGCCCGGTCGCTCAGGTAGCGAATCACCGCACGATACAAACCTAACCTGATGAAAACCGCAATCGTAAAAATGACCGTCAGCCCGGAAACAACGATATGCTCACGGGTCGGCACCCAGAGTTGCTGGTCCAGTCTTAAAGAAAACGCAGCATAGAGTGCTAAGAAAAGGGCCACAGAGTCAGCTGCGACGGAAATCACGCGCTTGTGAAAACGGGGCAAATTCAGGAATTTTTCGAACATGGCTGTCCTTCACCAGTGTTGGCACATAGGAATAGTAAGCTATTCCCTATCAGAACGACCATACCATCGGGATTAACATTATTGCAGTTACGCCAACCAAAACGCTCAGAGGCAAGCCTATTCGCACATAGTCTAAAAACTGGTAGCGCCCTGGGCCGTACACCATAAGATTGGTCTGATAACCGAGCGGGGTCACAAAAGAAGCCGACGCCGCAAACATCACGGCAACCGCAAACGGCAGAAAGCTCACTCCCAACTGCTCAGAAACCGCCAGAGCGATGGGAAACATCAAGACCGCCGCGGCATTATTGGTAATCACCTCAGTAAACGCCGCGGTGAGCAAATAAATCAACGCCAACGCCACCCAAGGTGTCAGGCCGCCAAACCCCAGCAACCCGTTTGCCACCCAGACAGCAGCGCCGGTTTCTGTCATCGCATTGCCCAATGCAAAAGAGGCGGCAATCACTACCAACACCGGCAAATCGACACTACGCCGGGCCCGGCTGGCGGTAATACAGCCGGAGACAATCATCGCTCCGGCTGCGAGGAATGCTGCTTCCATGATCTGCAAAAGCCCCGAGGCACTCACCAACACCATCAGCGCCAGTATCCCCATCGCCCGCGGCGCCTTGCGGAAATCCGGCGGTGTGGAATCATTCAGCGCACTGACGAGCAGGAAGTCCCGCCGAAACCGGTACTGCTCCACAAACTGATGGCTGGCCTCCAGCAACAGGGTATCGCCCATACGGAAGGTAATATCCCCCAGCTTACCCGGCACCCGCTTGCCTTCGCGGGACAAGGACAAAATCACAGCGTTGAACCGGGTACGGAAGCGACTATCGCGAATCGTCTTGTTCAGTGCCGGGAATTCCGGCCCGAGGACCACCTCAACCAGACAACGCTGATGGTTTTCCACTTCGAGCTTATGCACGCTGCCGTTGGCCGGCTTCAGGCCCTGAATACGGCGCAACTCACTGGCACATTCGGGCGCTCCCACAAAATACAGCCGGTCACCGGCCTGGAGGGTCCGGTCCGGCTCTACGGCAGTAATCAGCCGGCCACCGCGGTCAATCTCGGTGAGATATCCGTAACTCAAAGCCCTCAGGCCAGCTTGGGCGATGGTCTTGCCCACCAGTGGCCCGGGGCCCATTACCTCTACCTCAACCCCGTATTCACGTACCTGGTCAAGTTCTTCGGTGACACCACCGCGATCCGGCAATATCCGGGAGGCAAACAGAACAAGAAACGTACCACCCACAATCAGCAGTGGTACTCCCACCCAGGCCAACTCGAACAATCCCAGATTGATACCAAGCCGGGTCTGAAGCATCCCGTCCACCACCAGGTTGGTACTGGTGCCAATCAAGGTGCAGGTGCCCCCGAGAATAGCGGCATAACTGAGAGGCAACAGCAGTTTGGACGCGGGAACACCCAGGCGCTGAGCCCAATCCTGGATGGCAGGAATGAACATGGCCACCACGGCGGTGTTATTCATAAAAGCGCTGAGAACACCCGTGGGCGCGATCATTCGAAGCTGGGCGCCTTTCTCGGTTTTCGGGTGCCCCAGTAACCGGCGGGCAATCCACTGCACCGCCCCGGTTTCCTTCAGTCCTGCCGCCACCACATACAGGGTTGCAATGGTTATCACACCCGGGTTGCCAAACCCCGCCAAAGCCTCAGCCGGCCCCAGGATCCCCGAAATCAACAGGAACGCTAAAGCCGTCATCAGAACCAGGTCGGCAGAAATACGGGTAAGTGCAAGCGCCGACAACACCGAAAACAGTGTTGCCAGGGTCACAATGCCTTGCCATTCCACGGAGTTAGTCCTTGTGGGTGATCAGTTCCCGCTCAAGCAGGTAGGCAATGAGAGAATCAACACATTCCTCCACCGAGTGCCGGGAAGTATCCAGCCGAATCTCAGGGTGTGCCGGCACCTCGTAAGGCGAGTCGATCCCAGTGAAGTGCTTTATCTCGCCCGAACGGGCCTTCTGATAAAGCCCCTTCGGGTCACGCTCTTCACAGGTAGCCAGCGGCGCATCCATGAACACTTCAATGAACTCGCCCGCCGGGAACAACTTCCGAACCAGGCGCCGGTCACTGGTGAACGGAGAAATGAACGCACTCATTACGATCAGGCCAGCGTCTGCAAAGAGCTTGCAAACCTCACCCACGCGGCGAATGTTTTCTTCCCGGTCATCGTCGGAAAAGCCCAGATCCTTGCACAAACCGTGGCGAACGTTATCACCATCCAGCAGAAACGTGTGATAGCCACGCTTATGCAGCGCGACATCAAGCGCGTTGGCAATGGTGGACTTGCCCGAACCGCTCAGGCCAGTGAACCAAAGCAGGCAAGGTTTTTGGTTTTTATTAACCGAACGCTCCGCACGGGTGATTTTGTGATCGTGCCAGACAATGTTATTTGCCAAAACTTTTATCCTTTATTTTTTGCCACGGACACTCACGGACCCACACGGACGCAATACAAAAATCAGTCATTTTTTGTCCGTGAGCGTCCGTGAGTGTCCGTGGCTACTATTCAGATTGCAGGTCTGATTAGAGGCGAAGCCTCGTAATCCGACAGCCAGGTCAAACCGGCTTACAACCCCACTCCGGATAATTCTCCCGAATAAACCGATTCAGGTTGCGCTCCGCTTCGGTGTATTCCCGTTCAGTCACGGCTCCAGCGCCACCCAGCGCCCGCTCCACCATACCCGCCGCCACAGTCACATTGGTCAGCTTATCAATCAGGATAAAGCTACCAGTTCCTGGATGATGCTGATAATCCTCAACCACGACCGGCTCGGAAAGCTCCACATCACACAGGCCAATGGCATTCAACTCAAGGCCACCTTCGGTCTCCGGATAGCGCTCCAGGGTATTTACATCAATTTCTTCAAGCACTTCGTTGACATAGCAGTTGGTCACACGCGTGCCGATCTTAATGCCGTATTCACGGCCGGGTTTCAGCGCTTGCTCATTCATCCAGACAATGTGGGCGGCAAAGCGGTTGCCCAAGGCAGGCTTGCTGTTGGCGTGTACCAGCAGATCACCCCGGGAAATATCCACCTCGTCTTCCAGGGTCAGCGTAATGGCATCCCCCGGCCAGGCCCGATCAATCTCCCCTTCATAATTGTGAATGGCTTTCACCCGGGAAGTCTTTCCAGAAGGCAGCACCGCCACCTCATCGCCCTTGTGCACCACGCCACTGGCCAGCGTACCGCAATAGCCCCGGAAGTCCAGGTTGGGCCGGTTTACATACTGCACCGGAAAACGCAGGTCGGTCACGTTCTGGTCTTCCAGAACCTCCACCTGCTCCAGAATGTTCATCAGGGTTTCACCATGGTACCAGGGCGTCTGTTCGCTGCGGTTCACCACGTTATCGCCATCCAGAGCGGAGATCGGCACGTAGTAAACATCTTCCAGGCCAAGCTGGGTCGCCAGTTTCTGGTATTCCTCGCGGATGTTGTTGAACACCTCCTCCGAGAAGTCCACCAGATCCATCTTGTTGATCGCCACCACCACATGCTTCAGGCCCAGAAGGCTAACAATAAAGCTGTGCCGGCGGGACTGGGTGAGCACGCCTTTGCGGGCATCAATCATCACCACCGCCAGATCACAGGTAGAGGCACCGGTGGCCATGTTGCGAGTGTATTGCTCATGGCCCGGGCAGTCGGCAATGATGAACTTGCGCTTATCCGTGGAGAAATACCGGTAAGCCACATCAATGGTAATGCCCTGCTCCCGTTCGGATGCCAGGCCGTCCACCAGCAAAGCCAGATCCAGCGACTCACCGGCATTGCCCTGTCGCTCACTGTCTTTGTGCAGGGCCGCCAGATGATCCTCAAAAATCAGCTTGGAATCAAACAGCAGGCGGCCAATCAGGGTGGATTTGCCATCATCAACGCTGCCACAGGTCAGAAAGCGCAGCAGGTCCTTGTTCTCATGCTGGTCCAGGTACGCGAGGATATCGGATTCAATCAATGTAGATGCGTGAGACATTGTAAATTCAACTTGAGAGTCTGGAGTGAACACGGGGTCAGAAGAAGTTTTCTTCTGACCCCAACTTCATGGCATTTACGGGGTCAGATGAACGCTTTCATCTGACCCCAATTTCAGAAATACCCTTCACGCTTCTTCTGCTCCATAGAAGCAGCAGAATCATGATCAATAACCCGCCCCTGCCTTTCGGATGTCTTGGTCAACAGCATCTCCTGGATAATCTCCGGCAATGTGGCGGCCTCAGACTCCACGGCACCGGTCAGTGGATAACACCCCAAAGTACGGAAGCGCACCATCTTCATTTCCGGCTTTTCGCCGGGCTCCAGCGGCATGCGATCATCATCCACCATAATCAGGGTGCCATCGCGCTCAACCACCGGACGTTCGGCGGCGTAATACAGTGGCACAATGTCGATGTTTTCCAGGTAGATGTATTGCCAGATATCCAGCTCCGTCCAGTTGGAAAGCGGGAATACACGAATGCTTTCGCCTTTATTCACCTTACCGTTATAGAGGTTCCAAAGTTCCGGGCGCTGGTTTTTCGGGTCCCAACGGTGGAACTTGTCGCGGAACGAGTACACCCGCTCCTTGGCGCGGGATTTCTCCTCATCCCGGCGGGCCCCGCCGAAGGCGGCATCAAAGCCGTACTGGTCCAGCGCCTGCTTGAGGGCCTGGGTTTTCATCACATCGGTATGCTTGGCACTGCCATGGGTGAAGGGTCCGATGCCCTGGGCCACACCTTCCTGATTGGTGTGCACAATCAGCCTCAGCCCCAGGCGCTGTGTCAGTTCGTCCCGGAATTTGATCATCTCGCGGAACTTCCAGGTGGTGTCCACGTGCATCAGCGGAAACGGTGGCTTGCCAGGCGCAAAGGCCTTCATGGCCAGGTGCAGCATGACGGCAGAATCTTTACCGATGGAATACAGCATCACCGGGTTATCAAACTCAGCCGCCACTTCACGGATGATGTGAATCGACTCTGCCTCAAGCTGCTTGAGGTGGGTTTTCTTCGGGGGAGTTAAAGTCATTACTCTTCCATTTATTTGTTTGGCCACGGACACTCACGGACCCACACGGACGAAAAACAAAAACTATTCATTTCTTTGTCCGTGAGCGCCCGTGAGTGTCCGTGGCAAAAAAATCACTGATCCCAAAAGCTGGCCATCACGCCAACAAACGCATCCAGCTGCTCTGCCGGCAAATCATTAATCCCGGCCGCTGCCTTCCGGCCGCCACCAGTCGGAAACTGCCGCGCCACTTCATCAGCCCCGGTGCGGTTGTTCAGCGGTGCACGAATACTCACCAGATAACTATCGGTGGTCGTATCGGTCACAATCGCACAGGCTTTGTCCGGATGGCGGTTGGCCAGTTCGTTGCCGAGCACGCCGCTCACTCGCCGGGCCCAGGCTTCATCGGGCAACTTCACAACCAGCGACGTTGCAGTCTCACTCAGTACCGGCGCAGCCAGGCCTTTGGCCATATCCTCAGCATAACCATCCCGAAGCTGCTGCCATTCAGCCGGCTCCGAAGCAATTAAATCCAACGGGTCTTCAAACTTCACAAACGCCCGGTATACATCCGCCGGGTGAAAGTGCAAGTCCTCCACCGTGGCGCCGTAGCCATTGTAATTGATACAAACACCCAGAGTTTTTAGCGCATCCGCCTGTTCATCACTCAGGCCAGCCTTTCCCGCCAGTTCGTAAGCCACCGCATTCAGGTTATCCCCGAACGCGGCCGCAATGGCCCAGTTATGGAACTGACCATTCAGGTGCTGGTCCACCAGCAGGCTGGTACAAGTGGTGGGCTGGGTATCAATCAGCGCGGTAAACCCGGGGTGGTCCGGAAGCGTATCACCGGGGAAATGGTGGTCCACATAAAACACGGAACAGCCCGCGGCCAGCAGGCCATCTACGGCTTCGCGGTTTTTGTCGAGACTGATGTCCAGAATGTTGACCCGGGCTGGCGAATCAACCGGCACATTCCGGGCAAGCGCAATATCGCGCTTCACACCGGTAATCAGCGTGGAATCGCAGGGCCGGGCCAGGCGAAGCTGAATCAGGGCGCAGATGCCATCTGCATCACCGTTGAATATGTCGTAGGTTTGCATAGGTTCTCTTTGAAGATCCGGGAAATTTTTGCCACGAAATCCACCAAATCCACGAACAAAGGTGAATCACTTGAGGAACAAGTAGCGTTATTTGCTAAATTTATTGGGTTTCGTGGATTTAGTGGCAAAATAAATACTGCTCACAACCAAAGGTTAAAATCGCCACGCCCGCCGCAGGGCCCGTGAAACGCGGAGGAGTGTACCAACTTCCGGCGCTGAGCTCTTCCTTTGCACTTCAATCTCGCGGAGTACCGTTTCAACCGTGGTGAACTTCTCGGTTACCTGGCTGATGTAGGTGGGGTACAGAATGAGCGCAGCCGCCACCAGTTCCTCCAGGGTGCGTTTTCGGGTTCGGCGCGGGCAAGGGTGAATATCCGTGGCCAGCCCCCATCCGCTGTAAAACGGCTGCCCGTAGCAGGTAACCTTCAGGCCCCGGACCAAGGCCTCGAAACCAGTCAGCGAGGTGATCGTATGCACTTCATCTACCTGGCCCAGCAAATGGCCCATATCCTGATCAAGTATGAGCTCATCACACCAGCGTTCGCCCTGCTCTTCGCCCCCCCCGCGTGTTCGCAAGCCAGCCACCACATCCGGGTGGGGCTTATAAACCACCCAGGCACTCGGGTTCTGCTCACGTACTGCTTTCAGCAGCTCCAGGTTGGTTTTAACAACCGGTGACCCAAATTTGATCGACGCATCACTTTCCACCTGCCCCGACACCAGCAGCACTCGCTCAGTGCCAGGGGGACGCTGCCAGTCCCGGGCACCCGTGTTGTACTTGGTGGTACCCGATACCTTCAGGCTTTCAATCAAACCGGCAGCCCGCTTCAACAGGCCTGGTTTAAACTCTGCCTCCTCAAGCAGCTGCTCCAGGCGGGATGGCCGCGTAGCGTCGTAATACATGCCGATATCATCCATCACCCAGGACTGGGGCTGAACAAGGTCTGCACCAAGGCCCACCGAACGGATAAAGCCGTCTTCCACCCGAATCACCGGCACGCAAGATTCTGCCAACCCCCACACAACCCGAGTAGAACCATCTGGCGCAGGCTGCTTACGCTCATCCATCACATCACTGCCGGCAAGAAAACGGGACAACGCCTTGCGCTTCCACAGCGGCACACGGGGTGAATAAAGCTGTGCCGGAAAGCGTTCACGCTGTTCCCTCTGCAGGGCCAGCCAATCGAGAATCCGCTCCGGCTCACAGCGAAGGCCTGTCTCCGGATCTACATACCGCGGGTAGTCTACAAGCGCAGCATAAACAAGAGCCTCCAGGCTCACCGGCTCGCGAAATTCCGGCGCCGGCAAAGCATCTTCCGTCAGCCCGCGGCCGGCGTAGAAGGGCATGCCAAACACGTGCGTTTCCTTGCCCCACAGCAGTGCCTCAAACCCCATTTGCGAGGTTACGCAAAACACCGCATCGGCATGCTCCAGCAACGCCGGGGCATGAACATTTTCGCCCAGCCACTCTACCCGCTCAGACTGCGCCTCTGCGGATTGGCTGAAGTACCCCTGCTTCCTGCCAGCGACCACATCCGGATGGGTTTTAAGCACAATGCGATGCCTCGGAAACCGTTCCAGCGCGGCCTTCAGCATGGCCTCGAAGCTACTCGGATCAGCCTGGCCATACTTCACCGATGCATCGCCAAAAGTTTGGTCCACCACCAGAACATAGGGCTTCAGGTGCTGATAATTTAGCTCGCGGGCATGGTTGTACTTGGAAACCCGCCCCGCGCGCCAACGGCGAATCAACTCACGAGCCCGAGCCTTTTCATCCAGATCCGAAGGCTGAGCCAGCAACGTATCCAGCCGGCAGGGTAGGCTGGCATCGTAATAAATACCCTGGTCGTCCCACACCAACGACACCGGCGGCTCCGCACCGGGCTCCACCGAACGCAAAAAGCCATCTTCCAGGCGCACCACGGGCAACCCCAATTTCCGTGCAACCGCCTCTGCCTTCGCAGCCGAGGGCTTACGGCCCCAGGCCAACATGGCCTTCGCTCCCTTTGCGGACAGGCCCCGGCGGTGGCGCTTCACCGGAGCACCAGTGATCGCCTCCAGGTGCTTAAGAGCGTGCAAGGCGGGGGATGTTGTCAGGTGGCAAGCGTTATCTGGCACAGTGGTCTGCGTTGGTTTTAATGATTTTGCTACGGACACTCACGGAAATACACGGACAACTACTTTATTCTCTTGTCCGTGAGAGGCTGTGAGTATCCGTGGCCAATTAGTTTTTTAGTGTCTTTTAGCGGGTTTCATGGATTTCGTGGCAAACAAGCGCTTTCCTCTTTTCACGATCATCCAGCAAATCCAGTGCCGCCTCCACCCAGACCTGCGGCGAGTCCATCGGCAGCAATAACCCGTTCTTCCCATGCGCCACCAGCCGCCGGTAAACCGGCGTGTCCGCATAGAGGCCCACCGCGCCCGCGGCAGTGATGTCGTAAAATTTGGTGGGCGCCCGGGCGGCGTTGAAAGCGGTGTCTCGCAAAGGCGCCAGGCCAATGGTTCGGCCGGGCCGCTGGATAAAGGCTTTATAGGCCGGCCAGCTCATTGGGTGAACTACGTGCACCCCATGCAAATGCGCAAAGCGGTCGCGCACTTTTCTATCGCCAATGACCTCAAAGCATACATCGGCACGGGCGGCCAACACCTGCTCCACCACCGGCATCAGCCACTCCAGTTCACCACGGTGCGAGGCAGAGCCGTGGTAAAAAATGGTTTTTATCGCCGGGTCTGAAAACTCTGCAGCCGCACCATGGGGGTTTCCGGGTTCCAGAATCTCCGGGTTCCAGCTGGCGTACTTATCCGCAAGCCAGAGCGACGATACCCAAAGCTCGGCGCCAATCTCCCTTAACCAGCGCTGATGCCGCCACGCGAGACCAAACAACTTGCGCTGATAATGCCAGGGCATGCCCTGAAATGCCCGCCAGTCGAACAGATCGTCGTCCATAAAGAACACCACCTGCTGAGCCGGATGACGTTTTAACACGGCCTTCCAGGCCGGCGGCACATACCGCACGAACACCACCACAGCCCCAGACAACTCAGAGGGCGCCGGCAGCTCATCAAACCTGTAATAGTCTACCGCCGCGCGTGCCTCTGCCCAAAAAGGCCGGATAAAAAACTCCGTAGAGGGGTTAGGGTTTTGGTGAACGATCTTTATTCGGGGCATAGGCCGCCTGTTACTTAAGTAATTTTTTGGCCACTAAAACCACTGTGATGTTGCGCTGCCGAATTTGTCATTCTGGGGAGGAAACCAAAAGCCCACTGTTTTGCTGATAGGTTTGGTCAAGCTGTTGCTGTATTAACCGGGTGGTCTCGGCGCTCACCCCAAACTCTGTTGCCATTGCAGAGAACCCGGCCAGAGCATCCAGCACGCGCTGCATTTCCTGGCGAGCCTGCGGCCAATTGGCATAACCCGCTTCAGCGGCCAGCTTCTGTAACGCTTTTAGTGGGGGATTTTTACCATAACCCCCAAAAGCCGTGGCGTGCTCACCAAAACGGCCCGGGCTGAAAGTGACATCGTAAAACGGCGCAGGCTGCCAGTTGCCATCATCACTCTGCAAAAACGCCCAGTTTTTGCTGTGATCATCCTGGTTCAAGGCAAACAGATTAAACACTGCCCGTAAAAACTGTAACTGTGCAGCCCTGGCGCCACGGCACAACTGGCCGCTGGCTTTGATCAAGTCCTCATAATCCAGACTGGGCATGCGGAAATCGGCATCCAGCAAGCCACAGGCGCTGTGCAAATGCACGCAACCCGGCACATCATCGGCGCGCCATACCCGGTCAAACCGCTCAACCGCCAGCCAGGCTTTGGCGCCGGATTCACCCGGAGCGGAGAGCAACTGCCAACGAGGAGGCTGCAAACCCGCACGCTCCGCCAGCGACAAGTAAACCGCTTCACACAACCCTTCTTCGTGCCCCAGGGGCAAGTTGGCCGAAGTAAACTTCACCAACCAGGCCTCATCACCGGGCTTTGCACGGGTACGGCAAACCCCATAACTACCTGCGGAAAAATACAACTGCGCCTTTGGCCGGGCGCCCGCCGAACTGCCCGCAGCAACCAGTTCCGCGAGCACGTCGGTGGTTTGCCCATCAAACATAGCCTGCGCGTGGAGCCCCAACTCAGCTATGTTGACCGGCTTATCGTCTGTTGCAGGCGCAAAATCGGCCACCGGCGCATAACTCAACGAGCCACTGCCGCTGGAACCCACAAATGCCAGCCGGTCCATCGGCGTTACCTGTGCCGGTAACACGCCCTCCTGGCGAAACACCCTGTCCATCAGCAACACCCCCCAGCCATCCGGCAGGGAGTCTGCGAAAACCCCGGGCAAACCGCCGTGCGGGTCTCGCGGGGCCTGCTGCACACTCGTATCCCACTTCAGAGTAAAAGGCGAAAGCGGGCTGAATTGCGTAAGGTAGTCTGCATCGTACTGAAAAAACACACCCTGCCGGTTCTGTGCCAGCCCACCTACCCGGGCTTGCCGGCCATCACTGAACGTACGCCAGACTGTAAGCTTGCGAACAGGCGTAAAATTCACTGAGCGAGCACCTCATCCAGTGTACGTGGCAGCGGCTTTTCGGGGCCCTCGGTCAGGCTTTGAACGCGCCGAAGATCATCTACGCACTGCCACAACAACAAAAACTGCCTGAGTGAGATCTCCCCAGTGGTTTCAAATCTCTTGATTGTCGGCGCTGGCACCGTGCTACGCTCAGCCAACGCCGCCCGAGACCATTTAAGGGCCTTCCGGCGCTGTTGCACATAGCCTGCCAAGGCTGCCTGAACATCCCACCCCGACACAAGCTCAATCATTAGATGTCCCCATATCCATTACGCAGATATTTTATCAAAAAAGGATACAGGACTATCCAATATAAACAAGCTGAGCGCTGCAAGAAATCATTCAAATACCGGCGCATCCCGAAACAACAACCCATTACCATCCTTCTCAGACACCCTGGGCGCCTCGCCCTTCAGAGGCCAGTCAATGGCCAGATCAGGGTCATCCCAGCGAATGGAGTACTCGTCTCCGGGCGCATAGTAATCCGTGCATTTGTACTGGAATTCCGCTTCATCGCTGGTTACGTAGAACGCATGTGCAAAACCGGGTGGAACCCACAGCATCTGCTTGTTCTCTTCGCTGAGCATAGCCCCTGCCCACTGCCCAAAGGTGGGAGACCCCTTGCGCAGATCCACAGCCACATCAAACACCTCGCCACGGGTAACCCGAACCAGCTTGCCTTGCGGATTTTCCAGCTGGTAGTGCAGACCGCGCAAAGTACCTTTGGCGGATTTGCTGTGATTGTCCTGAACGAACGTGTAATTGCCGCAATGCGTCTCAAATTCTCCCTGGCGGAAGGTTTCCATAAAAAAACCTCGTTCATCCCCGAAAACTGTTGGGGCCATCAGCACAAGATCCGGGATGCCGAGTTTTGTATATTTCATACCAATCCTCGTTCAGGCTCCGAAGCCAACGAAAAGTCCTCGTGCACCCGCGTGAGCGCGGGATGATAAGCTGGATCAGCATCCAGCATTTGCCCCCACCTTCTCCGCATCAATTGGAACTCCTTCGCGGCCTGTCTGCGCTGTCGGCGACTCTGACTTCCACCCCGAGTGGCGGACTCATGGTGTATAAGCTCTGCGTAGGGGGTCCACAGATTACGGTACCCTAGCGCCCGCACTTTCAGGCAAAAGTCGACATCGTTGTAGTTAACCGCAAGATGCTCATCCAGCCCTCCGGCATCCAGATAAACCGATTTGCGCACCAAAAGGCAGGCAGCTGTAACCGCTGAGTAGTTCTGCACTAGCTGGAGGCGCCCCTGATAGCCTTCTGCAGAGCCAGGATCGAACCGGAATGCGTGACCTGCGACCCCGCCTATGCCCAACACGACACCAGCATGCTGAATAGAACCATCCGGATAAAACAGCTTCGCACCGACACAGCCGATGTCCGGGCGCATGGCCTGAGCTACCATTTCCTCGAGCCATTCAGGTTGGCGGGGCTCTACATCATTATTGATCAGACCTATAACCTGCCCTCGTGCATGGGCAACTGCGAAATTATTAATAGCTGAAAAATTGAACGGAGCATTGTAACGAAGCACTCTTACCCGAGTGTCCCGTTTTTGCAATTGCGCGAGGTAAGCCAGGGTAGCGGAACAGTCGCTCTGGTTATCGACCACCAGCACTTCGAAATTCGGATACTTCGTACGCTGCAAAATGGTGTCTAAACACGGTTTCAGAACGGGCAAGCCGTTGCGAGTGGGAATGCAGAGGCTAACCAATGGCGAAGGTTCAGGCAGGTGCCAACGCACCCGCCAACTAAGAGGCAACCGACCACGCTCAAAGGTGCAGGGTGTTGAATCCCCCTCCAGCAGTTTCAAAAGCCGTTGCTGGCGAGATTTAAACCAGCGCTCGCGCAAAGCTTCATCCGTCAGCGAAGTCGTTACCTGCAACGCCAGTGCAGGACAATGGGTAACCCATTTCAGGCAATTCCGTGGATTGTTTGCCACCACAGCCAACAACAATGCATCAGCTAATTGATCGACTGAATCGAAACAATGCAGGGGAAGCCCGGCAAGGGATTCAGTAAAAACGTCGCCACGGATGGCAACACCGTGCCCCACATAGGCACAGGACAGGAAGAGATCCAAATTCCACTGAGGCTTTAGCCAGGGCTCGATCGCCCCACTTTCCTCGTCAACCCGCTGCTCATCGAACGTGATCACCTTCGCTTCAGGATGCGACGCTTGCCAATCCCTGAGTGCCTCCACTCCCCCAACCAGCCATTGGTCGGCCCGGCTGCGAATCACCACCCAGCTTTCTGCATCAAATAAGGGTGCAACCCGAAGTTCATCTATCGTTAACCAGCGCAGAGCTGGCCATACAATTTCAGATGCCTCACGAACGGGCTGCGGCTGCAGTGACGATCGTGGCCGGTAGTGCAGGGTTTCCTCATAGCGCGCATAAAGCTTAATTGGGGATACAAGCAGTGCCCTCAGAAATTCCTCCCCGATACGCAGCAAATGAATATCAGAGAATTGCTTCACACGCCTGAGCATTCGCCAAACTGCTCGCCATCGAGCCAACGGCATCAAGCTTACATCGACATCTGTCTCAGGGTGCCCCTGATCTTCAGGGGTCAACCAGCGAATGCGAAGGCTTTCACAATCTTCGGGTGTATGGACAACGCGCTGGCCGGTTCTACCCGGCCTGATCGGAATGTGCGCTGACTCACCAACCACATCACCAGAAGCGCTCTCTGGGATGATCTCAAGCACCGCATAACGCGAACAATTGGGAACCCGAGCCAAACATTGGTACCAGCCGCCCGGAGAGCAATCCAACCTCTTAACTTTTATCATCAAGAGATCCTGTTCCGCATCGTCATGGCCGGCGCTGTGCAAGCCAATTAATCGCTCTGTTCCAAAGGCCACTCCTGGCCTCGTATTCCTTCAGTTTCTTAGCGATAAACGGGCCGTGAGGGCGAATATGGTGAGCCATAGCCATCATTTTTCGGGCCATAACAATATCCTTTGATTCGAGTGCGACAGCCCTATCCCGGAGGTAGCAGGCACAACTATCAATTTCCGGCAGCCCATTAACGTTAGATCGCTCCAGACGCGACATCACCATTTGCACCAGGGCCAGTTGCTCCTTCGAAAGCACCAATGGCCCTTTATGGGGTTGATTCTTAGCCGATGGAAACAAAGCCTCTCGCTCATTGAAGAACTGATCGCAAACCCAGCGATTGGATACCTCGAACAAAGACTGCAATTCCACTTCGACAGCAGACGACAATCTCTCTCCCGAGCCAGAAAACACGTTCATGACTCTTCTCGCAAGAGGTTGATATTCAACCTTTGTCAACGCGCACTCTTCCCGTTTACGCGCTCTGTTAAGGCCCCTCAGTAATGCCTGACCAACCGGGTTGATGGATTCATTTTGCCGAGGCAGGTTCGCAGAAGTTGCGTGAGACGGAGACAATCCGATTACTTCCGCAAAGTCCGCAACAATATCCCCCTGTTTCAACTCATCGGCAGTAAAAAGTCTCGGTATTAAGGCCTTTTTACCAAATATCTTTGCCCACAACTCCAGCAGGCTCTGGTAGTTATAAAAATGGTTACCCGCATGGCATATCTTCCTGCCCAGCGCTTCCAAGTTACGCACTTCGCCATTTTTCAAGGCGGTTGAGTAAAAAGATGACAACACATCGGTTTGTGGCCGAAGGTATACCACCACCTGGACGTCATTCGCCCAGGGCGTGATCAGATCATGCAGCCATTTTACCTGCCAGGGATGGCGAAGCCGGGAATGGAAATGTTCACTGGAGATAACCACAGTGTGAATGCGTTCATCCAGGGCCGTCATGGCAGCGTGAAAATGCTGTTTTGTCTGTTCCCGAAACACGTGGCGCTGCTCTGGTGACTGAACGCTCAATTGCTTCAAAAAATCGTCCGGCGCCTGGTCGCCAACGGCCGAGGCCGCCAGCGCCCTGGATTCCACTCGCCCCGGTGATGCGTAGTAGGCTACACCCTGCTCATTCAGTTCGCTCTGTGCGCCGTGGAGGTAGCCCTGCAAGGTTGTGGTACCAGTTTTTTCAGTGCCGATATGCAAGATAAAACGAAACCGGCGGCTCATAGCTTCTGCAGAGCCCTCATGGAATTCTTTAAAAGCCGCTCAGCACCCTCAGCCGTTGAGGACTCTACGTAGCAGCGCAGTTCGGGTGCATTACCGGAGGGCCGAAGGTGCACAATATCCCCATTAGCCAGTGTGGCCCGTAAGCCATCGGTAGTGTCTGTTACAGCAATACTCGCTGGCATACTCAAATCTTCCTGAAGCCTGGCGGGCGTTGCTTCCCACCGAGCAAGATAGGCCCGGCTGGTCTCGGTTGGAATGTCTTTCAGGCGATCACTGGCCGTAAACCGGCCAGGCAAACCATTAACCAGGGACGACAGGGGCCCATTGCGCTTTGCGGCCGCCACCATCAATGTTAATGCCGGCAGCAAGGCATCTCGCGTGGGCAAGGCAGCCAGGTAGCGGCCATTCCACTCAATAGCCGTGCCCAACATAAAGCCACCGTTCGCCTCAAACCCCGCAACACGCTCATATCGCTGGGCAAGCTCCGCCATCGCTTCTAATACATAAGGGGAGCCAATGCGAGTTCGCTGGACTCTCTCGAATGCACCACAGGCTTCAATGGCTGTATTGCAGCTAACCGGAACCGCGAGGCCCTGAATGCCCAGCTCACGGGCACAGAGCAATCCCACGATATCACCACGCAGCCACTCACCATGTTCATCGGCCAGCAACGGGCGATCACCATCCCCGTCCGTGGTCAAAAGCGCATCAAGCCGATGCTCAACCACCCACTTGCGGCCGAGCGCACGATCCTCATCGCTCACGGCTTCGGTATCGACCGGAACAAACTGCTCGCTTCGGCCCAGGGCCACCACCTCAGCGCCCAGCGCTTCCAACACCTGGACGTTGAGATCACGCCCCGCGGCAGAGTGCAGGTAGAGACCGACCCGTTTTCCACTTAATGGTTGGCCGGGAAACCACTCCGCGTACCGGGCCAGGTACCGCTGGTTCGCGGCCATACTTTCCGGCTCCCGCTGAATAGCGCCGAGCTCTGGCACCGGCGCATCCACGCTCATGATTGCTTTCTCATCCGCCTTGGAGATCTCCCCATCCGGCCGATAAAACTTGATGCCATTGCGATCAAAAGGAATATGGCTGCCGGTAACCATAATGGCCGGAACCCCGTCCGTCATGGCCTGTAAAGCCAGCGCTGGGGTGGGAAGAATGCCATAATCGACCACCTTGATGCCCATGGCTCGAGCCGCTGAACTGCAAGCCGAAGCCATAGCGGGGCTGCTGGGCCGGCGGTCCATGCCTATCGCTACCTGAGCGACGCCGCCATGCTCCTGCATTACGCTCAGAAAGGCGAAGGAAAAGGCAGCACAGACCTCATCAGTGAATTGTTCCACCAAACCCCGGGCACCGCTTGTGCCAAAAACGACCCCGCTTTCTTGCATTAATTCTCGGGAACTACGATTTACCACGAGCAGCTCTCTTACCTATCTCAGAAATAAGGTGCAACGACCTCCGTGACCTATCCACGAAAGTCATTCTGATGCGCGAGGAACCACTGATAAGCATTACGCAGCCCTTCCTCCAGAGATATTGACGCCTCCCAACCTAATGCCCTGAGCCTGGAAACATCCATAAGCTTTCGTGGGGTGCCGTCGGGTTTACTGGTATCCCATACGATATCTCCACCAAATCCCACTACTTTAGCCACCGTTTCCGTCAGTTCCTTAATGGTGCAGTCAATACCCGTGCCAACATTTATATGACTGAGCATTGGCTGAGTATTCGCGTGATAAACGGCTTCATCAAGTTGCATAACATGCACACTGGCGGCAGCCATGTCGTCTACATGCAAAAACTCCCGCATTGGAGAGCCAGTCCCCCAGGCAACCACCTCGCCTGCGCCCGCTTCCTTGGCCTCGTGAAACCGCCGCAAGAGCGCCGGAATAACGTGGCTGTTCTCCGGATGGAAGTTATCGTTCGGACCATAAAGGTTGGTGGGCATTACAGAGCGAAAGTCCCGACCGTATTGCCGATTGTAACTTTCACAGAGCTTAATACCGGCGATTTTGGCAATCGCATAGGGTTCATTAGTCGGTTCCAGGGTACCGGTCAGAAGTGCGTCTTCCCGCATAGGTTGCGTAGCAAGTTTGGGGTAAATGCAAGACGAGCCGAGGAATAACAGCTTTTGCACACCAGACTTGTGCGCTGCATGGATGATATTTGCTTCAATCATCAGGTTTTCGTAAATAAATTCGGCTGGGTACTCATTATTGGCATGAATACCACCTACCTTTGCGGCCGCAAGGTAAACCTGATCCACTTCTTGGTCCTGAAACCACGCAAGCACCGCCGATTGATCTTTGAGATCAAGCTCATGCCTGCTTGCGGTTATCAGCTCAACATCCGGCAGGGTTTCAAGCTGGCGCACAATAGCCGAGCCAACCATCCCACGATGGCCCGCCACAAAAATTCGCTTCGTTGGCATATCAATTCTCCACGGAAAGCGAAACATGATGACCATGAGCCTTCAGAAAGGCATGACGCTTAGCCACCTTCAAATCTTCCGCAACCATTTCGGCACACATCTCTTGCGTCGTTATTTCCGGTTCCCAACCCAGCTGCTCCTTGGCGTAAGAAGGATCACCCAACAGCGTTTCCACTTCAGCGGGGCGGAAGTACCTCGGATCAACGCGCACCAGAATATCGCCAACTTTCACACCGGGAGCATTATCACCCACCACTGAGGCTACAATCGCAATTTCGTCTACACCTTTACCCTCAAAGCGAAGATTAATACCCAGCTCTGCAGCAGACCATTCGATAAATTGACGAACTGAATACTGTTTGCCTGTCGCAATCACAAAATCCTGCGGCTTTTCTTGCTGCAGCATCATCCATTGCATTCGAACGTAGTCTTTGGCATGGCCCCAATCCCTCAGGGCATCCATATTGCCCATGTAGAGGCAATCCTGTAGCCCCTGAGCAATATTTGCCAACCCACGGGTGATCTTACGAGTAACAAAAGTCTCGCCACGCCGGGGACTTTCATGATTGAAAAGGACGCCATTACAGGCGTACATGCCATAGGCCTCACGGTAATTCACCGTGATCCAGTAGGCATAGAGCTTCGCCACAGCATAAGGCGAGCGCGGATAAAACGGCGTCGTTTCCTTCTGAGGAATCTCTTGCACAAGGCCGTACAATTCGGATGTGGAAGCCTGATAAAAACGAGTCTTCTGCTCCAGACCGCATATGCGAATTGCTTCCAGAATTCGGAGTGTGCCCATCGCATCTACATCTGCGGTATATTCTGGTGACTCAAATGAAACCGCTACGTGCGATTGAGCCCCCAAATTATACACCTCATCTGGCTGAACCTCCTGAATGATCCGGATCAGGTTCGTGGAGTCTGACAAATCCCCGTAATGAAGAACAAAATGTTGATTCTCAACATGTGGGTCTTCATAAATGTGATCTATTCTTTGAGTGTTAAAAAGTGAACCACGACGTTTTATACCGTGGACCTGATATCCTTTTTCAAGGAGCAATTCGGCAAGATAAGAACCATCTTGGCCAGTAACGCCGGTAATCAAAGCCTTTTTCATAAAAATTTAACCAAAAAAGTGATTGTAGAGTTTCATGTCTTCTTGATTTATCTTTAATACAAAATCAATAGCAGCGTTTCTTTGGACATCATTAACACTTTTATGAAAACCTTTATTCAACGTTTTCATTCCAGTGAATTTTGACCTAAGCAAAGAAGCAACCTCATGCGCAAAGGACTCTAAATCCTCTACGCACCCAACAACAGAGAATTCAGTTTCTAAAACAGCCGCCGCATTCTGCCAAGAGGCATCATCGCGCCCGGCGAGCATTTTAGTTTGAATATTCGATATTTCGAAATTGTTATTCTCGTAACATTCAAGTGCAAACTCGTAAGGACTATCGGTCTGCAACACGGTATTATGCAAATGATGTTCCGGATGATTTGCAACATGACTATAGAACGAAAAAAAGCGGGAAACAGGATCCCTCAAAACGGTGACATTAACAACATTTCTACCAGTCCTACAAAGAGGGTTGGATCCGAATTTCTGATGACCTCCCCCGCCCAAATACTTTTCTAACTTCAGATTCTCCCATGAGCCCGGAAAAAAATGGACATATAGCCCTCCCAGCAAATCTGACAACATGCCATGAACTGATGTACCACCGCATTTTGGAATATGCGTAAAAACCAAAACATCGGTGTCATAGTTAAAAGATGATTTCAAAATCATACACTATACCCTTAATGACTAGCCGGCAAAAAATCGGAATATATTCTATCAAAAATCTCCTTAACATCTTTTTCCGGATAAAACCGCAGAAAAAACGTAGCCATGGCAGGCCAGTAAAGATCAGACTTCTTGAAGAACAGAAGATCTTTCACATTATTCACCAACGGAACTCTTAAAATTTGGTTCACGACCTTGGCATTCAATGCTATCACCGGTTCAAAGCCTGCACTGGCAGCACGCTTAATAAACTCACTGTCAGCGTGATATTGTGGAAAACAAACCTCGTCGTAATAACCAACTTTCTCAAAAACTTCACGAGGAATTAAATCGCCATTTCCGGGCATCATTTCAACGGGGTACGGATCTTGAAGTTCAGATAAAATCGAAATATCCTCGCCGGCAAAGTTCAACCGCATCATTCGCTGCTCGGTAAAATCATGGCAAGAACCAACAGACCAGATAATGTCCTCATTGCCCTCTTCTACCAAGACAGAACCCACAATATACTTCGGATTCTTCCTAGCAGCTTCATAAAGAGTTGACATCAGATTATCCGAAAATTGAGAGTCATCATTGATCGTCAGGATATAATCGGCCCCCTTTTCAAGCGCATAGTGGATGGCGAGATTGGTACCACCGGACCACCAGAGGTCACCTTCACCATAGACAACATGGGCGTCAGGATAATTTATCTCGACATTAAACCCGGTATTATCAGAGCACTTATCGTCCACGATAACGACATGCTTGTTCGGGTAATCCTGGCGAAAAAAATTGGAAAGAAATCTCAATGTGTTTGCAGAACGATTGAAACACGGAACAACGCACCATATGGCGGGCAGCTTGGTCATACTAACTCCTCTGAATTCTCCGCAAGCTTAATCTGCCTTTTCGCTTCTTCAACAACCGGTGGAAGTTCCTTGCCTAACTTTTTCGCAACATCGTGGTGCACAAAATCAATAAATTCCTGATCTTGAAGTAGCTTGTTCACATTCACTGACTCGGGGTTTGCAAGGAAATCTACCGGCGTAAATCCGAGCCTTGAGTGCCTCTTAACAATTCTCTCGAAGGATGTAGAGTTTTTAAAAAGAACTGCTCCAAGATTTATCCTCGCAACTTTTGATTTTCCGGATGCAATAATTGGTTTTACATAGGTAGCCAAGCTGCTCTTATCTTTTCTTAAAGACTGGATGTAGCTTGGAGAACGAGAGACAAACATTTCCGGATAGAAAGAACCGTTCAGAATCAGGTTACCCCTATTCAACCTAAAATATACGGATGTTTCAAAAGTCCCGGCAACGTCCTCATGAATCTGATGGAGCTCTCCAACGATTAGGTCAGAACTATCGTCTCCCGAACTTTTTACTATATCCAGAAAATAATTTGTCGATACCTTATTTCCGGCCACTACATAGGAAAAATAATCATTCTTGAGCCGATGAAAGGCGGTATCCTCTTTTACAAGATTCAAGGTCACCGCTTGAGAAAAGCGCCGGCCAGATAAAATCTGATCAAAAATTTCTTGCTTACTACTCTCTTTGATTGAAAGCCAAACATCGACAGCAGCAGAGTTACGCGCCGCCGTTTCGATCGAGCTTATCGTGTTCTCAATATCAGACAACGATGCAAGGTCGCCATCAAGATAAATACAAAAGCTGCTTTCTGAAAGCTTTTTCAATGTGACAGGTTCTCGGTAATACTCCGAAAATGCTCTGTCAATGGCCTTTAGGGTATTGTGCCCCGCCTTTTCCCAGTTGTAATGATCTTCTATCGAAACTGGTTGAGCTTGCTCTGCCTTTAAGCCCAAAAGCATTTTCTCGGACATTTCCTGAATATCGTCAGGCCTAAAGAAGGACGCGTTCCCAATAGTCACCTCCCTCAAGATGTCGAGATCCGAACACAAAAGGGGCTTATTGAACATCAGCGCCTCAGCTGCAGGCAAACAAAAGCCTTCAAACAGTGTTGGAATAACCACATAACGACAATGTCTGTAGAGCCAAGCCAATGCCTCACCAGGAACTCGCGAGACAACTTTTACCTTGTCCTGGAGAGAAAGGGCATTAATCTTTCTCTCAATGTCGGAGCCTTCGGAAAGCATGCCCATCAAGACAAGCAGAGGCATATCGTGATTGACTTTTAGGCACCGCGCATAAGCTTCGAGCAGCCTGATGTGATTTTTGTGCGGGTAAAAGTTTGCAGGACAAAATATAAACTGACCCGCGTGAATGTCCGACCATACCCGTTGTTGCTTGATCTCTTCAGAATTCACGTACTTCTGAAGGGATCGCTGAGGTGCATTATATATAACATCGATTTTATTTCGATCAGCACCACAATGCTCAATAATAGATTGCTTACAAAAGTTCGAGATTGTAATTGTTCTCGTAGATGACCTTACAATGTCGTCGTAGTCTTCATGTCGGCCCTCCAGTTCTTCGGGAGAGAACATTTCAGGAAGATGGCGCTCTTGAACGTCATGAAGCACAGATACTACAGGCTTACCGAAATATCGGAAGGAGATATTGTTGAAGGGGCTATAAAAAACATCGACAAATTTCTCGTATTTCAGAATCTCACCAGGAGATTTAATTTTTATTTTGATGGTGTTTTTTAGAACACCAACGTGGTTTTGTAATTCGCGTATACAGACCTCTGCCTCGGGGTGCAAAAACAGTATAAACTTGTATTTTTCATTCTTTTCTATTACAGAAAAGATAGACTCAAAGACATATCTCGCCCCTGCACCGTTTATTCTCAACGCCCAGCAATCCACTCCAACCTTTAACATCCAATCATTTCCTCCAAAGCGCTGGCTATATTTTCCGAAAACCCTTCCCCTACGTCAGGCATTTCCGCATATCGATTACGCATATTCTCTTTCTTCACCTTCCAGTCCGAGAGATCGACGGGCATAAGGTTCCTATAATCGATGACATAGCCGTTACGGTCATCAATATATTCATCCATGGTGCTAGCATTGTTACATATTATCGTACAACCGCACTCAATTGCTTCAAGGAACGAGAAACCTATTCCCTCTTCCATCCTTGGCGCTACGTAAATATCGACGTTTTCGAGAACCTCAAGTATATCGTTTTTGCTGTCGCTCCAAGAGACAATCTCAATATTATATTGAGAAATATCTGATGCAGATGGTGTAACAAAGCTGGCTCCCGGATCTACTGCATCGCATATCAAGACACTGCCTATGACATTATTTGAAATTATTCTTTTGAGCTCACGCCACGTAAAATTATTAGTCCTTTGCCAAAAGTAAATCACAGGCTCATTACTATTATTACTCTCTCGCCTTTTTGATTTCCTCAAAACTCTGCCTGAAATCTTGGGGTTAACTCTTATATATCTTGAACTCAAATTGTTTTTACGACAAACGTCATGCAGAGCTTGAGAAAATGATAAAACAGGAAACTCTTGATATCTTTTATAAAAAGCTTCATCCTCATTGCATACGGCGTCCCACATTGGAACGATTACCGTATGAGCAGGCTGGAAACAATGCGGATCAGGTAGAGCCTGCCAATAAATTGCCCTAGAATAATATAAGTGTAAATCTTTAAGATAATCATCAGGAATTCCCTTCCATCTGGAACTCCAAAAAATATCGACGTCGTAGTACTTCTCTAACTCTCTGACAAAGAACATTGATGACGCGGTCTTACAATGAAAAGAGTGATCCACAAAAGCCAGCTTTCTTTTCGGAGTTTTCCAAATTTCGCTGACGCCAAACCTTTTTAGCACCCAGACTTCAAATCGATTTTCTTCGAGCTTTATGCTTTTTTTTAACTCATTCCTTATCACATTAAATAAAAATGTGTTTTCTTGGTCCGCCAGAAAAATTGGGATTAGCCTCAGCAAATACTCATGTCGCGTTAAAGATTCTCGCCAATCAAACAAACTTAAGTATGATTTCTCAAGATTAAGCGTCATAAAACAACCGTGCACACAGAGTTCGGTAATTTTCCGACTCAGCAATTTGCCTGCTTAACTCTTCTGTCTTCGGCTTTCGTGGCCGCTCCTGAATCACATTTGAAGATCTTCCACTATCTCCAGTAAGTCTAATTGCCGAAATGTACTTTTGGAAACCGGGATCAAACTCAATACTTAGAGTCTCACAAATGTTTAACAGCACCGCCTCCGGAGTTTTGGTGAAATCTTCGTATTTAAAGATCTCCACCCCTTCATATTCGTCAAGAAATAAATTATATCGCCTGGAGTATTCATCTAATGAAGTGGGCGTAAAATGAAGCCACCCATTATCCGACAAAGATATATAGGAATCCAAGGGGTGCCTTACAGTAACAATCGACTTCACTCGGAAATCGGCAGTAAGCATTCGTAAAAAAGATGCTCGATCACTCAATTCTGCGCCGCAACAATAGTGGCTATGAGTATGATCGCGCAGCACTAAATCGTAGGATAGGCGCTTACAATGTTTACTAAGATCCAGAATAGATGCTACAAACATGCTAACGAGAACTTCATCCCCAAGATCCTGTAAGTTATGTTTTAATAACCTTATTGGGTCGCTTGGAGAGAACTCTGGTTTCTGATGCTTTTCTTGCAGCGGGCTTAGGGGGCTCAGCGGATCTAGCTCGCTTAAAAGTAAGACGTTCGGCATCGAAGCAATACACTTGCTTATAAGTGTGCCGCCAGAGCAAGCAAAATGGTGGACTGTTCTGATCGTGGGCTTATTATCTTCGTCACTCATGATATTTTGCTAGCATTCTTCTTAAATTCATGGCGTCTCGTAGCGCCAATTCTTCCGCTACTGTCGCATGCTCAAGCTTACCATTGGTTTCTTTAAGGCTTAATTCTGCATTAGCCAGTTCTATTTTGAGTTTTTCAAAATCAGCAGTCAGTGAATCTAATCCTTGCCTTGTTTCGGCTAATTTATATTGATTTTCTTCAAGCTCTTTAGATCGCTGCTCCGCTTGCTTTAGAGCCTGCTCATATTTTTTAGTAAGTGCCTCTAGCTGGTTTGTAAGCTCATCTTTTTTTTCCTCGAATTTCTTGACGTCTCGCTGAGCCTTATCTCTTATTTCAACTTCGTCGTTGATTCGATTCTCCAAACGGTTGCGCTCTAGCTCACTTTGTTCAAGTTGAACTCCTACCTTTCGCAAGTCATGGGTAATTTCATCAATCTGCGTTGTCCGTTTATTCAGGAGCGTTTCTAATTCGACAATCTGTTTTTTATGCTGCTGCAAAGTACTCAACAGGGGATGAGATGTTAGTACCTGGCAATTTTCGGGTAAGGTCAGCCCTTCTGGCGGTCTTTTGACTGCGTGCAAGCTTGGTGGAACTGCCACTGCCTGGGCACGACGGTGCGCAGGCAGCACAATTACCGTGGACATTCGACCAAGTATACCGCTGCGCTCCAGAGCCGGCAGCAACTCGGCGTTGTCACGACCCACATCCAGCAGGAGCAAATACGGAGTGTCGTCTTTTTCTTCGGGCAGGCAATGCGAGAGCAATGAATCGATCGGAGTCGTTTGGTACTTGCTGGTGCCTATGCAATGCAGACCGGGATAGATCCGATGAAGGTCTTCGTCAAGCGGGGTCAAACCATTGGCCCAAGCTTGACTATAACGGTAAAAAATACCAGAAGTTTGTTTCGTATCGACCAAAGCGTGTTGAGTATGGACATGTTCCAACTCTTGGGTAATTTCCCTCAAGATTGAAATAACTTCAGTATCGGCATCAATTAGCCAAACGTGTTCAGCTAGTTCTTGGTACTCATCCAGATGGGGGGAAGCGCCACAGCCAAGGTGGATCAGCGTGTGGAAATTCGTGGGTAACATTTCGTCAGGCATCTCGGGACTCGTTATTCGATATCAAGCGCTTGAGTGTCTGCCAATCACCAGGGCTCATGAGCGATTTAACTTTTGGTAACAGCACTGTTAACTCAGACTGAATATCCTGTTCACTTACGTCACTCTGGCGCTGTTCTTCCAGATAGGTCAGCAACCAGTGCCCCGGGGCACTGCCGTGATGGCGGGCCAGCACCTGCATACCTTCAATCGCGACACTGCGTCGCTGCCGATATGTAATGGTACTGCTATGCAATCTGCTTTGCGCCTGCACGTGATTAACATAGCCCACGCGCCCCGGGAAGGCGGTAAAGACGCGTAACCAATACTCGAAGTCAAAACTGGCACAGAGAGTCTTATCAAGATAACCAATCAATCTTGGCATTACGCCTTTGAAGAACACGGTGGGTTGGCAAATGAAACACCCCTGCTGAAATGCCAAGCTGTCTGGCACTTTGGGATTTGGATCGCCTGCTTCTGGCAGCGTTGGATAATAGCCGGTGACTTTTCCCTTCTCATCAATATGCTCCCCCTGACCATAGCACAATATCCAATGGGGGTGCTGCTGCATCGAAGTTACCGCCCGCTCGATGGCACCGGGCGTGTACTCATCATCCGCATTGAGCCAGCCAATGTAGGTGCCTCGTACACGCTGCAATGCGCTGTTGACAGCCTCAGCGGGTCCGGTATCTGGCGTTGACTGCCATCTCAACCTAGCATCTCGGTTGCTTATGCGTTCCAGAATTGCTTGGGTGCCATCAGTTGAAATTCCGTCTTGCACGATCAACTCAACCCTTTGCCAGCTTTGCGAAAGCACACTGCTAACTGCGCGCTCAATAAAGCGCGCCTGATTTAAAGAGGGCATCACAACGGAGACCAGGGGCTTCATAGATTATTTTCTATCTTTGGCTTTGTGAATGCGAAGCATATTGGCAGCCAACTCTTGCCATTCATCCCAGTCCCTCGACAGTCTCCTACCCGTATCCTTGAGGTTCACAAGTATGTCAGGGAGTTGGTGGATCAGTGATCGAATCAATACTTGGTCTGGATCGGGTATCTGTTTCCATACTCCGGAATCCATCGAGTTCGGGAGCGAAAAACGCAACTCCAGCTTTTGTCCGTGCTCACTCTCACTTTCCGCAAACCAGTGTTCGAGCAGCTGCTCCTGTTGATCGGGAATTTCCAGCTTGGGCTGCAGACCAAACTCATTCGGTTTAACACCTGCGCAGGAAAGTCGGAACTGCCATTCAGGCGCGTAACGTCCACCGAAACTGACGTCCTTCAACGTTATCCAGAGATGTTCGTAATCCGGATTGACCTGCTCGTGTCGCAAATTCACTCCCTCGAAAGCGAGCTTGTGGTTGGTTGGCTTAGGTTTGCTACCCAACCTGGCAAGCCATCCCCGGCGCTCATCCGCTTGCTGAGATACTTCCCGTAACCGTTGCTTGAGCTGTTGATTCTCCGTTTTAAGATTTACGAATTCGCCGCTGATCTCCTGATGGTTGTGGAAATAGTATTCCAACTCTTCCTGAACCTGATGTAGCTGCAAAAGCAAGAGCTCATTTTCTTGCTTTGCTTCTTCAAGCCGGTGATTCAACTGCTTGAGCTCTTGAGCCAAGTTATCGCGTTCGACACGGGCCCGTTCAGCGGCTTCATTACTGGCCACGCTCGCTGCTTCACTATCTTGGTGCTTGTTGAAAGTGGCTTCCAGCTCATCCTGCACCTGATTCAATTGCAGAAGAAGAAGTTCGTTTTCCTGCTTTGTTTCTTCAGACTGTTGAGTCAACTGCTTGAGCTCTTGGGCCAAGTTATCACGATCGATACGGGCCCGTTCAGCGGCTTCATTACTGGCCACATTCGCTGCTTCACTATCTTTTTGCTTGTTGAAGGTTGCTTCCAGCTCCTCCTGTACTTGGTTAAGCTGGAGAAGGAGGATCTCGTTCTCAGCAAGTCGCTGTTCCTCAAGGTTCGCCAACTCCTCAGGCGTGACAGATGGCAGCGCTTTGGCCTCCGCAAGCTGTTTTTCCAGTTGCAGCTGGTTTTCAGTTGTTGCATCCAGCTGCTCCTGTACGTAGCGAAGCTTGGTCAGGAGCTGCTCATTCTCCCTCCGGAGTGTCTCAAGAGCCTTACGATCGCTGTCTGAAAGATCCCGGGCACAGCGTTGCTGGTAGTCCCTCAGGATGGACACGAGAGAGAGATTGGCAGAACCCAGAATATTGCCGTCTATATCGGATTGCGCTGCTGGCTCGGCCAGTGGGAATTGGGCGGCCTGTAGCTCTTCACGCAGGGGCATGAGACCTTTCCCATGGTCGATCAGGCTTTTCTCGGCAATGTATTGGGCGAGCGTAATGGGAGCCTCTTGCCGGGAATGACCGGCAAGCACCGGAACATAGCTTGAAGACAAGTTCAGTTCTAATCCCCACCGCTCCTCAAGCTTTTCCACAAAGGCTGAAGGGTTGGCGCGGGCTTGCCGGGCATTGACCAGCAAGCATCGCTCCGGATTATCCAGATAGAACGTCAGCATAAGCTCATGCTGGTACCGCCATTCCTGGAGGCAGGCTTTCTCATCTACCTCTTCACCACTCTCTCCGCTTCCCTCCAACAGGTGATGCGCAAGGTATTCCTGGGGGTCGGAGGTCAGAAGCAGGAAACACATCCCGGACTCGAGTTCAGCCCAGAACTCGAGCGCATCGAGAGTCGCAGGATCTGACCAGCCCCATTGCGGCTGCTGAAAATTAGCCAACAGGAGGTCACCAGCCAACTGCTCCCATAAGCGACCAGGGGCTTGCTGCTTCCTCAGCAAAGGGCCGACGCGTGCATGCCAATCTTCCAGGCTGATGGTTGTCTCGCGCTCAATCGGTTTTGCCGATGCAAGGCCTCCCTGAAACAGGAGCTTGCTGGCACTTTCGAAATCACGCCCAGGGGTACCGGTAATACAGAGGGTTGTCATAAGCGGGTCTGTAGATAAAAGTGATGCATAGAGTGGAGGAAACGTAAAGTATATTGGCTGGTTTGGAGCTTATTTCGCTCGCCCATACCCGTCTTCAAATCGGACAATGTCATCCTCGCCGAGATAGCTCCCGGATTGCACCTCAATGATATCCAGCGGCACCTTGCCAGGGTTCTCCAAACGGTGCGTTTCTCCCATCGGGATGAAGGTGGATTCATTCTCTCTGAGAAGAAACTCTTTTTCACCGCACGTAACCAGCGCGGTGCCGCTGGCGACAATCCAGTGCTCGGCACGGTGATAGTGCATCTGCAATGAGAGTTTCTCGCCCGGCTTTACCGTGATGCGCTTGACCTGGTGGCGCTCACCCATGTCGATGCCACGGTAAGAACCCCAGGGACGGTGAACGGTGGTATGCAGGTGGTGTTCGCCACGGCCTTCCCGCTTGAGTTGATCAACAAGATCTTTCACCCCCTGTGCATTATGACGATCAACCACCAGGACAGCGTCATCGGTAGCCACCACAATTACATCATCAAGCCCGGAAACGGCGACCATGGCGTGGTCTGCATGCACATAGCTGTTACGGGTATTGTGCAATAGCACGTCACCAGTGGCGACGTTGCCTTGCTCATCCTTCTCTTCGATATCCCACAGCGCAGACCAGGCACCAAGATCGCTCCAGCCCATATCGACGGGGACCACCGCTGCATTATCCGTCTGCTCCATTACCGCGTAATCTATCGAGTCCGATGGCGATGCGGAAAAGGCGGCTTCATCCAGGCGGCAAAAGTTTAAATCCTCATGGCTGTTTTCCAAAGCGGCGCGTGCAGCAGCCAGCATTTCAGGCTGGAACGCTTCCAGCGCATTGATGTAGGTGTCTGCCCTGAAGAGGAATATGCCGCTGTTCCAGGCATAGTCGCCAGATTCAAGGTACTGCTCTGCTGTTTTCAGGTCCGGCTTTTCAACAAAGCGTGTTACCTCAAAAACACCGTTTACATCACTTGACCATGGCTGCCCTCTCTGGATATAGCCGTAGCCGGTTTCCGGTTGGGTCGGGGTGATACCAAAGGTTACCAGAGCGCCTCCAGCGGCTGCTTCTGCGGCTGCCTGAACTGCCTCGTGAAAGCTTACCTCATCAAGAATAACGTGGTCTGATGGCATAACCAGCATCAAAGCATCCGCTTGCTTCTCGCTCAGTCTGAGAGCTGCTGCTGCAACCGCGGGCGCTGTGTTACGCGCAACCGGTTCAAGAATGATGCCGTCCGGCTCGATCGCAACTTGCCGCAGCTGTTCGGCAAGAATGAATCGGTGCTCTTCGTTACAGACCAACAGTGGATTCGAGAAACTTTTCCGCTGAACACGCTTGGCGGTAGCCTGGAGCATCGTTATGCCGTCGTCACCGTGCAGCGCCAGGAATTGCTTGGGAAACCCCGCACGCGACATTGGCCATAAACGGCTACCAGACCCACCTGACAAGATCACCGGATGAATAGAACTGTTGATCATTTAGAAAACTCTCCTTTTTCTGGCACTGGCTGCGCAATAGCCTGCAGCCTTTGTTTAAATATTTCTCCGCAACTCTCGGGAGAAAAGCGATCGGTATCGTATCGAACAGGTATTTCAGACCGCCCCTTACTTAATTGATTTTTCATTAACTGTGCAGCCTGTTCTGTGTCTGGCTCAGCCCAGTGCTGACCTTCGCCGTAGAAGTAATCGTTCTTGCCAAGCTCAATTAACGAAAAATCGACACATTGAGTCGGTGGCTGACAAAACTCCATATTGCCGGAATAACCCGTGGCAATGAGCGGTAAACCCAGCAACTGCGCTTCTGCCAGCCCTCTTCCAAAGCCTTCGCTGCGGTGCAGCGAAACATAGCAGTCACAGTTCCGATATAAGGCCAATACCTCAGGCCGCCTTAATTCGGTGGTCACCAGATGGATGCGTGGATCATTGTCGATCAGCTCTCCCAGCTCTACCCACTCTGGGCTCTGGGGCTTGAGGTGGCTGATTTTTAGTACGAGCCCTGCCTCTTCAGCATCTTTGCCTTCTGCAGCAAGCTTGAAGGCCTTGATAACCGCGTGCGGGTTTTTTCTTGTTGGGCGGGAGTTCATATCGAATGAGAAGACGAATAGATATGCATCATCCGGCAAGCCCCAATGGCTGCGGGGTAACTGCGCCACTTCTCCAACGACGACCGGGAGCCGAATCGGCACAACCGGCACCGGCGCTTTAGCGTATGCGTCAGCGGTGTAATGGCTAACGCCCCAAAGTTCATCAACCAGGGACCAAGTGTGGTGCCATGCCTCTGGCCATGCCGGCAGCTCCCAGGGCCAGAGGCCAATAGTGTAGTGGTGAGCAAGAACGTGGCTGCCCCTCTCACAGATATAACGGCACATTTCGATGCCGGTCATGCAGAAAACATTAAAACTGTACTTTGGCTCGGAAACGACCCAACCATCAACGCTGGTATCTTTCTGACTTACATCTTTGCCCAGCTCGATGTTAATGATACAGAACGGAATATCTGCGGATTGCAGCGCCAGTGCAAGCATGCGCACATCCTCGCCAATGCCCAGCTCGCCCTTTGCATAGCCATAAAGATTGACGCCAAATGGCCCGGTTACTGATTTAACACTTTTGTGTTGCGCCGCCTTTTCATTAATCTTCTTTGCAACTTTCGTTACCTGTGCGGTACCCGGTGGTGCGGACTTCTTCCGGATGACACTCAGCAACCGGTTACTGCTTACCGGCAACAAAGAAGCCAGGTACTGAATAAGCATGCCGGGCTTTTCCACCGCCACCGAATCGGGGCAACTTTCGGGTTGGTGGTTCCCCCAGGCTGCTTCGATGTCCTTGCAGTTTTCCTCTATGGTTTTGAGGCTTAGCTGATCGTCATCAGGAAGGCTGATGTGATCTTTAAACGCCTCGAAATTCGCGAAATTGGATTCCAGCGCCTTGATCTGCCAGTTCTGCACATTTCCCAGGCTCAGAAGCTGGCGCCCCTCCCGGAAGTACCATCGGGCAGCGCGATGTCTGAGCTTGCCGTTCGCCTGGATTTGAGCATCCCAATATTTGCCCCTATGAAGACCGGCCAGATACATTCCCACAGTGTAAGCTCCCTGCCAGTTATCATCCTTGCTGGATGGCAGGCTGACAGGCCTTTGTAGCTCACGGTTCCACTCTTCGATTTCTGTCAGAATTCGACACTCTCGGCGCCCGATTGCGGTGCACCAGGCCAGGAACGCGAGATAGTCTGTTCTCTGATTATTATGGAGTGGAAACTTTTTTTGAAGATTGGGGCGCAGTAACCAAATGGCCAGCATGCCGCCATATATCCGGGTCGGGAGATTAAAGTTTATATCGACCGGTTTGTGGTAAGGATGCATCGAAGAGCTCACGCCAGTAGCTCGATCAGGTATTGGCCATATTGGGTTTTGTATAGCTGTTGCTCTTCGGGTGTGGTGATGATCAATATATCCCTGATTCCCGCAAGCATTAGCACGGAAATGGGATAATAGATCATTGGCTTGTCGTAAATCGGCAGGAGTTGCTTGGATACGCCATGGGTGATGGGGTGCAGCCGGGTGCCGGAGCCGCCGGCGAGGATGATGCCTTTCATTCGTTTAATACCTTTTTTGCCACTAAATCCACTAAAGGACACGAAAAAAGAAATAAGATGCGATTTTTAGTGGTTTTGCTGATTTTGGGTCAGTTGGGGGGGGGTAATGGTTACGAATTCTGCGTTGCTGAGTGTTGATTTGTCCGGATCTGGGGTGTAGCCGTAGCTGCTGACCAAGCACCGGTATATGCCGGAGTGGGAGATGATCAGCGTGTCACTCTTCGTTTCGTCAATATGGCGTATAGGTGCTAATCGGGTAAAGAGTTCGGCCATGGTCTCTGTGGTCAGGTCGGTTTCAATCGCAGCTCTATTCGCCGGTGTTTTTTTCAGGCCTTCGAAGCGGCCGTAATCTCGTTCTATCAGCCAATCCGCCACCTTGACGGGCGGGTTGTCTGGATGACGGTTGGCGATTATGGTGGCTGTATCCTGTGCCCTGCTGAGCGGGCTGGTGATAATTTGGCCCAGAGACATTTGGGCAAGCCTTTCAGCGGTTTGTTGTGCCTGGGCGACTCCTGCGGCATTGAGGGGCTGATCCAGCCGCCCCATCCAAAGGCTATGTCTGTTGTAGTCCGTTTCGCCATGTCTCAAGAAGTAGATCATGGTTTGATCGCTGCCCTCAGAAAATCAGGGCGTGGTGTATTTCGTGGTCGGCCGTATACTTTGATTTAAGCCAACCCGCCAGGGTTTCCGAAAGTTCGATGCCCTTTTCACGAAGCTCGTTATACCTTTGGCACTGGGCCCGATTTTCTTTTTGCAGCACTTTTAGCTGTTCCCTGGTTCGCGGTTCTGATATTACGGCAAGAAAGTACTCATACAGTTCCAACACTTGCCTGGTTTCTGGTTGGTTTGGGGCAGCCTGATAGATCCGTTCCAGGCCCTGGCAATCAAACCAGTCACCGATTTTTTCCAGTTTGTCGGTAATAGGCAGGCCGGTGGTTTCGGCTACCGCGACAATGCCGCCGAAATAGAGAATCTTGCGGGAGAATCTCAGTTTTACCTGCCTTAGCCCCCACCCTTGCTGCTGGGCACTGACTTTGTGCTCGAAATCTGTGGTTATGGTGCGATAGTAGCGGATGATGTCGTTTAACAGAAAACGCGAGAGCCGCCCGTCTGTATCCGTTTCTTTGATGTAGCAATTCAGTAATTCCCTGCGGTACTGCTGAAAGCGCCCTTCACCATAAAGCCAGGTACCCTCAAGCAGGAACAGCAGCCTGCGGGTAATGTGGTAATTGGTGTCTTCCGTTCCGCCTATCTTGCTAAGAATATCTGCAAATCTTACACATGCCCTACTGCCGAAAGTGCCAGTTTCGCCCGTGCTGTTTGGTACATATTGATCAACCACCTTCTCCACTGCGACGAGTTCCGCCGGTATGGCATCTTCCGCATCGCGATCAGAATCGAAGAGGATGTAGAGGTCCAGGTCCGAAGCGCTGGAGGCCTCTCCTCGCCCATAAGAGCCCACTGCTACTATGGTGATCTTGCCTTTGTAGTCACTGGGCTCCAGCTTGTCAGCCAGAGCTTTTCTGATTAATTCAAGCCGTTCTGCGGTATAAGCTCTGGCGGCTTTAAGTTTTGGGTAATCGGTAAGGATTTTTTCGTATGCCATTGGCGTCCGTGCTTGTTATTCAACGAGAGAAATCTGAATCGGCCATTCTTCGAGCTTTTGTATTGCTGGCAGCGTTACGGAAGCTCCCTGCTTGGCACAACGGTATCTTGCCAAGCCACGCTTTTCGATATCGAGGTAGTAGGAGCGTGTGGTGTACCGAACTTGCCGGCCCGACAGCCAACTTACTTTCAGCGATTTTCTGTTAATTTTTTTTAGATTTTCAAACAACCCGGCATACTGCTTTCGCCAGAGGTTTTCTGAGCTGAACATGTCTTTTTCCGCAAACTCTGCGCGCTCTTGTTCAAAGTAAAGCTGAGAGAGTTTGTCGGCCAGCAGGCCTTGGGTGCTGGTGATCAGGTTGGTATAAACCCGATGCTTCATGGTCCAGAAATAATCCAGGTCTTTCAGGCCTGTGTTCATGCCTGAAAGAAACGATGCTTCGGCTAACCTAACTCGTTGGCGGTTAAGATGAACCGCGATGCCGGGCTCAATCAGGCGGTAGGTTCGTGTGATGCCCTCAATGGTATCTATGTTGATAGGGCTCGCAAACAGATCGCCGCCATCTACATATCGGGCCCGCTGGTCGATCAGAGAAATCAAGAAAGGAATATCAGAATGTACTTCCAGCCAGTTATGTAAGGTTTCGCCCAGTTCATTCTGGCCTTTCAGAATTTTTTCTCCGGCCAGGTGGTGGCCGTAGCCAATGTGTTTTTTGATAAATGGCTCGGCACTGTGTGACAGTGGCGGGTGCCCAATGTCATGGAGCAGCCCGGCAAGGATCAGGTGCCTGCTTAGCTCGCGGCTATATCCCCGCTTAACCGCAACGAAGTTAGCCAGTGCCGCGACATTCAGCGAGTGGTCTGCCCTACTGCCTGTGCGTTGTTTTGGGCTGCGGGCAGCGTAGTCCAGTGCGCCCAGGAATGAGATATCTTGCAGCCGTTGAAATGCGGCACTGGTCAGTACCGGCGCAAAGAATGGATCGCGCTCGATCTGTACTCGCCAGAATTGCAGGGCATCTTGCTGCCACCGCTCTGCTTCAGGCTCTGGTATATGAGAAAGGCCAGGCTGTTTCATAGTCTCGTGGTGCCTTTCTGGACCGTTGAATGGCTGTCTCAGTTAGACTATCCCCATTTTAGGCTACTTTGAGGGCGAAGATACACCGTCTTCTCCCATGAGCTCCATGAAGAGTTGTATCTGTTCTTCTGCTTTTCTAAGCTCTTTGTCCATGAGTTTGCCAATTGCTGTGCGGGCTTACGCCTAATGTTACTGTCATGCTGATGTTACTCCGAGACTTGATTACGCTTCTTCCAGATATTCGCCGAGTGTTAACTGCAACTGACTCTGCCAGTCTGGCATCTGGATGTTGAGGGCGATTTCCAGTTTAGAGAGTTCCATTCTGGAGTTCAGCGGGCGTTTGGCCGGCGTTGGGTAGTCGCTTGTGGGGATCGCGCGCGCATTTTCCGGGCCCATGGTGAGTTGTTCACCGTGCGCTTTGGCCAAGTGGAAGATTTCTTGCGCGAAGCCTTGCCAGCTGGTTTCACCCGCCGGGGCAAGATGGTAGAGCCCCGCTGGTATGTTGCTGTGGACAGCTATGGAAGTTATCTGAGCAATCAGCCTTGCCGGTGTGGGCGCGCCGATCTGGTCTGCCACTATGGTCAGTTCGGTTTTGCTCTTGGCCAGCCGCAACATGGTTTTCATAAAGTTGTTGCCGCGGGCACTGTAGACCCAGCTGGTGCGGAAGATGAAATGTTCAGCGCCGCTACGCTGGATGGCCTGATCCCCTTCAAGTTTGGTTTGGCCATACACGCTCAGGGGTCCGGTTTCGCTGGTTTCCTGCCAGGGTTCTGTGCCGTTGCCCGGGTAGACGTAATCGGAGCTGTAGTGCACCAGGAAAGCACCCTGCTCAACGGCAAACCTGGCCAACTGCTCGGGCAGGCCCGCATTTAGGCGGTAAGCTTCTTCCTGATGTTCTTCGGCGGCATCTACTGCGGTCCAGGCGGCGGCGTTGACGATGAGGTCTGGTTGATGTTGCTCGAGGTAATCGGCAACTGCCTGCGGGTTCATCAGGTCCACTTCCGCTCTTGTCGGTGCTGTGATGGAGCCCAGTGGGGCCAGGGTTCGGTGGAGTTCGAACCCCACCTGGCCGGTTTTGCCTAGGAGGAGGATTTTCAATCTAAAACACCTTTTTTGGGGCCACGGACGCTCACGGACTCACACGGACTCACACGGACACAATACGAATTAATGAATAGATATGTTTTTCAAAAGCCTTCTTGGTCTTTGTCCGTGTAAGTCCGAGAGTGTCCGTGGCTAAACAACAATTCTTTTTATGAACGCTTTCGGGTATGTGAAGTTAACAAGTATGCCTACGGATTTTCCGGTTGCTCTCAAATAGTTGATGAGCTGGGGCTCGGCCGACAGGGGCAGCCGTTGTTGTGCTTTTAGCTCGAGAATCACCGTGTTATTCACCAACAAATCCAGCCGATGCTCGCCTACCAGCTGGCCTTTATAAGTTATGTTGACCGGCACCTCAGTTTGAACCTCCAGCCCCCGTTGCTGTAACTCAAGCTCGAGTGCCCTCTGATATACGCCCTCAAGAAAACCAGGACCCAGAACTTTATTAACTTCAAAAATCGCCCCACGTATCCTGTAGGTGAGGTCTTCTTCCTTGATCATTTGTCTCTCTTTCGTCCGTGAACATCCGTGAGTGTCGGTGGCCAAAACGTCTTTAAGCAGTTACCCCCAGACGCTCACCCTGGTAACTGCCATCTTGCACTCGTTTCCACCAGGTTTCATTGTCCAGATACCACTGGATGGTTTTGCGTAGGCCGGTTTTGAAGGTTTCCTGGGGCGTCCAACCCAGGTCGTTTTCGATTTTGCTCGCGTCTATGGCGTAGCGCAGGTCGTGGCCCGGGCGGTCTTTTACGAAGGTGATCTGGTCACGGTAGCTGGTATCTTTGGGCACCAGTTCCTGGAGGATGTCGCAGATGGTTTCTACCACTTCCAGGTTTTTCTTTTCGTTGTGGCCGCCAATGTTGTAGGTCTCGCCAATTCCGCCTTGCTGGGCCACCAGTATCAACGCGCGGGCGTGGTCCTCTACGTAGAGCCAGTCTCGGATCTGGCTGCCATCGCCATATACGGGGAGTGGTTTACCCGCCAAGGCGTTGAGGATCACCAAGGGAATCAGTTTTTCCGGGAAGTGATAGGGGCCGTAGTTGTTGCTGCAATTGGTAACCAGCGTTGGCATGCCGTAGGTGCGCTGCCAGGCTCTTACAAGGTGATCAGAGCTGGCTTTGCTGGCGCTGTAGGGGCTGCTTGGGGCGTACGAGGTGGTTTCAGTAAAGAGCTCGTCAGTATTCTCGAGATCGCCGTAAACTTCATCGGTGCTTATGTGGTGGAAACGGAAGCTTTTAGATTTTTCCGGATTGGTTTCTTGCAGGGCTTTCCAATAACCGCGCGCAGCTTCCAGCAGTGTATAGGTGCCGATGATGTTGGTTTCCATGAAGGCGGCGGGGCCATCGATGGAGCGGTCTACGTGGCTTTCGGCAGCCAGGTGCATCACGATGTCTGGTTTATGGAGGTTGAACGCTCCTGCCATGGCCTCGGCATCACAGATATCCGCCTGGATGAAGTGGTAGCGAGGGCTATCTGCAACACTGGCCAGAGATTCCAGGTTGCCGGCATAGGTGAGCTTGTCCACGTTCACTACATTGTGATCGGTGTTCTCGAGAAGTTCACGAACAACGGCAGAGCCGATGAAACCGGCACCGCCGGTAATCAGGAAGGTTTTAGGCATGGGTCTGTTGTCAGTCTTGGTGGTGAAGAGATTGGATTCTATCGCCAGGAGTCTGCCTGGAGGCGCCCGTTAACAGGCTCTGGTTCGCTGTGTTCAACGCCCGCTTCGCGAATGGCAATGCCAATATCACGGAGAATGCGGCGGTTGATCTTGCGTACGTCAAAGTGGTCCTGGGCGAAGTTGAAACTTGCCAGGCCCATGGAACGAACGAGTTCGGGCTCCCTCAGGAACTTCAGCATGGCTTCTTCCAGGGCCTCCTGATCGTGAGGAGGCACCAGGAAACCATTCACACCATCTTTAACAGTTCTTCGGCAGCCCGGTACATCGGTTGTGATCACCGGGCGGCCCATGGCGAGAGCTTCCTGGGTGCTGCGCGGTACGCCCTCACGATAGTAGCTGGGCAGAACAAACACACTGCTCGCGGCAAGCCAGGGGGTTACATCCTTTACTGCGCCCGGGTAGCGGACTACGCCCTCGCTGACCAGCTCTTTTAACTCGGCTTTATCAACCGCCCCCGGCTTGGCATCGGGCGCACCCAACAGAATGAATTCAGCCTGAGGGTATCGCTTGCCAAGGGCTTTGGCGGCATCCACAAAATAGCGTACGCCTTTTTCATGCAGCAGGCGGGCAACAAAGATGAAGCGAATGGTCTCGGTGACCGGCGGGCAGAAGTAGTAGCGTTCAAGGCAAACGCCAATACCGCCCAACACTTCCGGTTCCGGCCGGATTACGCCAAAACTTTGCAGGTCTTCTTTGTCGCCCTCGTTCAGCACATACAGCTTGTGGGCCATAGGCAAGCTGAAACGGAACAGTCCTGCCATCACTCTGCGAATCAGGCGCTTTCGCAGCCTGTCTCCTCTCGGGCTCACCGTGAATATCCGGCCAAGGCCCTCAATCTTGGCGATTCGCCTGGGCACACCCGCCATACGAGCGGCCAGGGTGCCGTAGATGGCCGGTTTGGAAAAGTAACAATAGCTCAGTGAAATCCGATGGCGGACAAACAGTTTACGCAAATGCCAGACGGCCATCAGGTCGCTGACGGGGTTGGTGCCAAGCTGGCTCATGCGGTAGTGCACCGGATGCGCCCCCATATCGCGAATGGCCTGTTCGGTTTCCGGGCAATAATCGGTAGCGAAGGCATAGACTTGATGGCCTGCTGCGACCATGTCTCGAATGAGTTCACCCCGGAAGCCCAACATGGTATCCACCAGGGTGCCGACTATCGCGATGTGCTCTGAGGAACCTTGGGATTCGGCACCTAGTGTTACTACGTTTTGCCCCAGACCACGTTGATTGCCTTGCGTGTCTGTTTTTTTATCACTGCTCGCCATGAGGACGGACTTCCTCGCCATTGTTGCAGTACATCCAGGATCTGTTCCGGCGATACATAGTTCCCCGTTTGCCGGCTTACATAAAACGGGTACTGGATCAGGGTTGCATGCGCCAGTTCTGTCAAGCTCAGAACGCGTTGCCGGCGTTCGCACGCCAGTTTGTCTGTTGTCAGGCCCCAACCCGCATAAAAGGGTAGCCCGTAACAGATGACACGTTTGTTACGGATCAGTGCTTCAAACCCGGTCAGTGAGGTCATGGTATGCACTTCGTCCACCTGGGCGAGGAGTGCATCCATTGCCGCCTCGGTGACCACTTCATCGCACCAGGCCGGTGCGCTTGCTTCCTTTTCTCCCGCTTTGCGGGCACCGGCCACCACATCCGGGTGGGGTTTGTAGATTATCCATGCGTCGGGATTGGCTTCCCTGACCTGGCTCAAAAGAGCCATATTCGTTCTGATTTCCGGCGACCCGAATCGTATGGAGGCATCACTCTCCACCTGGCCTGGCACCAAAATGACTCGCTCTTTCCCCTCAGGACGCTGCCAACCGGAATACCCGGTGTTGTATTTGGTGATGCCGGCTTCCTGAATTTTATCTAGCAGGTTCTGTGCCCGCTCTTGCTCCTGTTCGTTAAACACGTGGGTGTTCAGGAGGTTTTCAAGGCGGGAAGGCCCCTCGGCATCGAAATAAAGGTGGTCGAAGTCTGCCACCCAGGACAGCGGCCGGGCAAATTCGGCGCCCAGGCCAACGGACCTGAGGAATCCATCTTCCAGTCGGATGGTTATGCTGCCGTCGGGAAGTCCCGCTATCTTCCGGCTTCCCCAGACAAGCACCACGGCTCCCCCGGGGATCCTGCCCGGATGTCTTACGTGGCGAATCTTCACTCCCTGAACAAAACTCGCCAGCGCCGGCCGCCAGTGGGGATTGAAACCAAAAGCGACAACCGGTCTCCCCTCGATGCCATGCTCGTGGGCAAACTGCTGCCAGTTATTGGGAGTGTCAGGCCGGTTCGGCGCCATCTATCTGGTTAGTCCCGATGGTCCCTGACGACAGATGCAATCAGGTGAAAAATGGCGGCGATCAACAGCACCATAATGGCGAACACGGTGATGTTGTATAACCGTTCGGGCCGGGTGGGAAATTCCGGAAGCGTCGGGTATTCCAGAACGGAGATCTGCTTGAGTTTTCTGGAGGCTTCCACCCGGGTTGATTCCAGCGCAACAAGGGCATTGGAGTAGAGCTCCAGGGCAAATTTGGCGCGCATTTCCAGGGTTTCGTATTCGGCAGAAACCCGGTTCAGGGATTCACCACTCTCGCGAGCCAGCTTGTTTCTTTCGATTTCGATTTGTTGTTCAAGGGCCTGGGCTTCGTTACGCAACTTACGGACCTCCGGAGAGCTTTCGCTCTGGAAGCTTTTCTGGGATTTGATCCGGGCTTCCAGTAAGGCTAACTCAGCCTGGAGATGAGACACGGTTGTAAAGATAGCTTCCACGGTTTGGGTGGGGGCGACCAGTCCGTTCTCATTCTGGTATTTCAGGATGGCATCGCGCGCCTCGAACAACCTCTGCTCCAACTGCTGGGCTTGTTGGTCAATAAACTCAACCTGCTCCTGCGCAAGGCGCTGGCCCATCAGGTTCATGTGCTGTTCACCTTCCTCAAGCAGTGCCTGGGTTATGGCCTGAGCCATCTCCGGGGTGTAGGCCTGAACCTGAACCTGCAGCAACTGGGCATAATCGTCAAAGTGCACCTTGATCATGCCTTGCATGTACTCGTAGAAGGTTTCGATGGGTACGTCTTTGCTTTCAAGTCTGGACAACCAGTCAATGCTGGGCTGAGTGTAATGGCTTCGCAGTTTCAGCTTTTCATCCAGCTTGCGAATCATGTTGACGGACTCAAGGTGGTCTTTCAGCAAAAGCAGATCTCCGGAGCCGCTGGTTCCGGAAAGCAGAGAAGAAACGTTCAGGCTGGCCGGGTTGATCTCGGGGGACTGCAGGACTATGTGGGCCCTCGATACATACCGGTCTGTTGCCAGCAGGCCCCAATAGACTATCGCCAGCAGAACAGCGACCAGGGCCAGCAGCCAGAACGGGTTTTTCTTCAGAAATCGGGTCATTTACCGAGGCTCTCGTGGTATTGCTTGATGGCATCGTGGATGTTGTCGAACCAGGTGGCATTGCCCTTTTCCAGAAGAACGCCGGCCTGGCATAAATCTTTGAGCATGCCTTCCTGGTGGGAAACCATGATAATGCTTGCTTGCCCTACCCTGTCATGGAAGGCTTTGGTGGCTTTTTCCTTGAAGGCTTTGTCGCCTACGGCTGTGGCTTCGTCTGAGAGGTACACGTCGAAATCGAACGCCAGCGACAGGCCAAAGGCGAGGCGGCTGCGCATACCGGATGAGTAGGTTTTTACGGGTTGGTCAAAGGCTTTGCCGATTTCCGCGAAATCCTGGACTTTCTGGATCAGCTCCGGAATACGGCTGTTACCGCCGTGAATCCTGGCAACAAACTTGACGTTCTGGCGGCCGGTCATAGAGCCCTGGAACCCTCCGCCAAGACCGATTGGCCAGGATACCCGGCAGTGGTGGGTGATTTTGCCTTTGTCCGGCGCATCCATGCCACCAATCAAACGCAGCAGGGTGGACTTACCTGCACCGTTGCGGCCGACAATGCCCACGCTGGTGTTTTTCGGGATCGTGAAATCAACACCTTTGAGCACCCAATCGCCGCCAAAAGGGCCGTGGTAGCGTTTGTATACGTCTCGCACTTCGATCATTGGGCCAATAGCCTGACCTTGTAACGCACCTGCAAGAGCAAGCCCAGTAACAGGGCACCGAGAACCCACCAGGCGGGATACAGCAGGCTGACTCCATCTATCAGCCGATAGCCCTCAAAAAATCCATAACGGATATTCTCGATGAGGTGGAGTACCGGGTTGAATAGAAGATAATAACGGATGTCCTGGGGGAAATACTGTACCGGAATGATGATGCCCGAGAGAAAATACAACGGGAACATAATCATAGTCACAAATTTTTGCAGTTCTGGAAGTACGGTGATGACTACCGAGAAAACAAGGCCAGCCCCGAGGCCGAAAAGCCACACCAGGCACCAGATACCGATTACATATAAGGGGTCATGCGGCACCATGTGCTGGCCCAGAAGGGTAAACACGAGCACCAGAACCAGCATTACAATGGTGCTGAGCACGCCCTCAAGGCCGGAACGAACAAACAGGGTGTCTGCCGGATGGACCTGCCGGTATGCAAACAGTGCCCGGTTAGCCGAAATGGCGTTCATCCCACGGTTCATCTGATTGCGGAACAGAATAAAGGTTGTTACACCAACAACCAGCCAGGGCACGAAATCCGCACCGGGAATGATTCGGGCATGCCCGATGAGCGTCCGCACCCAGACCAGCAGCAACACATGAGCAACCGGCTCTGCCATCAACCAGAACCAGGCAACCCGGTCCGCGGTAACGCGGGCCAGTGCCTCACGCATAAACAGCGCATGCCAGACGTGGATGGTTACCCGCCAGGGGCTTCGAACAATCGCTTCAGCCATCAGAGATCAAGGGCTACCCTGGTTGCAACAGCAATCTGGTATAGAATCTGGGTGACCGTTGATGCGATCTGCAGATTCTTGGTTTCAACCTTTGGCAAGACCAGAATCTGGTCGCCCGGGCGCAATGGCACTTCGCCGGCATCCCTAACTTCGCCGTTCTGGCGGGCGATGAGAATATGATCATCGTCTGCGTGCTGGCTGAATCCGCCTGCCGCTTCGATGTAGTCGCTGACAGCTCGGCCCGGTACGTAGACCAGGGATTGCGGAATATAGACTTCTCCGCTGACCAGAATGGAATCCGTGCGCTGGGGCAAGGTGATCACGTCGCCATCCTGCAGGCGGATGTCCACCAGTTTGCCCTGATGGGCCACCACCAGGCGGCCGTTGGGTTCTACCTGGCGGGCTTCGCGCACAAACTGGGAGATCAATTCAGCTTCTCTGGCCCGGATGGCGGATTCTTCAGCCGTAGAGGAGGAAGCGCCGAGGTAGGTGGTTTCCAGGCGGCGCAGGCTTTCATCGAGCGCTTCTTTCTGGCGCTCGGCAACGCTTTTCCGGCGGATGGAGATGCTCTCGTAGGCGGTTTCTTCAGGGTTTACCGCCACTTCGTTAAGCAGTTCATGCAAGGAGGTGCCTTTGGGAACCACGTAATAGGAGCGGCCGAGGTAGGCGCCTTCAAGTTGCACTACCAGGCTGTCGGCACGCTGGTCTGCCAGGAAAATCACTTCGTCGCCATCGGCCAGTGCCGTGGCCTTGAATTGCGCAAGCCGGAGGTACCCGGAATAGGGCTCTACGCCACGTTTTCCGCGTATCAAAGCATGGGAAACCCCAGGCAGCAGTGGCGCCATTTCAGTGAGCCTGGCACCCATCAAGGGGCCATCTTTCAGCTCGAAGACATGGAATTGGCCTACGTCGCCCAGCACGGTGATCGCCGGGCCGCGGCGCTCTACGAAAACGGTATCGCCATCCTGCAGTTGCGGATGCTGCAAGTCGCCCTTGAGGATAAAGTCGTACAGATCCAGCTCGGCGATCACCTTGCCATCTCGCCTGAGGGTTATGTTGCGGTAGCTGCCCAGATCCGGGTTGATACCGGAGGCCTGATCCAGAAGGTAAAGCACAGAATCACTGGGCACGCCAACATAACGGCCAGGCTTGTTCACAAATCCGGTTACAAATACGGCGACCGGCTGAACGCCCTGAAGGTTGGTGTATACGCTGACGTTATCCGGGTACACCTTCCGCACAGCGGATTTTACAATCGCATCAAGCTGGGCGTGAGTGACACCCTCAACCTGCACGGGGCCTACAGAGGGAATAAAGATATTGCCCTGGGCATCAACCGGGAGCACCCGGTCCAGTTCCATGGCACCCCACAGCCTCAGGGTTATCTGGTCGCCGGGGAGTACCCGGTAATCCGGGTTCAGGCCATCTGAACGCAGCCCCCGGAAGCCGCCTTCAAACAGGCCTGCGCCGAAGGGTGTCAGTTCCGCTTTCTGATCTTCTGTCAGAATCGGGCCATAGGTGCCCGTCTGGCGATTGGTATTGGATTGCGCTTCACTGGCGGCCGCATCCGCTTCGGATGCTGAGCTTGCCTGAGTGGCCGCTTCAAGCTGCGGTAATAGCCTTTCCCTCTGGCTGGCGGGAATGTCGCCCAGGCTTTGGGCCTGGAGTGGCAAGGCCAATGAAACTGCCAGGAGCAAGAATAGCCCCTGGATGAGCTTTTTCAGAGACACCTCGTTCATTTGGCGTCTCCTACGGTCAGCTGCGGGCGGTCTGTTTCCGCAGGAGAGAAGGCCCGCGTGGCACCCCAGCGCCCCGAGCCGTACTTGCAAAGATTAACGGCATCAGGTGCAACACCCTGACTTATGATGGTGGTTGAAAAGCAGGGTTTTCCGGAAGCGGAGAAGTACCTGGCCTTCATTTCGATTCGGATGTTTTCTCCCCAGGGCGTCCTGGCCAGAGACACCACTTCACCGGGCCCAGCCTGTTCCACCTCGTTTGAGTGCGCTTCTGAAAGGTAGGTGATGCTGTCCCCTGTGTACATCCAATCTGACGTATAGCCTTTTGAAGAAGCAGCCTGATGCCCACCTCCAGTCGCGGCGCAGCCTGCCATCAGGAATGAAGACACCAACGACAGGAGCAATTTGCCGGGAATTTTTCTGGGTGATACTGACTTCATGTGCACGGGGCCTGAGTTTTGGGTATCAGAATGAGTAAGATTTATCAGAATGAATGGGTCCAACGGGCTGACAAGGACCACTGATCCAGCTCACCGGAGCGGACTTCAATTTTGTCTTCCGCCAATTGTGCAAAAAGGCTCAGCTTGCCAGTTCGCACGGGTATCTCGTAGTACCCGGAAACCACAAAGACACGCTGATCGCGTGCGGGAACCGTATATTCTACCTCAGGATCCGGTGTGCTAACGCGGGAATCGGGATTTCCCATAAGATCCAGCAAACTGAGGGAGACCCCCAGAGTGCTGCCTCGTTCGAAAAAGTCGTAATAACCAAGAGTGATCAACTGACTATCAGAATCTATCGATGCCGCCATGTTCCGCCCCTTATACCGGTACCCGGTGCGGTAGACCCTGTGCTCGTAACTGATATCGGGCATCGGATCCCCGAACAGATTATCCGCAAGGGTATCGGCGCCTTCAACAAACCAGCGCTGTTGCCGGCCCCAGAGGCTCGTGGTGGCGTCTGCACCGAAGAGCCAGGATTTTCGGGAGGGAAAGCCTCCGGCTTCGTCTTCTCCCATCATCTGGCCATAAACCCCGGCAGTCTCGCCTCCAACCTCAAACCCGTAACGAACGTCGACGGCGCCGAGCTGGTTGCTCGGGTCTTGTGAGCTGTCCCGGGGGTTATCATTGCCGGTAAAGGCATCCCAGAAGGTACCCGGGCTTGAAGAACGCCCCTCTCCGCCGAACAGAAAGGTCCGCGTGAGCCCGATATCCAGGCCCTTAACCGGGCGAAACGTCCCCCTGACACCAACCCACAAGGGCTCTGGTACTTCACGCGCTTGTTCGAGCTGGCTGGCTGCAAAGGTTAACTGCCAGGGGCCAATCCAGGAAAGGATCGGCGTTTCGAAGGGAGCTTGGTCCACTCGGTTAAACCAGATCCCGGGGGCCGGCCTGGCGTTGTCTGAGAGGATCAGGCTGGATTGCCAGCCAGGGCCCCACCAGCGGTCAATAGCACCGGCTCCGAACTGCCAGTTAAAGGCACTGAGGGTGATGAAAGAGCCATCCAGCCGGAGCGTGTCGTCATCGGAGGGATTTACAGCCACGGAAGGACTAACACCGGCTGCCCACCAGGCTCCCTGGTACTCAATATCGAGGCCCAGCTCACCTTGTTCACGGGGTTCGCCGGCGAAGCTTCGCAGAAAGGGTGTCTCCGAGGCGCCTTCCAGAGTGATACGGCTGCTTGCTCCGCGCTTTGTCTCGCGGTCTACGGCTTGCTTCTGTATCGGCCAGGTGGTAACTGTCCGGTTGAGCTGGCCGGAATCCGCCTGGCTCTGGATTTGGTGCCGCGCCCGAAGATCTCCGGGACTGACCCAGGGTGCCGAGAAGGTGGCAAAAGGAATCAGGCACGCTACCGCCCCACCGACCAGGGCCCAGTGTTTTGAGGTCATAGAATGGATATCAGTTAAGGACAGGCAAAATAAAGGCGGGGACAACAAACTCCCGACTGCGTCCCTGTCAGTTCGTGAATGCTCTTAGGTGAATGCGCGCAGATTCTACTGCAATCGCAGGAACAGAAAAATGGAAAAAAGGCTGACACACGGGGTTTCAGGCAGTTAGGCGGGTAAAGAATTGTTAAAGCTTTCAGAATGCATGTATTTTAACCAGATTTCAGGCAAAGCCGGACCGCGAGGTGGGCTGGTTACCCGCCTTCCCCCGGTATACGGTCGCCCGCGCCTTTGCCGGCGACGGTCATGAAAATGTACTTGAAGTACGCAGGCAGGGTGAGATTCTGAAGCATCTTCTGGTCGGTTTCCGCGAGCAGGCGAGGGGTAGACATATCGATATCATTGACCTGCGCCAGGCCTGTTATACCGGGGCGGGCACCAAGTACGCCTCGCCGTTCCCTTTCGGCAATCAATTCCTCCTGATTGAACAAACAAGGCCGGGGGCCAACGAGGCTCATTTCTCCTTTGAGCACGTTCCACAGCTGGGGAAGCTCGTCCAGCTTGGTGCCACGCAGAAAGCGGCCGAAAGGCGTGATCGCGTTGGCACTGGCCAGATGACTTGCCACCGAAGCGGTGCCTTTCCTCATGGTGCGGAACTTGACCAGGGTAAACGGTTTTTTGTTCCGCCCCACCCGCTGTTGCCGGAACAGCGGCGAGCCGGTATCAAAAAGGCCCACCACCAGCAGAATCAGCAATATCGGAGCCCCCAACACCAGCCCAAGCAGGGAAAAGAAAAAATCAAACAAACGAATCAGCATACATTCTCCGGATCGAAACAGCGGCGCAGCCCTTCTTCAACTGAAAAGGGCGGCTCCCAGCCCAGTAGGTTACGGGCTTTCGAAATATCTACCTGCAAAGAACCCAGCACGCGCTGCGCAACTGCCGTTTTACCCAGCAGGCCCGCACCGAACATCAATACCCCTGCAGGTACCGGAATCAAACGGGCAGGTTTACCCATAGCCTTACCGATTCCACGCAACAACTCCGTAGCAGAAAGGTCCTCGCCATCTCCGGCCAGGAACACCTGATTACCGGCCCTGGGGTGATCAATGCAGGTGATTATAAGGTCCACCAGATTATCCAGAGCCACCAAAGAGCGTTTGTTGTGGATGGCTCCCAGGGGGAGAGGAAGGCCTTTCTCAAGCAGTTTGATCATGGTGGCAAAGTTACCCTTTACACCGGGGCCATATACCAGAGGCGGGCGGATGATAACCACCTCCATGCCGGTTTCCTCAGCTAAAGCCTGCAATGCCTGCTCCGCCTCCATCTTGGAGATGCCGTAGGCGTCCTCGGGAGCAGGTTTATCATCCGGCCTGAAAGGTTGATTCAATGGGGTGTGTTCACCATTCACCTTGATGGAACTGATAAATATAAACCGTCGGACACCGGCTTTGGCGGCCTGGCGGGCAAGATTGAGCGTGCCGTCGACGTTAACTTTGCGGTATTCGGCCAGCGGATCTTCGGTTTCATCCCGCATAACATGAGCACGGGCAGCTGCGTGAATGACCAGATCCTGTGTATTCAGCGCTGCCACCCAATCTGTGCTCGTATTCAGCTCACCAACAACAAACTCTTTTCCACAAACTGCGGTGCCAGATTGGCGGACCGCACACGCCAACGAAACGCGGTCCGACTGGTCAAGCTGGTGCGCAAGGCGCCTTCCAATAAATCCAGTGGCGCCAGTTAGTAAAACTCTCATGAACTAAACCATCCGTAGTTAATCATGCCCCGAAACCTCGTCATAGATTTTCAAGTGCTGGGCGACAATGTGCTCAATAGAAAAGGCATCTTCCGCCAGCATGCGACCGGCTTTCCCCATTCTTTTCCGAAGCCCGGAATTTTCAATCAGCTTTTGAATTGCGTTCGCCAAGGCAACTGGATTCTTAACAGGAACCAGAAGCCCGGTTTCACCGGGTGTTATCGCATCTCGGCAACCCGGCACATCCGTCGCCACCACGGCTCGCCCGCAGGCAGCAGCCTCCACAAGGCTCTTGGGCAGCCCCTCGCGATGAGACGGAAGGCACACGATATTCGCAGCAGTGTACTGCGCTGCAATATCAGAGCGGAATCCCAATAATTCGACTATTCCCTCCTTACGCCACTGATCAAGCTCCGCCTCAGTTACACTTGTAAGATTTCCCGGATCCGCGGAACCAATCAACCTCATCCGGACCTCTAAACCACGATTCCAGAGGAGTCTGGCCGCTTCAACGAACTCAAATACCCCCTTATCTCTCAACAGGCGCGCGGCCATCACCACCACCGGCTTACCCCCCTCCGGCTCAGGCACAGAGGGAAAGTCATCCAGCGAAATGCCGGAACCTCGTATCAAGCGGACATCACCACCATGCAGAGCACCCAGCGAGATCAAAGTATCGCGATCATCCGGATTTTGAAAAATAACCGCCAAACGCTTCTGCTTGAAAGCTGCCGAGTATAATTTGACAATCAGCCATCGGCGCAGCTTTGCCAGTACGGAATCTGCCAGAAATACCGTACCCAGCCCCGAAACCGCAGAAACAACGCCAGGCACCCGACCCAACCGCGCCGCAATGCCACCATAGAGCACCGGCTTAATAGTTATAAGGTGAACAAGATCTGGTTGAGCTTTCTGAAAAAGCCGGGCTAAACTCACCAGAGTTCTGAGTTCCACTAACGGATTCTGCCCGCTTCGCGCAAAACCAATCGGGTGATGGAGGAAACCTTTCGCCCGAATGGTCTCAACGCCAGGCCCAGGAGCCGAGGCGACATGCACCACGTACCCTGCTTCTTTGGCAGCAACGGCTATCGGCAACCGATGCGACAGAAAAAACTCAGGGGCATTGACCACGAACAGTATTACTTTGGGATTGGCTGCCAACGTTTGCTCGCCTTACACATTAGAATTCCTGATTACTTTTTGGTCGAGTGTGATGAGGTTGGAGCCGATAAAGCCGGCAAAGCCTGTGATCAACCAAGACTTTGGCTGCCGTGGGAGTATTTTCTTAAACTCCGTCATCGCAGCCCGCTCCCTTGGCACGCCTCAAAACGTCCACAATTCGTGGTCCCTGAGTCTCTGTAGAATAGCATCGCCACACACGCTCCCTGCCATTGCCTCCCATCCGGGCTCTTACTGCGGGATCTTCGTTCAACAAATCAAACAAGGTGCTCCGCCACTCATCCGGGGAACTTGCGAGATACCCCGTTTTTCCTTCCTCGACAATCTCGCAGTTAACGCCCACAGGTGACGCCACAACGGGCACTCCACACGCCATGTACTGAATCAACTTATAGCCACACTTTCCTCTCTCCCACAGCGAGTCGACCAAAGGCATGACGCCGATATCAAATTGCTGCACGGAGTCCACTTCAGAAGCTTCCGTCCATGGCCAGGTCTCCACCGGGGTACCTTCAAAATCTGCCGGATTAGCCCCAACGGCGACAAAGCGCACAGGCAGCACTTGCTTGAGCGTTTCAAACACAGGAACCAGCACTTCCAGATAATGACTGGTTTGCGGTGTGCCTATCCACCCCACTGTCAGGACTTCTGAGTTCGCTTTTTGCCTGGGCCGGTAACGGTCAGCATCTACCGCCGTCGGGATAATTTCGACTCTTTTTGCGCCGGCCTTCCGGGCCCGATCTGCGAGGTACCGGTTACCGGCAGTCACGCAGTTGGCATGGCGCATAACGGAATCGATTTTTTGCCCCAACAACCTCCGCACCCAACGATAGGTATGGCAATCGTAACGATGAAACAGGGCATCGTCGTAATCCACAACATAGGGCACGCGCATGAGTTTCAGGAAACGTTCGGCAATAGCCGGCATAAAGGGAAAAAGCTCCTTCTCGATAATGACGACATCAAACCGTCGGGCAGAAAGTAATGCCAGAATCCGAACCACGTAGCCTTTCAACACTTCGCGCCAGCGGGAACCGCCTTTGTACAGTGCCTTTACGTAAGCATCCGACAACAACGGCTTTACAGTGACTTCGATGCCTTTTGACTGGAAATACGGTAAATACTGCAAGAAGCGAACACGGGAACTGGCGCCCAACGGTCCGTAGCGGGATAACAGCAGGACTTTCATGGGTTATAGCGCCCCTCGCCTCGCAGAATGTGGCCCATAGCGCGCCAAAGCATGCGATACGCTGCCCAGGTGTGCTTAACACCGGTAACATCGCCGCGCAACAGACACCAGGCCGAGCGGGTAAACGGCTCAATAACATTGGTAACGACCAGCAGCAACCAGGCTTGCCAACGGGGAAAGTGCTTGAACGCGTAGAGCAAACGGCTGCGCAATGAATAAAAAAGACGATGTGCCTTAACCTGCCGGGAAGTACCGCCACCGGCGTGGAAGGCCTGGGCTTCGGTTAAGTACCACGTGGGCCAGCCTGCTTCATTTGCACCTTTTGAAAGATCAACGTCCTCCAGATAAACGAAGAAACGCTCATCAAACCCACCGACTACCTCAAAAGCCCGGCGTCGAATAAGATAGAACGCCCCCATAACATGATCGACACGAGTTGTTTCGCCGTGCCCCCAGTCAGCCATATGAATGCCGCTGCCCGTCAAACCGGGCAACTTATCCAATCCCAGCGCGGAGGACACCAGGCGCCCCAATGTCGGGTAGCGTGCGCAAGTTCGACTGACCCTGCCCTGCTCGTCCACCAGTTGAATGCCGCAAATTCCGACTTTCCCGTTCTCTGGCCGTTCCATAAAAGCCAAAGGCACAGATATGGAATCGGCTTCCAGCCGGGTATCTGGATTAAGAAAGAGTATGTAGGGAGATTGGCCCGCTTTCGCGCCAATATTACAGGCTGCACCGAAGCCCAGGTTTTTTCCAGTGCGGATTACCTCCACATTCGGCAACCCCTCAACTGTATCAGCAGAGCCATCTGTAGAGCCATTGTCCACAATAATGATCCGAGAGACTTCGCCTTTGGCGTTCCTGTTGATGGACTCCAGGCAATCCTGGAGCTGGGTGCCTGCGTTCCAGTTTACAGTTACTATATCTATAGTCATTAATTGATAAATCTCATAAAATCACTTAAACAAAATAGCTAAATCCTTCGTAATTACTTGAACCGATAACAAAGTATATGAAAGCACCGAGAGACAAAAAAACAATGAAAGCACAATACAGAGAGTTATGGTGATTTCTGGTGTATGGAAGCAGGCTGAAGAGGTGGCGTATCCTGTTGGTTGATCACCGCGACGATCACAACCAACAGAGGAATGATACGCCATGTCCAAGTCTAACCTGCATGCTCTTTCACAACCAGAGA